>NZ_LWGL01000320.1 GCF_001722485.1 Cellulosimicrobium cellulans | reverse complement strand
GCGTACCCCACGCGCAGGCGGCCGCGGCCCGCGCCCGCGTCGCCGTCGGCCGCGTCGCCGGCTGATGGCCCGGGCACGGGTGCGGGGGAGAAGACCGCCGGGTCGACGCCCAGCGGGACGACCGCGACCTCGCCGCGCGCGCCCTTGTCGCGCACGATGCGCCCCGCCTCGGCGTTGCACACCGAGATCCCGGCGGCGCCGCGCAGCGCGATCGCCTCGAACCACCGGAACGGCCACGGGTAGCGCTTGCGCAGGTTCTGCGCGGAGTACAGCAGGTAGGGCGGGGCGGGACGGCGCGACAGCAGAGCGCGCAGGCGGCGCAGGAGGAGGACCTCGGCCGTCGCGAGGGCGAACGGCTCCTCGTGCACGTCCAGGACGTCCCAGTCCTGCCCGAGCGCCCGCCACAGCGGCCGTGGGTCGTAGACGAACAACGCCGGGTGCGTGCCCAGCGTCCGCACGCCGCGCACCGGCTCGCCGGGCCGCGGGACGAGCCGCACCGGGACCCCGCCCTCGTCCCACGTGCGCGCCGACAGCAGCCGCACGTCGACCCCCGCGGACCGCAGCTCCCGCTCGCGCTCGCGCCAGGCGTCGACCACGGCGCTGTGCGAGACGCGGAGGACCCTCATGTGGGAGATTGTCCACCAGGACACGGCGGATCCGGCAGGATTCCGCCGATTTCACCCCGCCCGGACGGGACCGGGCGACGGCGACGAGAGGCCCCGATGAGCCACCCGAGCGAGACGAGCGCGCCGGCCGGCGCCGGCGACCCGGTGCTGACGGTGTCGGTCGTCGTCGCGACCAACCGGGGCGGGGAGTTCCTCGCCGAGGCGCTCGCGTCCGTGGCCGCGCAGACGCTGCCCGCGGCCGAGCTCGTCGTCGTCGACGACGGTTCCCCCGAGCCCGAGGCGCTGCGCGCGATCGTCGCCGGCGCGCCCGGGGCGCGTCTCGTCCGGCGCCCGCCGTCCGGGGTCTCCGCGGCGCGCAACGCGGGCGTCGCCGAGACGACCGGCGACCTCGTCGCCTTCCTCGACGACGACGACCGGTGGCACCCCGAACGGCTGCGGCGGCACGTCGACGTCATGGCCGCGCGGCCCGACGCCGTCGTCAGCTACTGCGGGATGCGCACGATCGACGCCGCCGGCACCCAGCTCGTCGCGGCCGACCAGCGCCCGGCGCACGACCAGGCGGACGTCGTGCGCGGCCCGGGCGTCATGCTGCCCAACCTCGTGATCCGTCGCGCGACGTTCGACGCGGTGGGCGGGTTCGACCCGGCCTACCGCCAGGGCGAGGACCTCGACCTCGTCCTCAAGGCCGCCGCGCTCGGCCCGTTCGCGTTCGTCGACGACGTCCTCGTCGACTACCGGCACCACCCCACCAACACGACGCGGTCCCACCGCGACCTCGCCGCGAGCCTCCGCACGATCCTGCGCCGCCACCGCGCCGTGGCGCTCGCGGGCGGGCGCCGCGACCTCCTCGACGCCTACGACGAGCGGCTGGCCGCCAACGACCGGTTCGCGTGGTGGAGCGCGGCCCGCGCCGCGCGGCGCGCCCTCGCCGGGAGGCGC
>NZ_LWGL01000319.1 GCF_001722485.1 Cellulosimicrobium cellulans | reverse complement strand
CGACGAGGGCCGCCTCGGGTGCCTCGTCCGCGGACGGCGCGGCCGGGTCCGCCGCGGGGGTCTCGACCGGCGGCGGCGGTACGGGCGTGGCTCCCGGCCCGGCGGCGGGCACGGCGGGCTCGTCGACCTCGAACGTGACGATCGGGTCGCCGACGCTGACCGTCTGGCCCTCCTGCGCGTGCAGCGTCGCGACGACGCCCGCGTACGGCGACGGCAGGTCGACGAGCGCCTTGGCCGTCTCGACCTCGGCGATGACCTGGTTGAGCTCGACGCGGTCGCCGGCGGCGACGTGCCAGACGACGATGTCGGACTCGGTGAGACCCTCCCCGAGGTCGGGGAGGCGGAACTCGCGCAGCGCGCTCATCGGGCCGCCTCCCCTGTGAGGGCCGGCGTCCTGCCGAGCACGCGGTCGACGCCGTCGAGGATGCGGTCGAGGTCGGGCAGGTAGTGCTGCTCGAGCCGCGCCGGCGGGTACGGCATCCCGTGGCCGGTGACGCGGACCGGTGCGGCTTCGAGGTACTCGAAGCAGCGGTCGGTCACGGTCGCGGCGATCTCGGCCCCGAGGCCGGCGTGCCGCGGTGCCTCGTGCGCGACGACGACGTGCCCCGTCCGGCGCACCGACGCCGCGACGGTCTCGTGGTCCATGGGCGACAGGGACCGCAGGTCGATCACCTCGACGGACACGCCGTCGTCCGACGCGGCGACGGCGGCGTCGAGCGCCGTCCCGACGAGGCCGCCCCAGGTGACGAGCGTGACGTCGCGGCCCTCGCGCACCACGTGCGCCCGGTCCATCGGTGGCGCGAGCGCGAGCGGGATCTCCTCGACCTCGCCCTTCGCGTGGTACCGGCGCTTGGGCTCGAAGAAGATCACCGGGTCGTCGCACGCGACGGCCTGCCGCAGCACGGTGTACGCGTCCTGGGGGTTCGCGACCGACACGACCCGCAGCCCCGCGACGTGCGCGAACAGCGCCTCGGGCGACTCCGAGTGGTGCTCGGCGGCCCCGATGCCGCCGCCCACGGGGATGCGGATCGTGATCGGCAGCCGCACGTTCCCGCCGGTGCGGGCGTGCATCTTCGCGAGCTGGGACACGATCTGGTCGAACGTCACGAACACGAAGCCGTCGAACTGGATCTCGCACACGGGCCGGTACCCGCGCATCGCCAGCCCGACCGCCGTGCCGACGATCCCCGACTCCGCGAGCGGGGTGTCGAGCACGCGGCGCGGCCCGAACTCGGCCTGCAGGCCGTCCGTCACGCGGTAGACGCCGCCGAGCCGGCCGACGTCCTCGCCCATGACGACGACGCGGTCGTCGTCCGTCATCGCGCGCCGCAGCCCGGCGCCGAGCGCCTTCGCGAGCGTCATGGTCGTCGTCATCGCGCCGCCCCCTCCGCCGTCGGCTCGCCCTCGAAGGCCGCGAGGTAGCGCGCGTACGCGGCGCGCTCGCGCGCGAGCGGGGCGTGCGGCTCCGCGTAGACGTGGTCGAACAGCGACAGCGGCGGCGGGTCCTCGAGCGCGACGCACCCGGCGCGCAGCTCGGCGGCGGCCGCGTCGGCGACGCCGCGCACCC
>NZ_LWGL01000032.1 GCF_001722485.1 Cellulosimicrobium cellulans | reverse complement strand
GACCGGCGAGCGGGCGCGGGCGCGGTGGGTGCGTGCGCAGCACTGGGCCCGCGGCGCAGCGCTCGTCGTCGCCGCGGTCCCGACGGCGGCGTTCGTGGTGTCGCTCGCGGGCTGGTGGCGGTTCGCCGACCCGCTGCTCGCGATGGTCGTCGGCACGGTCCTCGCGACGGCGGTCGTCGCCGGGCTCGGGGCGCTCGCGCCGCGGCGGCCCGTGTGGCTCGGGCCGGGAGTCGTCGCGGGCATCTCGTTCGTCGTCCTGACTCTCGACGCGCTCGTCGGCACGCCGCTCAACCGCGCGAGCCCCCTCGGCTCCGCGCCCACGTTCGGCGCGCGCTTCTACGGGTTCGGCAACCCGACGTTCTCCGTGTACGCGGTGGCGGCGCTCGTGCTCGCCGCCGCGCTCGCCCAGGCGCTCGTGCGGCGGGGACGCCGGCGGACCGCGGCCGCGGTCGTCGCCGGGATCGGCGTCGTGACGATGGTCGTCGACGTCTGGCCGACGCTCGGCGCGGACCTCGGCGGCGGGCTCGTCGTCGTGCCCGCGTTCGCCGTGCTCGGGCTCGCGGCGTCCGGCGCGCACCTGACGTGGCGGCGGTTCGTCCTCGTCGCCGCCGCCGGTGTCGCGGCCGTCGCGGCGGTCGGCGTGCTCGACTGGCTGCGCCCGGCCGACCAGCGGTCCCACCTCGGCCGGTTCGTCGAGCAGGTCGTCGACGGCTCGGCGTGGGACACGCTCCTGCGCAAGGCCGGCTACGCGCTGCGGTCGGTGCTCGGCGGCGTGCCGGTGTGGCTGACGCTCCTCGTGCTCGTCGCGGCGGCGCTGCTGCTCTTCGCCCCGCGGCGGTTCACGCCGCGCTGGTTCGCCCGCACCGAGGAGGCCTGGCCGCTGCTGCGCCCGACCGTCCTCGCCCTGTGGATCGTGTGCGTCGCCGGGTCGCTCGTCAACGACTTCGGCGTGCGGATCGCGATGATCGCGCTCATCCCCGCCGTCCCGCTGCTCACCGTCGCGGCCCTGCACGCGGCCGCACCGCCGGAGGAGGACGCCGACGGCACGCCGCCCGACGGCCCGACGGCGGCCGGGCAGGACGCGGCGTCCGGCACCGATGACCAGACGGACGCGGTGCGCGTCGGCTAGTGCCGGTGCGCGCCCGGTCGCGTCGGCTAGCGGCCGGTGCGGACCCGGTCCATGGCGTACCGCATCTTGCGCGCGTTGATCGCGACGAGCACGTCGCGGTACTGCGCCGCGCGGTGGAGCTGGCCCTTGAGGTCCGACCCCGACGCCCGGTGGCGCAGGTCGCACGGCACCTCGACGGCGACGTACCCCTGGTGGAGCAGGTCGATCGTCATGCCCGTCTCCACGCCCCAGCCGCGCGCGAGCGGCGTCGCGGCCTCGAACGCCTCGCGCGTGAGGCAGCGCATGCCGGACAGCGGCTGCGTGGGCGTCCAGCCCGTCAGCGACTGGATGGCCCGGCGCGCGGCCCCGACGACGATGCCGCGACCGCCTGCGCCCGGCTGCGGGGGCAGGAGGGCGATCGCGACGTCGGCGTGCCCTTCGAGCACCGGCGGCACGAGCGGTGCGGTGTTGACCGCCGTCTCGCCGAGGTCGCCGTCGATGAACAGCAGGAGCCGCGGTGGCCGGTCGGGCGCGTCGCGCATCGCGACGACCGCGGCGCCGGTCTCCATCGCCGCGGCCTTCCCGCGGTTGTGCGAGTGCCGCACCACGACGGCCCCCGCCTCGCGGGCGACGTGCTGCGTGCTGTCCTCGCTCCCGTCGTCGACGACGAGCACGAGGTCGACGTGCGGGATCGCCTTCGCCGCCCGGACGGTCGCGGCGATGCGCCGCGACTCGTCCTTGGCGGGGATGATCACCGCGACGCGCTGCCGGGCGGCCCGCCCGGCACGCCCCTCGCCGGTCACGGGTCGTGGCGTCCGGGCCCGCGTGCCCGACGCCGTCAGGTAGGTGGGTGCGGACGCTGACGACGCCTTCGGCGACGGAGGCGCCGTCGTCCGCCCTGCCTCGTCTCTCACCTCGGTCGACCGATGGTCCGCGTTCACGCCGCCAGCCTAGTAGTGCAAAGAGATGACCGCAGAATCGTCAGGAGACCCGAGCCTCCGTCAGCGCAGCGTGACCTGGCGCGAGACGATGCCCGCGCGTGCCCGGCGCTCGTTCGCGTCGAGCGGCTCGGTGACCGCGAGGGCCTCGGTGAGCCGCGCGTCGAGCTCGGCGACCGGGCCCTCGAGCTCGTCCGCCTCCGTGCCGCGCGGGAGCTCCCACACCGGCACGAGCAGCCCGCTGGAGCGGAACGCGCCGACGAACTTGCCGCCGGCGAGCCCCGACTCGCGGCGCGCGTGCAGGCGGGAGATCGCGTCGATGAGCGACTCCTCGTCCTCCGGGCGCGCCCAGCGCAGGAACTCGCGGGACATGCGGCACCAGTAGGCCGAGGGGACGGCGTCGAGCTTGACCGTGGGGACCATCGACTCCGACGCCTGGTCGAGCGAGGCCTGCACGTCCGGCGTGACCTCCTGCGAGGGGTCCAGCCAGTACGAGAAGTCCTCGTGCACCGTCACGTCGAACGGCACGTCGAGGTCGAGGACGTCCTGCAGGCGCGGGCCGGGGCCGGGCAGGGCCCCCAGCTCGATCGAGGTGCCCGGCTCGGCGTCGAGGGCCTCGAGGAGCGCGGCGGCCAGGTCGCGGCTGAGGTCGCCCGAGCCGGCGAGGGTCTGCAGCGCGAGGAGGACCGTGCCGTCCTGGCGGTGCAGCGCCGCCCACCCGGCGGGGAGCACCGTGACGACGAGGACGTCGCGCGCGCCGTGCTCGGCGGTCGTGCGCGCGGTCGCCGTGGCCGAGGGCACGACCTCGCGCATCGCGACCCAGTCGGTCTCGCCGGGGAGCCCCTCGAACGGGCGCAGCACGAAGTCGGTCGTGGAGTTCTTGGCCATGCGCGGCAGTCTACCGACGCCGCCCCGGCGGCCTACCGGGACGCCGGGCGCGTCCGCGGGCGCAGGCGCACGTCGGGCAGCGCGGGGGCGGGCAGCGGGCCGCCGTCGTACCCGACGACCTCCCCGTACCGGCCGGTCGAGGCGTCCTCGGCGTAGCGCGTGCCGCCCTGCCTCGGGATGAGGCCGGTGCCCGCGCCGCCGCCGTCCTGCGCCACCACGAGCTGGGCCTGCCACTCCTCGCGGGCGCGCGCGACGTCGTCGTGCGAGCGGCCCACGAAGTTCCACCACATGACGATGTCCTCCTCGAACGGCGCGCCGCCCACGAGCACGACGCGCGCCGGGCCGTCGGGGCCCGCCTCGACGGTGAGCGTGCGGCGGCCGGGCGCGACGTACCCGAGCGACGCGACCGGCACGTCCTCGTGCTCGAGGCGGACCTCGCCGGCGTCCACGAGGAGGCCGTGCTCGAAGGACGGGTCGACGTCGAGGACGACCCGTGCGCCGGGCTCGAGGTCGAGCTGCGCGCCGACGAGCGGTGTGTACGCGGTCGCGGGCGAGCGCAGCTCGGTGCCGCCGACCGTCAGCGCGCCGAGGAAGACCTGGACGCGCGCGCCGTCGGCGGCCACGACCGGGAGGTCCTCGTGGTGCTCGAACGCCGGCGGGTCGGCGAGCCGGTCGACCGGCAGCGCGACCCACAGCTGCACGCCGTGCAGGACCGGCGGCCGCACGCCCCGCGGCGACTCCTCGGAGTGGGAGATGCCGCGACCGGCCGTCATGAGGTTGAGCTCGCCCGGGCGCACCGTCTGCAGCGAGCCGACGGAGTCGCGGTGCAGGATCTCGCCCGCGAAGAGCCACGTCACGGTCTGCAGCCCGGTGTGCGGGTGCGGGGGGACCTGCATCCCGTCGGTGCCGTCGCCGATCGTGGCGAGCGCGTCGGGCCCGTAGTGGTCGAGGAAGCACCAGGCGCCCACCAGCGAGCGCGCGCGCTGCGGGATCGTGCGGCGCACCTGCATCGCGCGCGTCCCGCCGAGCGGCACGTCACGGTGCTCGAGGACCTCCACCGCGCCGAGGTGCTCCGCGCCCTCCCCGGGGCGGGACGAGCACACGCGCTCCTCGGGCCGGGTGTCCAGGTTGCTCATGGGTCGAGCGTAGGACCACTGCGCGGGAGAATGACTGCGAGGCCCCTCGGAGCAAGATTCCGAGGGGCCTCGCCGTCGCCGCGCACCCCGGGGCGGTCGGGCCGGAGGCCCGCCAGGGCGCCGCTCGCGACGAGGCGGCTCGGCGTCGCCGCGGCACCGGGGGACCCGGTCCGTTCTCCTCGACGACACCGATCGCGGTCGGCCTTCCGGGTCCGGTGGAGCCTGCGCCGTCGCGCGCAGCCCGTGGCCGGGGCCGCGGGTCGTCCACCGTTCTCCGGTCGACCGTGCCCTCGCGAGCACCGTGGTCTCGCCGCCGACGGGGCCGGGTGACCCCTCGCTGTCGCTGCCGAACGTCGTCGTCCACGTGCGCCCGTGCGGGCCGATAGGGACGTTTGTAGTCCTCGTGCCGATCCAGGGCAAGGGGTCGCACCGGTGTCATTCGGGCGTCGGCGTCGACCACAGGTCCGTCCACAGGCCGCCGTGCGGAATCGCCCCGTCGTCCACACAGCTGTGGACAAAATCTGTGGATCCGGACGCGGGCCCGTCAGCCGCGCACGTCGTGCAGGTGGTGCACGACGTCGTGCAGGAAGTACTGCCCGAGCGTACGGACCGTGAACGCCGACCCGTTCGAGCGGCGCCCCGGGCGCTCCCACCGGTCGGGGGTCACGGCGTCGAACCGGGTCGCGACCCGGTCGCCCGCGACCTCGAGCTCGCGCGCGACCACCGCGGGGTCCTGGTGCGCGTAGTCGCCCTCGACCGCGGCGGCGTCCTGGTCCCAGTTCGCGAACAGGGGGTCGTCGTCCTCGACCATCGCCATGAGCCGCACGTCGAACACCGAGAAGACGTCGCGCACGTGGGCCGCGTACTCGAGCGGGGACCAGGTCGTCGCGTCCGGCCGCTCGCGGACGTCGGGGCGCGCGAGGACGCGCACCCAGCGCGGGACGGCGTCGCGCACGGCCGGCCCCACCTGGTCCGGCGCGACGTCGGCGGCGACGAAGCCGCACTCGGGGCACGGGCGGTCGAGGACCCAGGTCCAGTCCTTGGTGTCCGCGGGGACGGCCGGGAAGTCGGGCGCACCGCCGGTCGCCGGGGTGCCGCCGGGGTGCGGGGTCGTGTCCATGACGGGAGTCTGGCAGAGGCCGCCGACGCGGTGGAGCCCCGGCCCTCGGGGACCAACGTCCTGACGCGAGACTCCTATGATGTCAGCATGCCCAAGATCATCGGAGGGTCTCTCCACGAGCACCGCGCGCAGACCCGCCAGAAGCTGTTCGCGGCGCTCTCGAACCTCATGATGGACCGGGGCTTCGACGCCATCTCGCTCGCCGACATCGCCGCCGCCGCGGGCGTGGGCCGCACCGCGGTGTACAACCACTTCCCCGACAAGGAGGCGCTCCTCCTCGGGTTCATCACGCACGAGACCGAGCAGTACGTCGGCACGCTCGAGCGCGCGCTCGCCGACGTGACGGACCCGGTCGAGCAGCTGCGCACCTACATCCGCCAGCAGACCCGGCTCAAGCGCGTGTTCCACCTCGCGCCCGGGCCGGACCTGCGCACCGTGCTGTCACGCACCACGCGCCAGCGCCTGCGCGAGCACGCCGAGCTCGTCGAGACGATCCTGCGACGCATCGTGCGGTCCGGGATCGACGCCGGCGAGTTCCCGCCGCAGGACATCGACACGACCGTGCAGCTCGTCAACGCGTGCCTGTCCGGCCGCCACGTCCCGGACGACCCGGCGGCGCAGGCCCAGGCGGTCGACGCCACGGAGGCGTTCGTGCTCCGTGCGGTCGGCGCCGACGTCCGCGCCCCGTCGCTCGCGGTGCACCGCTGAGCGCCGCAGCCGCGAGGCCGGCACGCCCCCGCCTCGGGCGGGCGTTCGCCAACGTCTTCACGGCGAACCTCAGCTCGAGCCTCGGGGACGGCGTCGCACGCGTGGCCGCCCCGCTGCTCGCGGTGCGCCTCACCGACGACCCGTTCCTCGTGTCCGGGATCGCGGCCGTGGCGCTCCTGCCGTGGCTGTTCCTCGCGATCCCCGCAGGGATCCTGCTCGACCGGATCGACCGGCGGCACGCGCTCGCGCTGGCCAACGGCGTCCGCACCGCGCTCGCGCTCGGGCTCGTCGCGCTCGCGTGGACCGACACGCTGACCATCTGGTCCCTGTACGCGGTCGTCTTCCTGTACGGCGCGTTCGAGACGGTCTACGACGGGGCGATCCGCGCCGTCGTGCCGTCGATCGTGCGCCCCGCCGACCTCCCGCGCGCGAACTCGCGCATCGAGGCGGGCGAGATCACGGTCCAGAACTTCCTGTCGGCACCCCTGACCTCGGCGCTGTTCGCGGTCGCCGTGGTCGTGCCGCTGGGCGTCGGCGCCCTGACGTACGCCGCGGCCTTCGTGCTCGCGTTCTTCCTCCCGGCCGCGGCGGCGGGCGAGCACCGCACGCAGCCCGCCGACGGCCCGCCGGTGCGCTGGTACCGCCAGGTGGCCGACGGGTTCCGCTTCATCTGGGCGCACCCGGTGCTGCGGCCGCTGTGGCTCCTGTCGACGGTCGTCGGGATCTGCTTCTCCGCCGCGACCGCGACCCTCGTGCTCTACGTGCTCGACGAGCTCGGCGTGCCCGAGGGCTGGTTCGGCGCCTTCATGCTCGCCGGCGCCCTCGGGTCGCTGCTCGCCGCCGCCGTCGCGACGCCGCTCAAGGACCGCTTCCGCTCGGGACCGGTCATGGCTGTGGCGAACCTGCTGACGCCCGCGATGCTCGTCGTGATCGGCCTCGTGCCGGTCGTGCCGGTCGCAGCCGTGGGGCTCGCCCTCTCGTTCGGCGCGACGACGGTGTGGAACGTGCACGTGATGTCGCTGCGCCAGGCCGTCATCCCGAGCCGCCTGCTCGGCCGCGTCCACGGCACGTGGCGCACGCTCCTGTGGGGCGCCATGCCGCTCGGGTCCTTCCTCGGCGGGCTGCTCGCGCGCGTCGACCTCACCACGCCGCTCGTCGTCGGCGGTGGGCTGGCGGTCGTGACGGGCCTCGTCGGCTTCCGCTTCCTCGCGCGCCTGCCGAACCCCGAGGACGTCGCGCCGACACCGGCGCAGGCGCGGCCGGAGAGCAGTCCGGCGGCACCCGGGACGTCGCTCGCGACAGGGGATAGGTAAACCTCACCTCACTGCGCTACAGTGCGTGACGCGGTCCTGACAACGCGTCAGGTCCTGACCGTCCCGCCGCACCCGCAGGAGTCCCCGTGACCGCTCTCACGCACGACCTCGGCACCCTCGACCGGCCCGTCACGCTGTCGCAGCGGCTGCGGGAGGGCACGCGCCCCGAGCACGAGCGGGCGGAGACGTCGGGATTCGTCGAGCGCCTCATGTCCGGGCAGCTCGACGTCGCGGCGTACGCCGACCTCGCCGCGCAGCAGTGGGCGGTCTACCGCGCGCTCGAGGACGCGAGCGCCGCGATCCGCTCGGACACGCAGGGCGCGACGCTCGTGTTCGACGAGCTGACCCGCACGCCCGAGATCGAGAAGGACCTCGCGTTCCTCGTCGGGGACGACTGGGCGGAGCGCATCACCGTCCACCCGGCGACCGAGCGGTACGTCGCACGCCTGCACGAGGTCGGCGGATCGCTCCCCGCGTACGCCGCGCACGCGTACACGCGCTACCTCGGCGACCTGTCCGGCGGGCAGATCGTCAAGCGCATGCTCGAGCGCCACTACGGGCTCTCGGGCGACGGCCTCGCGTTCTACACGTTCGTCGAGATCCCCAAGTCCAAGCCGTTCAAGGACGTCTACCGCGAGCGCCTCGACGCGCTCGTCCTCTCCCCCGCCGAGCTCGACGCGACCGTCGCGGAGGCCAAGCACGCCTTCGGTCTCAACAGCGCGATGTTCGCCGACCTCGGCGCGGTCCACTGCTGAGTCGTCGGGACGCACGTCACAGGTCCGGCCCACGCCGGTCAGGTTAGCCTTACTTCACGTCGCCGGGTGCGTCCGCCGCGACGCACCCTGCCCACGTCCCGCTGGAGAGACCTCGTCATGCGTCGTGCCCGTGCCTCGCGCCACCACCCGTCGCCCTCCGCGCCGCCGGGGCGCGCACGCCGGCTCGTGACGACGCTCGCCGGGGCGGGCTGCGCGGCGGCGCTCGGGCTGGTGGCGGCGTGCTCGCCGCTCCCCTACGAGCCGCCGGCGACGCCGAGCGCGCCGGCCACCGAGGAGGAGGCGGCGTCGGCCGAGGCCACTGCGGCCGCGGACGCCGCCGGGGCTCCGGCGTGCACGACGCTCGAGGAGTCCCGGGCGGCCGGCGGCGGGTCCGACGTCGACCCCGCCTCCTTCCCGACCGGCCCCACGACCGCCACGTTCGCCGACGACGCGATCCACCCGGTCGCGGAGAACCCGGCGCCGCAGCTCCCCGTGACGGCCGAGTCCGTCGACGGCCGCCAGGTCGAGGTCACCGACGTCAGCCGCATCATCCCGGTCGACCTCTACGGCACGCTCGGCGAGATCGTGTACAGCCTGGGCCTCGGCGAGAACGTCGTGGGCCGCGACCTGCCGACCGGGTTCCCCGAGGCCGCGGACGTCCCCGTCGTCACGGGCGCGGGCCACGCGCTCGACGTCGAGGCGATCCTCGGCCTGGACCCGTCGGTCATCCTCACGGACGCGACGATCCTCACCGACGACGTGCGCAGCCAGCTCGAGCAGTCGGGCGTCCCGGTCGTGTACTTCGACGAGTCGCGCACGCTCGACGGGGTCGACGACCGGATCCGCGCCGTCGCGACGGCCCTCGGCGTCCCCGAGGAGGGCGAGGCCCTGGTCGAGCGCACGGACCGCCAGATCTGCGCGGCGCTCGACGCCGTCCCGACCGACACCGGGACGCCGCGCGTCGCGTTCCTCTACCTGCGCGGTGCGAACATCAAGATGCTCTTCGGGCCGGGCTCGGGCGCGGACGACCTGGTGCGCGCGATCGGCGGCGAGGACGCCGGCACGGCGATCGGGCTCGACCGCGAGTACGCGCCCGTGACGAGCGAGGCGATCATCAGCGCCGCGCCCGACGCCTACCTCGTCATGACCGACGGCCTGGAGTCCATGGGCGGGCTCGACGCGATGATGGCGATCCCCGGACTCGCGCAGACGCCCGCGGGCGAGGCGCAGCGCGTCGTCGACATGGACGGCTCGCGACTGCTGACCTTCGGCCCGCGCACCGGGGCCACGATCGCCTCGCTCGTCGAGGCGTTCTACGGCGTCCCCGCGCCCGAGCTGCCGACCTCGTGAGCGCGCCCCTCGCGCGCGTCGTCCCCGACGTCGGGCGGCAGCGCCGCCGCGCGGCGCACTGGCTCATGACCGGGCTCGCCGTCGCGCTCGCCGTGCTCACCGTGCTGTCGGGGATGACGGGGCAGGTCCCGGTCTCGCCCGCCGAGGTGCTCGGGTCGCTCGCGCACCACGTCGGCCTCGACTGGGGGCCGATGCCGTCGCACCCGCAGGGCGAGAACGCGCTGTGGGTCGTGCGGTTCCCGCGCGTGGTGCTCGCGATCGTCGTCGGCGCGGCCCTCGCGTGCTCGGGCGCGCTCATGCAGGGCGTGTTCGGCAACCCGCTGGCCGAGCCGGGCGTCATCGGCGTCTCGTCCGGCGCGGCCGTCGGCGCGTGCGCGGTCATCGTCACCGCCGGCGCGCTCGTCCCGGGCACGTGGGTCGCGGGCGCGGCGTTCCTCGGCGGCCTGGTGACGACGTTCGTCGTCTACGCGCTCGCCCGCGCGGGCGGGCGCACGGAGGTCGTCACGCTCGTGCTCACCGGGATCGCGGTCAACGCGTTCGCGGGCGGGCTGCTCGCGTTCTTCACGTTCGTCGCCGACCCGGCGGCGCGCGAGCAGATCGTGTTCTGGCAGCTCGGGTCGCTCGGCGGCGCGACGTGGAGCTCGGTCGCGGTCGTGCTGCCGATCGCCGTCCTCGGGGTCACGGGCGCGATGCTCGTGCGCCGCCGGATGGACCTGCTCGCGCTCGGCGAGCGGGCCGCGCGCCACCTCGGGGTCGACGTCGAGCGCCTGCGCCAGGTCGCGATCGTGCTCGTCGCGCTGCTCGTCTCCGCCGGGACGGCGTTCACCGGGATCATCGCGTTCGTCGGGCTCGTCGTGCCGCACCTCGTGCGCATGGTGTGCGGGCCGAGCCACCGCACGCTCATCCCGGCGTCGGTGCTCGGCGGCGCCGTCGTGCTGCTCGCCGCCGACCTCCTCGCACGCAGCGCCGTGGCGAACGTCGAGCTGCCGCTCGGCATGATCACGTCGCTCGTCGGCGGACCGTTCTTCTTCTACCTGCTGCGCCGCACGCGCTCGCGCCAGGGAGGGTGGGCATGAGCGACCTGCGCCACGAGGGCTCGACGTTCCTCGGCACCCTGCGCACCGCCGTCACCGGTGCCCGACGCCGCGCGCGCCTCCCCGGGCCCGGCACGCCCGGCGAGGTGGTCACCGCCGCGCACGCCGTGTCCCTCACGCTCGGCGGCGCGCCGATCCTGCGCGACGTGTCGGTCGACGTGCGCGCCGGCGAGGTGCGCGCGCTGCTCGGACCGAACGGCGCGGGCAAGTCGTCGCTGCTCGGCGTGCTCACGGGCGACCTCGTCCCGGAGGCGGGGGTCGTCGTCGTGCACGGGCGCGCGCTGGGCTCGTGGACGCCGACCGAGCTCGCGATGCGCCGCGCCGTCCTGCTCCAGCAGGTGACGCTGAGCTTCCCGTTCACGGCCGTGGACGTCGTGCGCATGGGGCGCTCGCCGTGGCGCGGCACGCCGCTCGAGGAGGCCGACGACGACGCCGTCCGCGCCGCGATGGCGGCGACCGACGTCGAGCACCTCGCGGAGCGGCACTTCACGTCGCTGTCCGGGGGCGAGAAGGCGCGCGTCGCGCTCGCCCGCGTGCTCGCGCAGCGCACGACGCTGCTCCTGCTCGACGAGCCGACCGCGGCGCTCGACCTCAAGCACCAGGAGATGGTCCTGCAGCTCGCCCGGGCGCACGCCGCCGCGGGCGGGGCGGTCGTCGTCGTGGTGCACGACCTGTCGCTCGCCGCGGCGTACGCCGACCGCGTGACGCTCCTCGCCCAGGGGCGCGTCGTCGCGGACGGCCCGCCGCGCGAGGTGCTCACCGAGGCGCTGCTCAGCGACGTCTACGACCACCCCGTCGAGGTCGTCGAGCACCCGGGCGGCGGCGCGCCGATCGTGGTGCCGCGCCGCTGAGAATCGGGGGTTGGCGCGGGCGTTCGCCGTGGCTGGCATCGCTGAACTACCGCGTGGACATTGCGTCCGCCCTTGCCCGGTTGTGCCCGCGGGCCTATTCAGAGGCTCTGCATCTTCGCGGCTTCACGGAGCTCGCGAGCCCGCGCGCGGAGCCGTTCGTTCATCGCGTCGTACAGAGCGATGACGGTTCGGGCGGCCCAGCTCCTCAGCTGGCTGCGCTGGGCTTCGTCTCCGATATCCACCACCGGGTGATAGGCGGCGACACGACTGGCGCGCTTGTCGTCGAGGCGCTCCCACTCGAGCCGGCGGCCGGTCTGAGCCTCCCATGAGGTCGCGTCGCTCTGGAGCTCGTCGAACAAGGCCTTGTTCACTCCGGCATCGCCGCTGTCGATGTAGGCCTCAACGCGCAGACGCCCGTCGGCCGACACCACAAGTGCCCAGTTGCCCCAGGGCCCCGAAGAAAACGAGAGCCAGTTCAGGTTCCCTCGCGCCGGCATTCTGATCGTCGGGCGCTCCGCCACCACGTCCGCGAGCACCTCCAAGAAGAACTCTTGGCGTGCCGAGTTCACTCCCGTGGTCTGGCCACCGGCACCCGACCGTCCTGGACCAGACTCCTTGACGCCCTTCTGCCAACCATTCGGGCGAGCGACCACCTCGAAGACGGGTGCTCGAAGACCACCATCGCCGATCTGCACGACTGAGACTTCCACGCCGAAGAAGTCGACGCCCGTATCGGTACGTTCGTTGAGCCAGTCCAGCGCCCTCCGATGATCATCCCGGAACCGCGGTGCCACCCAGACGACTGCGCTGGCCTCGAGCCCCGAGGCGTAGACGAGCAGCTGTCCAAGGTGACCGTGATCGGTCTTCTCCAGCTGGTTCTCCACGATCACGACGCCCCCGTCAGGCGTCTGCGCCTGGATGTCCAGCCGGAACTCCCCGACGGGAACTTCCGTGGCGACCAACGCCAGGGACATACCGAGCTCGTCGGCGAGCACGTCGAGGTTCTCCGCGAGCCACGGCGTGAAGTCTCCGGCCTCCGAGGTCCATACGTCGCGGGCGTTCGCTACATGACGAAGGCGCCCCAGCCCTTTGCTGTCGAGTTCCATGCTCTCCTTCTACCCCATTCCACCCGCGCGCGGGGTCTATCCCGGCCGGTCACCGCTGGAGGGTCGCGGCCGTCCGCCGCACCCACCAGCGCTGCCACGGCGTCTCGACGGCGCGCGGCCGGTAGTGGGTGCGCACCCACGCGACCGCGTCGTCGGGGGCCACGCCGCTGAGGACGGCGAGGAGCGCGAGCGCGGCCCCGGTGCGGCCGTTGCCGCCGTCGCACGCCACCTCGACGCACTCGTGGGCGGCGCGCTCATGGGCGTCACGGAGGGCGGCCACGGCATCGGCCGTGGACCGGGGCAGGGCGAAGTCCGGCCACGGGACCCAGCGCGACTCCCATCCCTGCGCCGGCGGACGCCTGCCCGTCAGGTAGACGCCGAGCTGCGGCTCCTGGCTCGCCAGCGGCAGCCCGGCGCGCAGACCGCGCGCCCGTACCCGCCGCCCGTCGGGCAGCTCGACCACCCCGTCGGTCGCGTCCCAGGTGCTCATGCCGCCTACTGTCCCGCGCGGCGGCGGCCCGCGGAAGACTCGGCCCGGCCCCGGTCCGCGGGGCGGTTCCTCCGGCGTCGCACCACGTGCACGAGGTAGGCGAGGCCGAGGGCGGCGACGACGACGATGACGCCCTTCTGGTAGGTCCCGACCGCGGCCTCGATCGTGTGCCACCGCGCTCCGAGCCCGTGGCCGAGCAGGACCAGCGCGGTGTTCCAGACGCTGCTGCCGAGCGTCGTCAGAAGGACGAACCGGCCGAGCGGCATGCGCTCGACCCCGGCCGGGACGGAGATCACGCTGCGGACGATCGGCACGACCCGGCCCACCAGGACGGCGACGCTCCCGTACCGCGCGAACCAGGCCTCGCCCTTGTCGAGGTCCTCGACCCGGACGAGCGGGAGGCGGGCGGCGACCGCCCGGAGGCGGTCGGCCCCCAGCGCCGCGCCGAGCCAGTACAGGACGAGCGCCCCGACGACCGACCCGACGGTGGTCCACACGATGGCCTCGGCCAGGCTGAACCGTCCCTGCGCGGCGGTGAACCCGGCGAGCGGGAGGATCACCTCGCTCGGGATCGGCGGGAACAGGTTCTCCAGCGCGACGGCGGCGCCGGCCCCCGGCGGACCCAGCGCGTCCATGAGGCCGACGGCCCAGTCGGTGATCGTCGAGAGGACGCCGCCGTCGGCGCCCGGGGCACCGGGGACGACGGCGGTCGTGCCGCGGGTGAGGGAGGTGAGGAGGTGCATGCCGGCGACGCTACGGACGCGGACCGGGGCGCCACATCGAGGACGAGCGCAGACATCCCGTGCGGCGGGCCGCACCCGGACCGTGCGGGTTTCCTCAGGGTCGGGAGGCGCACCGCGTCGCTAGGGTGGGCGGCGTGAACCCGCGGCCACGCTCGACGCTGCACGCGGTCGGGGGCTCGCTCGTCGGGGTCGGGCTGGTCCCCGTCGGCCTCGCCGCCCTCGTGGTGGAGGCGGTCCTCGCCGTGGTTCCCGGGGCGGCACGACGGCGCAGCCGGTCGACGCGCCCCACCGCCCTCGTCTCCGTGGTCGGCCTGCACCGTCGGCGCCTGCGCCGGTGGCTCGGGTGGACCACCCGCGACGCCACGGACGGCGCGCGCTCCGGCGCCGCCTACCTCGCCGCCCACGCCGTGGTCGGCGTCCTGTGCGCGGGCATCCTCGGGCTGCTGCTCTACGGGATCGCCGGCGCGGTCGTCGTCCTCGCGTCCTCCCTCTTCGGCATCCGGCTCGTCCCCGGGGACGCCGAGCCGATGACGGCGGGCGGGATCGCCGTCCTCGGCCTCCTCGGCGCTCTTCTCCTGTACCTGGCCCTCGTCGGGCTGTGGAGCGTGCCGGTCGTGGAGCGGCGCCTCGCCGACGCGCTGCTGGTGCGGCCCGGGCGGCACGCGCTGGCGCTGCAGGTCGAGGAGCTGACGACGTCGCGCGCGCGGGTCGCCGCCGCGGTCGAGGCGGAGCGGCGCCGCATCGAGCGCGACCTGCACGACGGCGTCCAGCAGCACGCGGTCGCGGTGGGGATGCTCATCGACCGCGGCCGGCGCGCGCAGGACCCCGCACGCCGCGAGCGCCTCCTCGCCGACGCCCGGGCGGAGACCGAGCGGCTCGTCGCCGAGCTGCGCGAGGTCGCGTTCCGCATCCACCCCGCCTCGCTCGACACCCTCGGTCTCGAGCCCGCGCTCGCCGATCTCGCGTCCCGCTGCCACCCGCCGGCGCAGGTCGACGTGCGGCTCGACGACCGCCCGGCGCCCGCCGTCGAGTCGTGCGCGTACTACGTCGTCGCCGAGGCGCTGACGAACGTGAGCAAGCACGCCCGGGCGACGTCGTGCGTCGTGACCGCCCGCCAGGTGGACGACCTCGTCGTCGAGGTGCGCGACGACGGCGCGGGCGGTGCCGACCTCTCCGCCGGGCGCGGTCTCGCGGGGCTGCGGGCGCGCGTCGAGGCGCTCGGCGGCCGGCTCGACGTCGTGAGCCCGCCGGGCGGGCCGACGGTGCTGACCGCGAGGCTGCCGTGCGCGTCGTGATCGCCGAGGACTCCGCACTCCTGCGCGAGGGTCTGCGCGCGCTCCTCGTCGACGAGGGCGTCGAGGTGGTGGCGGTCGCCGCGGACGCCGACGAGCTCCTGGAGAGCCTCGAGCGCGAGGGGTGCCCCGACGTCGTCATCACGGACGTGCGGATGCCGCCGACCCACACCGACGAGGGCCTGCGGGCGGCGCTCGAGATCCGGCGGCGCTGGCCTGCGACCGGGGTGCTCGTGCTCTCCCAGCACGTCGAGACGCAGCACACCGCGCGCCTCGTCGACCACGACGGCGCCGGCACGGGGTACCTGCTCAAGGACCGCGTGATGGTGGTCGACGAGCTGCTCACCGCGCTCGACCGCGTCGCGGCGGGCGACCACGTCGTCGACCCCGAGGTCGTCCGCCGGCTCCTCAACCACGCACGACGCACGGCCCCGCTCGAGCGCCTCACGCCGCGCGAGCGCGAGGTGCTCGAGCGCATGGCCAGGGGCCTCACCAACGCGGGGATCGGCGCGGCGCTGCACCTCTCGCAGTCCGCGGTCGAGAAGCACGTCAACGCGATCTTCGCCAAGCTCGACCTGCCCACCACGCGCGAGTACAGCCGTCGCCTGCTCGCCGTGCTGCGCTACCTCGACGGGACGTCGTCGGACGCCGGGCGACCGCGGACGTCTTCCTAGCGGGTCGACGCCGCGACGCCGCCGGGCAGCACCTCGTACCGGTCCGGGCGCGCGGTGAACGACCCGCGCCCGCCGGTGAGGGAGCGCAGGTCGAGGACGTACCGCACGAGCTCGGACTCGGGCACGAGCGCCTCGACGACGACGCGGCCGTCCGGCAGGGTGTCCGTGGCAGTGATGTGCCCGCGCCGGGCGGACAGGTCGCCGAGCACGTCGCCCTGAGCGTCGACCGGTACGGTGACCGTCACGGCCGAGACCGGCTCGAGCACGACGGTGCCGGCCGCCGCGAGCGCCTCGCGCAGCCCGGTCGCCCCGGCCGTGCGGAACGCCATGTCGGAGGAGTCGACGGAGTGGGCCTTGCCGTCGTAGACCTCGACGCGCACGTCGCCGACGGGGTAGCCGCGGGGGCCGCCGGCCGCCATGGCCTCGACGACGCCGCGCTCGACCGCGGGGAGGTACTGCCGCGGCACCGCTCCCCCGACGACGGAGCTGACAAACTCGAACCCGGCGCCGCGCGGCAGCGGCGACACGCGCAGCTGCACGACGGCGAACTGCCCGTGGCCGCCCGACTGCTTCTTGAGCCGCCCCTCGGCCTCGACCGGGCGCGTGATCGTCTCCCGGTACGCGACCTGCACGGGCTCGGTGGTCACGTGGACGCCGAACGTGCGCTCGAGCCGCTCGAGCGCGACGGCGAGGTGGGTGTCGCCGAGCCCGCCGAGCACGGCCTGCGTGCCGGTGAGGTCGACGTGCAGGGTCGGGTCCTCGGCGACGAGGCGGGCGAGCGAGGCGGAGAGCTTGTCGTCGTCGGGCTGGGAGACGGGGCGCAGCGCGTGCGCGTAGACGGGCGGGCGGGCGGGCAGCGCCCGCGCGGTGACGGGCGACCGGCGGCTGCCGAGCAGGCCGCCGGTCGTCGCGGCGGCGAGCTTCGCGGCCGCCGCGACCTCACCCGCCGTCACGCGCTCGACGGCGACGTGCTCGCGCCCGCGCAGCCGGAACAGGCCGTGCACGCGGTCCTCGGCGCCCGTCGCGACGTCGACGAGGCGGTCGCCGCTGGCCACGCTCCCCGAGAGCACCTTGAACACCGACACCTGCCCGACGTACGGGTCGACGACCGTGCGGAACACCTGCACGAGCGCGTCCCCGCCCGGGTCCGCGACGACCTCGGTGGTCGCGCGCGAGTCCTGCCCCGCGGCGTCGGGCAGGAGCACGACGGCGGGACGGTCGACGGGCGACGGGCCCAGCTCGCACACCAGGTCGAGGGCGCGGTCGACCCCGACCCCGGTGAGCGCGGACGCGAGCAGGACGGGGACCGCCTCGCCGTCGCGGACCTCGTGCGCGAGCGTCCGCTCGAGGTCGGCCGTGCCCGGCTCGTCGCCCGCGAGGTAGGCCTCGAGCTGGTCGTCGTCGTGCGTGACGATCTCCTCGACGACCTGGTCGTGCAGGGTGTGCTCCTCGTCGCGGACGTCGCCCGGGACCTCCTCGTCGTGGCCGTGCCAGTCGACGTGACCGTCGCTGCCGTACTCCCGGGCGCGCTCGGCGAGGACGTCGGCGACCCCGTGCAGGGACTGCTCCTCGCCGAGCGGCAGCTCGAGCGGGACGAACGGCGCGTCGAACGTCGTGCGGAGGTCGTCGAGCACGGTGCGAAAGCTCGCGCGCGCCCGGTCCTCCTGGGAGACGAGGACGAGGCGGGGGATCCCCGCCTCGTCGCACAGCCGCCACACCTCCTCGGTCCCCGAGCGGACCCCGTCGACGGCGCTCACCACCACGACCGCGAGGTCCGCGACCGCGAGCGCGGCGTCCACCGCGCCGACGAAGTCGGGCGACCCGGGCGTGTCCAGGAGGGTGACCTGGTAGGTCCGGCCGTCGGGCGCCGTCCAGCCGAGGTGCGCGACGCCGAGCGCGACCGAGATGCCGCGCGCGACCTCCTCGGGCTCGTGGTCGCACACCGTCGTCCCCTCGGCCACCGACCCGAGCCGCGGGATCGCGCCCGCGCGATGGAGGAACGCCTCGGCGAGCGTGGTCTTGCCCGACCCGCTGTGCCCCACGAGGGCGACGTTGCGGATCGTGCGGGGCGCGGTACCGGGCGTCGTACCGGACGTCGACGTGCCCATGGCTGCCTCCCTCGGCTGCCTCGTGGCGGACGGCGGTCCGCCGTGGGTCCCAGGCTAGTGAGGTGAGGGCGATCCTGCCGAGCACCGCGGCCGGGTCAGCACTGCTCGCGCACGTACCCGCCGTCGTCGGGCCCCACGAGGTCGCGGTCGCGCAGGACGGTGAGCGGGGCGCGGTCCGTCCGGGCGCACACGTCCGCGAAGGGGACGGGCAGCGTGTCCGTGTACTCGACCTGGAGCACGTGGTCGCCGTACACGTCGGTGTACGCGGCGCACTCGTCGTACGCCGCGCACTCCTCGGTGACGGCGAGGTCGAACCCGAGCTCGTCGTGCGCGAGCGCCGCGACCTCCGCGGCGTTCTTCTGCGCGACGGCGAGCCCTGCGTCGTGCGCGAGGTCCACGTAGGCGGCGGCGAGCGCGAGCGCGCCCTCCTCCGCGATCCGCCCGGTGGCGGCGTCGTCGAACCGGGTCCACGTGTCGAGGTTGTCGATCTCGACCGCGTCGAACCCGGCGTCGGCGCAGCCGGTGACGACCGGGCCGAGGATCTCGAGGATCCCCGCGCGCTGCTGCGCGGTGGACGGGTCGAGCACGTACTCGTCCGGCCAGTCCGGGTCGACGACGGGCTCGCCCGCCGCGTCGTGCAGCACGAGGTCCGGGTGGTCCTCGAGCCACAGCCTCGCGTCGCCAGGCTGGGTCTGGAACCCGTTGACGTAGCAGACCGAGTACGCGCCGGCGGCGGGCTCGGCCGTCGCGTCGCGCACGACGACGTCGAGCCCGCCCGGCACGTCGTACGCGGCACCGAGCTGGTAGTCGAACGTGCCGCTCGTCGGCGGCAGGCGGGGCCCGTCGTCCGCCGGCGTCGCGGCGCACCCGGCGAGCGCGACGACGGCCGTGGTCGCCGCAGCGACCACGGCCCGCCTCGTCACAGGACGCGGTCCGCGTAGACGCGCAGCGCGTCGCGCACGAACGTCGCGCCCTGCACGCCGCCGTAGTTCTTGGCGAACCGCTCGTCGGCCACGTACATCTCGCCGAGCCCGACGACGTACTCCTTCACCGGCGCGGCGCCCGCGCCCGGGGTCCCGGGGACGCCGCCGAGCCACTCGACGTGCCGGCGCGCGAGCTCCTGCGCCTCGTCGGACTCCGGGTCGACTCCCGCCTCGGCGGCCGCCGTCCAGTCCGCGCTGAGGCGCGCGACCGTCTGCTTGAAGCCGGCCTTCTCCTCGTCGGACAGGCCGCGCCACCAGGCGTCGCTGCGGGCGTACGCGTCCGCGCCCCACCGCTCGACGACCTCGTCCTTGTACTGCGTGTGGTCGAACCCGTCGAACATGTCGTCCGCCATGAGCTCGCCACCTCCTTCCATCGTGGTGATCGTCCGTTCGACCGACGCGATCTGCCGCGCCAGCCGCTGCCGCTCCGCGCGCAGCCACTCGAGATGGGTGCGCAGCGCCCGCACCTGGGAGCCGCGCTCCCCGGTGCCCGACGACGTCCGGTCGCCCGGGCCGTCGAGCGCCTCCTTGATCGCGGGAAGCCCGAGACCGAGGTCGCGCAGGAGGAGGATCCGCTGGAGCCGGACGAGCGCGTCGGCGTCGTAGTGGCGGTAGCCGTTCGACGCCACGCGCGTCGGCGCCAGCAGCCCGACCGCGTCGTAGTGACGCAGCGTGCGGCTCGTCGTGCCGGCCAGCCGCGCGACCTCCTGGATGGACCAGTCGGCCGTGCGGCTCGTCGTGGTGGCCATCGCGGACCCTCCTTCCTCGTACGTCCTGTCCCGGACCGCCGTCGTCGCGGCAGCGGTCATCACGCTAGGAGTTGACGTTACGTCAAGGTCAACCGCTCCTCGACGGGCGGTCTGGCCACCCGCGGTCGCCCGGCGTAGCGTCGACGGGGTGAGCGGGCCGACGGCGGCGCGCGACAACCAGCGGAGACCACCATGGGCACGGCGGACCGGGTCCGGGAGCACTACGCGGGCGATCGCCTGGCGGAGCGGATCCTCGACGCCGCCGCGGTGGGCGACGGCGTGGCGCCGGTCGACGCGCTCGCCCCGTTCGACGAGCTGCACGTCGGCGGCCTGCCCGCGACGCTCCACGTGCTCGGCCGTCTCGACCTCGACGCCGGGACCGCGCTCCTCGACGTCGGGTCCGGCGTCGGCGGCCCGGCGCGGGTCGCCGCGGACCGCCACGGCTGCACGGTCACCGGCGTGGACCTCAGCCCCGACTTCGTCGCCGCGGCGCGGACCCTGACCGAGTACGCGGGCCTGACGCCGCTCGCCCGGTTCGAGGAGGGTGACGCGGGCCGGCTGCCGTGCGACGACGCGTCGCAGGACCGGGCGATGATGATCCACGTCGGGATGAACGTCCCCGACAAGGCGGCCGTGTTCGCGGAGCTGCGCCGCGTCGTGCGGCCGGGCGGCCTCGTCGCGGTGCACGACCAGATGCGCGTCGGCCCCGGAGACCTGCCCTACCCCCTGCCGTGGGACGTCGACGACGGGACGTCGTTCGTCGAACCGCCCGCCGCGTACACGGACGGGCTGGCTGCGGCCGGCTTTGAGGTGCTCGACGTCGAGGACCGCAGCGTCTCGCTCACGACGCCCGACCCGCAGGCCGCCGACGACCTGTCCGCCGTCTACGGCCCCGCGATCGTCGAGCGGCGCGCGAACCTCGCGGCGGCGAGCCAGGCCGGGACGCTCGCCCCCGTCCTCGTGCTCGCCCGCGCCTGACGCGTGCTCACTCCGGTGTCGCGGGCGGGGACCGTCGCGCACGCCGTCCGACGAGGAAGCCACCGACGCCACCGAGCAGCAGCGCGCCCGCTGCCGCCAGGAGGGCGGCGAGGACCGGCGAGTACACGTCGCCGGGGCTGAAGTACGTGTCGGACAGCGGCGCGTAGGCGTACCACCCGAACGAAGGCGGCCGACGCGCGAGCCATGCGCCCGTGCCGAGCAGCGCGACGCCGAGCACGGTCATGACGACGAGCACCACCGTCACGACGCGCTTGCGGGGGAACCGGGGCAGCGGTGGCGGCGGCGGGGCGGTCACGCCGGTCATCGTGCCGCCCGACGGCGCCCCGGGCAAGCACCCGGACGATCGGGTCGCTACTCGCCGACGGACCCGTCGATCGCCTCGCGGAGCAGGTCGGCGTGGCCGTTGTGCCGCGCGTACTCCTCGATCATGTGCACGAGCACCCAGCGCAGGTTCCACCGCTCGCCGGTGTGCCGGTCGGCGCGCACGGTGGGCTGCTCGAGGCCGCCCTCGTCGAGCGCCGCGTCGAGGACCGCGTCCGACGCCGCGACGGCGCGGTCGAACAGCGTGCGCAGCTGCTGCGGCGTGTCCGACGCCGCGCTGTGCCAGTCCCAGTCGCGGTCGGCCGACCAGTCGGCGGTGTCGAACGGCGCCATGAGCGGCTCGCCCCGCAGGACGACCGAGAACCACTGCGACTCCACGTACGCGAGGTGCTTGAGCATGCCGCCGAGCGTCATGGTCGACGGCGCCAGCGTGGCGGCGAGCTCGGCGGCGCCGAGCCCGGCCGTCTTCCAGCGCATCGTGTCGCGGTGGAAGTCGAGGAAGCCGCGCAGCGTCGTGACCTCGTCGGCGGCGAGGGGCGGGTCCGTGCGGGCGTCGGCGCCCTGCTCGGTGTGCGGTCCGGTCGTCATCGGGCGACGGTACCGACGCCGGGGCGGGCGGTCGACTCCCGGCCGGCGCGGCGCGCGTCGGGCCGCCGGACGAGCCCGCCTGCTCGACCCAGCCGCCGGTCGGGACCTTCGTCCTGACCTGCCGGAGATCCGTGCGCCGGTGTCGGCGCGCCGTCGTCCACTAGATATGGTGGCGGCGCCGCGTTTCCGGCCCCACATGTGGGGCCGGCAGGCCCTGCCCGCAGTCCCCTGCGGGCGGCGACCGGAACTCGGTGGGCAGAGGGGGACGAGAGCGATGAGCACCATCGAGCTCGACCGAGCACGACCGGGCACGACGGACGACACCACGGCCACCACGGCCACCACGGCCACCACGATGCCGGAGGTCCTCAAGCGCGACGGCCGGCGCCGGCCGTTCGACGACGGGCGCATCCGCGCGGCCGTCAGCAAGGCCTTCGCGGAGGTGCACGGCGAGCCGAGCGCGACGCACGGTCGTCGTGTCGCCGAGGTCGTGGACCGCGCGTGC
This sequence comes from Cellulosimicrobium cellulans, assembly GCF_001722485.1. GTDB lineage: Bacteria > Actinomycetota > Actinomycetes > Actinomycetales > Cellulomonadaceae > Cellulosimicrobium > Cellulosimicrobium cellulans_A. The sequence goes on along the minus strand of NZ_LWGL01000032.1, from coordinate 4,835 downwards.
GAGGAGATCGCGGCGCGCTCCGTCAGCAGCGTGAGGATCGACGAGATCCAGGGCGTGGTCGAGCACGTGCTGCTCGAGTCGCACGAGGACGACGTCGCCCGCGCGTACATCGACTACCGCGTGCAGCGCGACGTCGCGCGTAGCAGGGCGACGGACCTCAACCACTCGATCGTGCGCCTGCTCGACAAGGACCAGACGGTCGTCCACGAGAACGCGAACAAGGACAGCGAGGTCTTCACCACCCAGCGCGACCTCACGGCCGGAACCGTGGGCAAGGCGATCGGCCTGCGCATGCTGCCCCCGCACGTCGCGAACGCCCACCAGAAGGGTGACATCCACTACCACGACCTCGACTACCACCCGTACGCGCCGATGACGAACTGCTGCCTCATCGACTTCCGCACGATGCTGGCGCACGGGTTCCGCATCGGGAACGCGCAGGTGGAGCCGCCGCGCTCCATCCAGACCGCGACCGCGCAGATCAGCCAGATCATCGCCAACGTGTCCTCCAGCCAGTACGGCGGGTGCTCGGTCAACCGGATCGACGAGCTCCTCGCCCCGTACGCCGAGCGGAACCTCACGAAGCACCGCGCCGACGCCGAGCGGTGGATCCCCGACGCGGGGCGGCGCGAGGAGTACGCGCGCGAGAAGACGCGCAAGGACATCGAGGACGCGATGCAGAGCCTCGAGTACGAGATCAACACCCTGTTCACGTCCAACGGGCAGACGCCGTTCACGACCGTCGGGTTCGGGCTCGGCACGGGGTGGCTCGAGCGCGAGATCCAGCGCGCGATCCTCGAGATCCGCCTCCGCGGGCTCGGGAGCGAGTGCCGCACCGCGATCTTCCCCAAGCTCGTCCTCACGCTGCGCCGCGGCGTCAACCTCGATCCCGGCGACCCCAACCACGACCTCAAGCAGCTCGCCGTCGAGTGCGCGACCAAGCGCATGTACCCGGACGTGCTGTCGTACGACAAGATCGTCGAGCTCACGGGCTCGTTCAAGGTGCCGATGGGCTGCCGGTCCTTCCTCCAGGGCTGGCGCGACGAGCACGGGGAGGACGTCGTCGAGGGGCGCATGAACCTCGGCGTGGTCACGCTCAACCTGCCGCGCGTCGCGCTCGAGGCCGCGGGCGACCTCGACGCGTTCTGGCGGCTGCTCGACGAGCGCCTGGAGACGGTCCACGACGCGCTCGCCTTCCGCATCGAGCGGTGCCGGCAGGCGACGCCCGGCAACGCGCCGATCCTCTACGTGCACGGCGCGTTCGGGCAGCGCCTCGCGCCGGACGACGACGTCGACCGCCTCTTCCGCGACGGCCGCGCCACCGTGTCGCTCGGCTACATCGGTCTGTACGAGGTCGCCGCCGCGTTCTTCGGCGGCCAGTGGGAGCACGACCCGGAGGCGAAGACGCTCACGCTCGACGTCCTGCGGTCGCTGCACGCGCACGCCGCGCGGTGGACCGAGCGCCTCGGCTACCAGGTCAGCGTCTACGCGACGCCGAGCGAGAGCCTCACCGACCGGTTCTGCCGCCTCGACCGGGAGCGGTTCGGCGCGGTGCCCGACATCACGGACAAGGACTACTACACGAACAGCTTCCACTACGACGTCCGCAAGGACCCGACGCCGTTCGAGAAGCTGGACTTCGAGGCCGAGTACGCGCCGTACACGTCGGGCGGGTTCATCCACTACTGCGAGTACCCGGTGCTCCAGCAGAACCCCAGGGCTTTGGAAGCCGTGTGGGACTACGCCTACGACCGCGTCGGCTACCTCGGCACGAACACGCCCATCGACCGCTGCTACGCGTGCGGGTTCACGGGCGACTTCGAGCCCACCGCGCGCGGCTTCGCGTGCCCGGGGTGCGGCAACACCGACCCGCGCACGTGCGACGTCGTGAAGCGCACGTGCGGCTACCTCGGCAACCCGCAGCAGCGGCCCATGGTGCACGGGCGCCACGTGGAGATCTCCTCGCGCGTCAAGCACCTGGCCGGCCCGGCGTCGCTCGCCGCGGGCGACCGCGCGTAGGCCGCGGCGTGCCGAGGGAACCCGGCCCGGGCTGGCGCTCCGAGCGCGTCAGCCACGGGTACGTCGCCGACTACAAGCCGTTCGTCATGGTCGACGGCGAGGGTGTGCGCTGCTCGCTGTACGTGAGCGGGTGCCTGTTCGCGTGCGAGGGCTGCTTCAACGAGGCGGCGTGGAGCTTCCGCTACGGGCGCCCGTACGACGACGCGCTCGAGGACCGCGTCCTCGCCGACCTCGCGCACCCCGCCGTGCAGGGCCTGTCCCTGCTCGGCGGGGAGCCGTTCCTCAACACCGGCGTGTGCCTGCGGCTCGTGCGCCGGCTGCGCGCCGCGCTGGGTCGCGCCAAGGACGTGTGGTGCTGGACGGGCTACACGGTCGAGGAGCTGCTCGACGGCCCGCCGGACCAGCGCGCCCTGCTCGACGAGGTCGACGTGCTCGTCGACGGCCGGTTCGAGCTCGCGCGCCGCGACCTCACGCTCGCGTTCCGGGGCAGCACCAACCAGCGCGTGCTCGACGCGCGGGCGTCGGTCGCGGCGTGCGGCGCGGTGCCGTGTGCGCGCGCGACCGACGCCGCCTAGGTCTGCCTGCCGGACCCGGGGTCGTGCGTCACGTCGGAGCGTCAGTGGCGCACGACCCCGGGCTCGGCGGAGGGATCAGACCGTGCGGCGCGTGCGCCGGATCCCGACCCAGACGCCGACGACGCACGTGACCGCCGCCGCGACAACGCCCCACAGCACCTCCGTGGAGGCGAACGTCCCGGCGAGCAGCGCGCGCTCGGCGTCGACGATGTAGGTGAGCGGGTTGAACAGCGCCGCGGTGCGCATCCACGCCGGCCCCGCCTCGAGCGGCAGCATCATGCCGGAGAGGATGAGCAGCGGGAACAGCAGCGACTGCTGCACGCCCCAGAACAGCCACTCGCGGTTCTTCGCCGCGAGCGCCAGGGCGATGGACAGCGCGCCGACGCCGATGCCGAACAGGCCGAGCAGCGCGAGCCCGGCGAGCAAATGCAGCGGGTAGAGCGTGAACCCGAACGGGACGCACACCAGCGCGATGAGCAGCCCCTGCAGGACGAGCGGCGCGAACTCCTTGAGCGCGCGCCCGACGAGGATCGCCGACCGGTCGAGCGGGGTCGCGAGGACCCGCTCGTAGGAGCCGGTCATCATCTCGTAGAGGAGGTTGGATCCGCTCATCGACGTGCCGAACAGCGAGATCATGACGATCACGCCCGGCACGAACCACTGGAGGGTCTCGGCGGTGCTGCCCCCGCCGCCCGCCGCTCCCCCGCCGAAGCCGCCGACGGCGCCCGTGAGCAGCGGCCCGAACAGCCCGAGGAAGATGAGCGGCTGCAGCAGCGAGAAGATGAGCGTGAACGGGTCGCGCAGCACGAGCAGGATCTCGCGCGTGAACACCGCCCACGTGTCGGTGAGGAACTTCGCCGCGCCGGTCCGCAGCGCGACGTCGGCGCCGGGGACCGGGCCGGTGACCCGTGCTGTCGAGGTGTCGGTCCTGGTCATCACGCCGCCTCCTCGCGCAGGCTCCGGCCGGTGAGGTTGAGGAACACGTCGTCGAGGCTCGCCTGCTTGAGCGCGGCCGAGCGCACGACGTACCCGCCGACGCGCAGCGCCTCGATCGCCTCGGGGAGGCGGTCCGCGCCGTGCGTCGTGGAGATCCGGACGGCGAGCGCGCCGTCCGCGCCGGGGGTCACGTCGACCTGGTCGACCTCGCCGGCGAGCGCCGCACGGACGCGGGCCGCGTCGTCGGGTCCGGCCTGCCCGGTGCCGTCGCCCGGGGCGGGTGTCACCGCCAGCGTGATGACGTCGTCGGCGTGGTCGCGCTTGAGGGCGTCCGGGGTGGCGTCCGCGATGATCTCGCCGTGGTCGATGACGACCACGCGCTCCGCCATGCTGTCGGCCTCGTCGAGGTAGTGCGTCGTGAGCACGAGGGTCATGCCGTAGCGCTCGCGCATCGCCGCGATGTGCTCCCACAGGTTGGCGCGCGCGTGCGGGTCCAGGCCCGTCGTCGGCTCGTCGAGGAAGAGCAGCGGCGGGTGGTTCATGAGGCCCAGCGCGACGTCGAGGCGCCGGCGCTGCCCGCCGGAGAGCGACTGGACGGTGCGCTTCTCCAGACCGCCGAGGTCGAGCGCCTCGAGGAGGCTCGCCGCGCGGCGCTCGTACTCCGCGGCGGGCAGGCCGTAGAAGCGGCCCTGGTTGTGGAGCTCGTCGAGCACCCGGTAGGAGTAGCCGCCGCCGTTGCCCTGGCCGATGAAGCCGATGCGCGAGCGCACGCGCGCGGGGTCGCGCGCGACGTCGTACCCGGCGACCTCGGCCGTGCCGGCGGTCGGTTCGAGGAGGCTCGTGAGCATCCTCAGGGTCGTGGACTTGCCGGCCCCGTTGGGGCCGAGGAAGGCGACGAGCTCGCCTTCGCGGACGTCGACGTCGATGCCCTTGACGGCTTCGACGACCTCCTTCTTGCGGTGGAAGGTCTTGGTCAGACCATGGGCTCGGATCACCGGAACACCTCTCGTGCCGCGTCTGCGCTGCAGGGTCACGGACGGACGCGAGGGAAGCCCGCGCGAGCGCCCGCCGTTCGGTTCGTACGCCGTACCGAAAAGAACGATCCACGCTAACATACGGTGTACGGGAAAGGTAGCCCCGACCGGGCCCACGTCCCCCGACGGCCCGAGCGCGAGAGGGATCGGGGAGGATACGCAGGTGACGCACGACCGCACCGACGAGCACACCGACCCCGCCGCGGGCACGCCCAGCGCCGACGACGCGGCACCCGGCCGCCCTCGCGGCGTCGCGGCCGCCGCCGCAGCG
>NZ_LWGL01000318.1 GCF_001722485.1 Cellulosimicrobium cellulans | reverse complement strand
GGGCCGGCCCACGGCGCGCGCGCTGGGGTGCAGCGCGAACGCCGTCCCGGCCGTGGCGAGCAGGACCGCGGCGACGACCATCGCGACCTGCGGCGAGCCCGCGGCGGCGAGCACCCCGACGAGCGCCGGGCCGAGGACGAAGCTCACCTCGTCCGCGGTGCTCTCGTAGCTCATCGCGGCCGACAGGGTGCGCGGCTCGTGCCGGGCGAGCGCGAGCCAGCGCACGCGTGCGAGCGGGCCCACCTGGGGGACGCTCGCGCCGACGACGGCCGCCGCGGCGAGCATCCCCGCGGTCGAGGCGGCGGCGCTCGCCGCCAGCAGGGCGAGCACGGCGAGCGCGGACGCCGGCGCGCACGCGAGCACGACGTGGCGCTGGCCGACCCGGTCCGCGACGGCGCCCTGCGCCGGCCCGCCGAGGGCCGTGCCCAGCGCGGTCGCGGCGGACGCGAGCCCGCCGAGGGCGACGGAGTTGGTGGTGGTCGTGACGAGCAGCAGCGCGCCGATCGTCAGCATCGAGAAGGGCAGGCGCGCCAGGAACGCGACGGGGAGGAACCAGCCGCCGGCGAGCCGGGGGAGTCGGCCGTAGGCGCCGGTACGGGGCGCGGGCCGATCGTCGGGCGGTGCCGCGACGGCGGCGCCGTCGGGACGAGGGACGGACGAGGTGGTGCGTGGCATGCGGGGTCCAGGGTGCGACGTGTCGCGCGCCGACCCACCCGTACTCCGGCGCGCAAGACTTCCCTGGACCTCCAGGGTAGCGCGCGGCGCGGCTACGGCGCCGCGACCGCGGCGGGCGCCACCGCCGCCCGGAGCGGGGCGAGCGCGGTCTCGAGCGCGGCGACGAGCAGGCCCGCGACGTCCGCGGGCGTGACCTCGCGCCCGAGCTCGGCCGTGAGCGACGTGACGTCGGCGTCGTCGATCCCGCACGGCACGATGCGGTCGAACCGCGAGAGGTCCGGGCAGCAGTTCAGCGCGAGGCCGTGCATCGTCACGCCGCGGGCGACCCGCACGCCGATCGCGCACACCTTGCGCTCGCGCCGGGTCGCGTCGGCGGCGAGCCAGACGCCGCTGCGGCCCTCGACCCGCATCGTGGCGAGCCGGAGCCCCGTGCACACCGCCATGACCGCGTCCTCGAGCGCGCGGACGTACGCGACGACGTCGACCGGCTCCGCGAGGCGCACGACGGGGTACACGACTTGCTGCCCCGGGCCGTGCCACGTGATCCTGCCGCCCCGGTCGACGTCGACGACGGGCGTGCCGTCGTCGGGACGTTCCGACCGGTTGGTGCGGCGCCCGGCGGTGTAGACGTCGGGGTGCTCCACGAGGAGCAGCGTGTCGGCGGACGTCCCGGCGACCACCGCGTCGTGCGTCGACCGCTGCAGGTCCCACGCGGCGTGGTAGTCCGTCAGGCCCGGCAGGGCGAGCACCTCCATCGGGCCAGGCTAGCCCTCGTCGCGCGGGTCGCGGGGCAGGTGCTCGAGCATCGCGAGGAGCGCCTCGCGCAGCGCGGCGACCTGCGCGTCGTCGAGGCCGCGCGTCGCGAGCTCCTCCGCGGGGCGGCGGCGCGCGGCGGCGCGGC
>NZ_LWGL01000317.1 GCF_001722485.1 Cellulosimicrobium cellulans | reverse complement strand
GCCGGCGTGCCCGCGTCGGCCCGTGCCGCGGCGAGGGCGCGCGCCCGGGCGTCGGCACGGCGCCGGCCGAGCTCCGTGAGGGCGGAGCCGAGCCGGACGAGGTGCCGGTCCAGGCCCTGCAGCTCGGCGGTTCGGGGCAGGGTGGGGGAGTACGCGCTCACGAGGGGTTCTCCTTGCCGTCCACGAGGGGGAACAGGTTGAAGTGGATTTGCACGGGCCGCGCGCCGGGCGTGCGCTCCTGGCTGCCGTAGCGCTCGAACATGTCCGCGAGGCGCTCCCAGGCCGCGTCGACCTCCGCCATCTGCTCGACCGTCAGCCAGAGGTTGGTGGTCGTCAGGCGCGTGGCCTCGAGCCACTCGCGCCCGAGCGCCTGGGGGTTCTCGAGGAGCGCGAGGATCTTGCGCGCCCGCACGTTCTCGAACTCGCGGTTGACCGTCGTCGTGGTCGCGACCGCGGCGGCGTCCTGCGGGTCGTCCGGGAGCCCAACCGTGAAGCCGCCGGGACGACGCTCCCACCAGCGCTCGCGGCCAGTACCGCGGCCGGGGACCTCCTGGACGAAGCCGTGGCGGGCGAGCTGGCGCAGGTGGTAGCTCGTCGAGCCGCTCGACTCGCCGACGAGCTGGGCGATCCCGCTCGCCGTCAGCGCGGAGTGGCTCGCGAGCAGGTCGAGGATCTGGATGCGCAGCGGGTGCGCGAGGGCCTTGAGCTGCGCGGGCCCGAGCACGTTCTCCGTCGGCCTCGTGGGCGGGGTGGTGTCCTCGGTTCCCATGTCGTCGACCGTAGTACTGCAAAGATCCGTTTGCAAGGGTTTCTTTGCAGCGGGTTCTTTGCGCCGATGGTTCGCCTCCTCGTGCGGTGCGCGCGCCGCCCGTGGGTGATGATCGGGGCATGGTGCACGTGCTGGAGCGGGCGCGGACGTCGGCGGGCGCAGCGATCTTCTCGCGGGTCGCCGGCCCGGACGCGACGGCGACGCGTGCCCGGATCCACGAGACGCCCGGTCCGCGCTGGTTCCCGCCGGGCTCGCCGATCCAGCGGGTGCACGGCGACGCGTCGATGTTCGTCGGCGGGCTGCGCGCGCTGCTGCTCCAGAGCTGGCACCCGCTCGCCATGGCCGGCGTCGCGGCGCACTCGGGCTACCGCGGCGACCCGTGGGGCCGGCTCCAGCGCACGTCGACGTTCATCGCGACGACGACGTTCGCCACCGCCGACGACGCGCAGCGTGCCGTGGACGCGGTCCGCGCCGTGCACGAGCGGGTGCGGGGGACCGCGCCGGACGGGCGGCCGTACGCCGCCTCCGACCCGGAGCTGCTGCGCTGGGTCCACGTGGCCGAGACGCAGAGCTTTCTCGTCGCGCACCAGGAGTACGGGCGCCGCCCGCTCGACCCGCGGGGCTGCGACGAGTACGTCGCGCAGGCGGCCGACGTCGCGCGGCGCCTCGGCGTGGAGCGCGTGCCCGTGACGCGTGCGGAGCTCGACGCCGCCGTCGAGGAGGCGCGCCCGGCGCTCGTGCTGACCGATGCCGCGCGCGACGCCGCCCGGTTCCTCCTCGTCGAGCCTCCGCTGCCGCCCGCGGTCCGCCCGGTCTACGCGGGCCTGGCCGC
>NZ_LWGL01000315.1 GCF_001722485.1 Cellulosimicrobium cellulans | reverse complement strand
GCGCCCGCACGGCCGCGACGGCGGCGAGGACGAGGAGCGGCGCGAGGGCCAGCTCGGCCACCAGCCGCGGCGGCTGCGCGAGCGAGTCGTACGCCTGGCGGACGCGCTGCTCGACGAAGCGGCGTGCCTCGGGCGGGCGCCGCACGACGACGACGTCCGGCCGGTGCGCGACGACGCCGCCGCGCGCGACCACCGTGCGCTCGAGCTCCAGGTTCTCGAAGAGCACGCGGGAGTCGTAGCCCGCGTCCCCGAGCGCGGCCCGCCTCAGGGCGACCGTGCCGGCGTAGTCGTGGCCGAGCAGCGCGCGGTTCAGCAGGGAGCGTGCGGTGTCCCAGCGTGCGTGCCACGGCATCGGGTCGAACACGTTCTGCGGCACGACGAGGTCGGCGTCGTCGAGCGCGGCGAGCACCGCGGCGAGGCCGGCGGCGTCGTACCGGACGTCGTCGTCGGCGACGACGAGCCTCGGCGCGGTGGTCGCGGCGATCCCCGCGAGCACGCCGACGACCTTGCCGTTCGTGCCCGGCGGGACGTCGGGCACGTCGACGACACGCACCGCGTCGCCCCACGCGGCGTCGTGCCGCGCCCGGACGTCGGGCGGCGAGCCGTCGGCGACGACCACGGGAACGTGGGCGGCGACCCGGCGCAGGTAGGCGGCGAGCTCGGCGAGCTCCGCCTCGTCCACGGCGTGCCGGCGTAGCGGCAGCAGGTAGGCGGCGTCGGACGCGACCGTGTCAGGCATGCGCGTCGAGCGGCACGAGGAGCGCGGACCCGCCCTCCTGCCACCGGCCGAGCGCGTACGCGGCGACGTCCCCCTCGACAGCGAGGCACGCCGCGGCGCCGAGGAGCACGTCGTCGCGCAGGGCGGGCTCCTGCTCGACGAGGCGGCCGGCGAGGTCGCGCGCCGCGATCTGCTCGTGGACGGCGTCGGCCTCGACGTGCTCGTCGAAGTACCACGTGGTGTCGGCGTCGTGGCCGAGCCGCCGGAAGCCGTTGCCGTACAGGCGGCTCGGGATGGACGACGTCATCTCGAACGCCGCGAGGTGCCCGACGATCGCGCCGCGCAGGCGCCGGTGCAGCCCGAACAGGGACATCGTGTTGAGCGCGACGAGCACGACGGTCGGCACGGCGTCGACGTACCGCCCGTAGGTGTCGTCGAGGCCCGCGCCGCGCATCGTGCGCGCGAACAGCTCGGCGTGCATCCGGCCCGGCTGCCCGCCGCCGTACTCGTCGGCCTGAATCTCCACGAGCGCGGCCTTCGGCGCCCCCGCCAGGCGCGGAACCGCCCACGTGTGCGGGTCGGCCTCCTTGAGCTGGTACAGCGACTTGAGCACGAGCAGCTCGCGCACCTGCTGCGCGTCGGCGCGCTTGGCGACGTAGCGGGACAGGCTCGGCCCGTCGTCGGCCGCCGCGAGGTCGAACAGGCGCCGCGCGACGCCGGCCGCGTCCGTCTCGGTGCCGTCCGGCGTCCCGGCGCGCTCGCGCACGGCGGCCTCGAACGGGCGCTCGACGGTCCGGCGCACGGCGAGCAGCGCAGGCTCCCACTCCCAGGCGTCGTCGACCCTCTCGACGCCGCGGTAGTGCAGCTCGTACATGACCATGAGGGCGAGCTGTACGTCGCTGTCGTCGAGGATGGCGCGGCCCCCGGGGGCGTGGGCGGCGGGCGCCGTCGCGAGCGCCTCGCGCACC
>NZ_LWGL01000314.1 GCF_001722485.1 Cellulosimicrobium cellulans | reverse complement strand
GCCGCCCCCGTCGCGCCGCCGGCGCGGACGGCCGAGCCGGCCGGCGGGCACGGCGCCCCGGTCCCGCTGGTGCGCCGGCAGGTCCCCGACCTCGAGCCGCTCGACCCGGAGTACATCAGCGACTCCGTCGAGGCGCGGTCGGACTGGATGGCCTCGGCCGTGCTGTACGAGGAGATGTCGACCCTGCTGCAGGGCTCCGACGACTTCCAGGAGACGGCGCTGAGCGGTGCGGACAGCGGGACGTACCAGCCGCTCAGGGTCGAGCCGACGGCGTCCTCCGGTCTGACGCGCCGCTCGCGCGGGCAGGACCGCGAGGGCTACGTGGACCGGTTCACGGCCCGGATCGACCGCGACCCGGAGCAGCTCCGGGCACGGCTCTCGGCGTTCCAGTCCGGCACGGCCCGCGGCCGCGTGGAGGGGACCGACGAGGCCGGTTCGACGTGGGCACCCGAGACCATGGATCATGTCCCTGATTCAGCGCCGCAGGCGCGGTGACGACGTGCCGTCTGTGGCAACTGACGAGGAGGAACAGTGAACGCGCTCAGCACCGAGGCCACGAACTTCGGGTGGCTGCTCGACAACTTCGTGCGGACGGTACCGGGTAGCCGGCACACGCTCGTGGTGTCGGCCGACGGCCTGCTCATGGCCATGTCGGACCAGCTCGACCGCACGAGCGGCGACCAGCTCGCCGCCATCGTCTCGGGCATGTCGAGCCTGACCCGCGGGGCCGCCCGCCAGCTCAACGGCGGCAACGTCCGCCAGGCCATCATCGAGATGGACAACGGCTTCCTGTTCCTCATGAACGTGTCGAACGGGTCCGTGCTCGGTGTCGTGGCGGAGGCGAACTGCGACATCGGCCTGATCGGCTACGAGATGGCGCTCCTGGTCTCGCGCACGGAGGCTACGCTGACCCCGCAGCTGATCTCCGAGATGCGGGGGAGCCTCCCCGTTGACGGTGCAACTCGAGCCCCCGTGGGATGAGGTCTGATCGATGACGAACGTACCCTTCGGCAACGTCGGGACGCAGGGCGACGTCTACGAGGCGGCGACCGTCCGCCCGTACGCCGTGACCGGCGGTCGCGTGCGGTCGGCCACGTCGGACCTCCCGCTCGAGGCGCTCGTCGAGGTCATGCCCGGCGCGGTGAACAGCTTCGGCCTGCCTCCTGAGAAGCGCTCGATCCTGCAGCACGCGGCGCACACCTACGTCTCCATCGCCGAGCTCTCGGCGCTGCTCCGGCTGCCGCTCGGCGTGACGAAGGTGCTCGTCGCCGACCTGCAGGAGGACAACTACATCACCGTCCACACCTCGACCCCGCTCAACGTGCACACGGGCCACGGCAGCAACCACTCGGGCCTGTCGCTGAGCGTCCTGGAGAGTGTTCTCAATGGCATTTCCACCCTCTGAGGGCTCCGGCGCCGCACCGCAGGGCGGTGCGTCGTCGGGCTCGTCCGCGGGTACGGTCCCGGCGCCCTCGTGGTCGCCGCTGAACGGCTCGGGTCCCGCGGAGGGTGCCGGCTCGGCGCAGTCCGCGCCCGCCGCCCCGTCCGGGCAGGCGGCGTCCGCGCAGCCGGAGCAGACGGCCGACAGGCCCGCCGCGGCGCAGGCCGCGCCCGCCGCCCCTCAGCAGGTGCCGGTGGCGCAGCAGGCTCCCGCCGCGCAGCAGGCACCTGCGGCGGCGTACACGCCCGC
>NZ_LWGL01000313.1 GCF_001722485.1 Cellulosimicrobium cellulans | reverse complement strand
CAGCAGCGCGTGGGGGTCGACGGCGGTCGCGCGGTGCTCGGGCGGCGTCGCGGCGAGGACCTGGGCGAGCGAGCGGCCCCGCGCCTCCTCGAGGACGACGACGCCGTCCGCGGCCCACGTGAGGCAGCGGGGGGCGCGCGCGGTGTCGGACGCCGTGTCGGCCGGGGCGGCGCCGGGGGTGCCGGGGTCGGTGAGCAGCACGTGCCGGCGCACGAGCGAGCGCACGCGCTCGGGCCGCACGACCTTGACGTAGACGACGCCGCGCGAGGTCCGGGCGTGCAGGACCGCGCGGCGCAGCGGGCGGTACGCGACCATCTCGACCGTCTCCACGGTCGCGTCCCACCCTGCGGCGCGCAGCCGGCGGGTGAGCTCGGCGGCGTCGCCGGCTGCGGCGAGGCCGGGCAGGAGCGGGTCGGCCGGGTGGCGCCACACGTGCACCACGCGCTCGTCGTCGTCCAGCCGGGCGACGCCGGGCCCCACCGCCTCCGCGGGCAGGTCCGCCGTGGTCGCGAGCAGGTACTCCGCGGCCTCGGCCGCGCCGCCGGCGCGCGTGGCGACGACGTCGTACCCGACGGTCACCTCCGCCCCCGGGCGCGCGTGCACGCGGTCGACGCGCCAGGCGCCGAGCGAGGCGCCGTCGGCACCGAGCGCGGCGGCGAGGAGGTCGCCCGCGTCGTCCGCGGTGAGCAGGTCGAGCCACGCGCGCTGGTCGGTCACGACACAGGTGTCGGTCATGGTGCCAGCACACCCGACCCGCGTGGCGCCCGCGTGAGACGCCGATGAGAGGTCTCTCATGTGCGGCGGCCCGCACGCACGGCGGGCACTTGACGCCACGGCCCCCCACTGGGATCGTCGTCGCCATACCGGTACAAACCATGGCACAAATAGACGAGGGCTCGCTGTTCGTCCCCGCCGCCTACGACCTCGTGTGGAGCGCGCTCGCGCTCCTCCTCCTCGCGGGCGCCGTGACGGCGGTGGTCCTCGTCGTCCGCGCGCTCGTGCGCGGCACGGCACGGCCCGCCACGCTGCACGACCTCGCGGACGGCGACCCCGTGCGACGCGCCGCACGCCGGCACGCGGGTGCCGTCGCCGGTGGCGCGGCCGCGCTCGCGGTCCTCGTCGGGATCGTCGGGTCGCAGGCGGTCGCGACCGTGGACGGCCTCGCCGAGGGCGTGCTCCTCGGCCTCTCCCCCGCGATGGTCGCGCTCGCCTTCCTCGGCGCGCACGCCGTCGGCGAGCGCACGTGGCCGAGCCAGCGGAGCGCCGTCCGCTCCGCGACCCTCCAGCGCCGCACGGTCGACGACGTCGCCCCGCGCCTGCTGCGCCGCCTCACCTGGGGCCTGGGCCTGCTCGTCGTGGTGCTCGCCGCGGTCGGAGCGGTCACGGCGGGCGACGACGGGCGCTCGGTCACGCGCGTCGCCGAGACCTCCACCTCGACGGCGAGCCCCTACCCCGGCGTCTTCTACGGCGTCTGGCTCGCGATCGGCGCCGTGGCGGTCGTCGCGGCCACGGAAAGCGTGCTGCGGCTCGTCGCGCGCCGGCCCGCGGTGCCCCACGTCGACGCCCGCTGGGACGTCGCCCCCGCGTCGACGACGAACACCGCGTACCCGGTGCGGCGGGCCCGCGCCTGGACGCCCTTGGTGACCGAGGCGAAGTACGGGTTCTCGAGGTCCGGGACGACGAGCCCGAGCGCGTGCGTGCGACC
>NZ_LWGL01000312.1 GCF_001722485.1 Cellulosimicrobium cellulans | reverse complement strand
CGGCGCCCGTCGCGAGCGCGTGCCGCAGCAGCGCGACGGCCTCGCCCGCGTGGCCGGCCACGGCGGCGTCGGCGACGCGGAAGCCGGTCGCCTCGACGCGCCCGCCGTAGTAGCGGTCGACGACCTGCTCGGTGACCGTGCCCTCCGTGTCGTCCACGAGCTGGGAGCAGGCGGCGGCGAGCTCGCGCAGGTCGTTGCCGAGGGCCTCGACGAGCGCCCGCACGCCGCCCGCGTCGATGCGGCGCCGCGCCCGGCGGAACTCCGCGGTGACAAACGCCGACTTGTCGGAGTCCTTCTTGATCGCCTCGACCGCGACGACGGGCGCACCGCTGTTCCTGATCGCGTCGAGCATGCGCTTGCCGCGGACGCCGCCGCCGTGCACGACGACGACGGTCGTCGCCGGGTCCGCGGCGGGGACGTAGGCGACGACGTCCGCCACGAGCGCGTCCGTCGCGGCCTCCGCACCGGAGACGATCACGACCTTGGCCTCGCCGAACAGCGACGGGCTCGCGGCGACCGTGAGCATGCCGGCCTGGTAGGTCGCCGCCTCCAGCTCGACCTTCTCGACGTCGGGGTCACGCTCGCGGGCCAGGTCGACGAGCGCGTCGACCGCACGCTCCGCCAGGAGCGACTCCGGGCCCTGCACGAGCACGACCGGTGCGAGCCGGACGTCGTCCCACGCGGTCGCGGCGGACGATCGGGCGGAGGACCGGGACGGCGCGGGCATGCGCCCAAGCCTGCCACGAACCGCCGACGCCCCGGACGTGGTCGTCAGCCCCGGTCGGGATCAGTCCTGGCCGGGGTCCCGGCACCCGGCCGCCGCGAGCGTCCCCTCGCGGACCACGAGCGCGAACGTGCCGCACGTGTCGGTCCGCAGCACGGTCGCCCCGGTGCCGCGGTAGAGGTCGAGCGCGTGGTCGGTGGGGTGGCCGTACGTGTTCTCGCCCGCGCTGACGAGCGCGACGGTCGGCGACAGCGCCTCGGCCAGCGCCGGCGACTGCGTGCGCGACCCGTGGTGCGCCATCTTCACGACGTCCACGGGCCCCGTCCCGCGCCGCTCGAGCTCGTCCGCGAGCGCCTCCTGCCCCGCGTCCTCGAGGTCGCCGAGCGCGATCACCTGCGTCCTGCGCACCTCGGCGAGCACCACGACGCTCGCGTCGTTGGCGCCGCCCTCCTCCTCCGCACCGCCCGGCTGGTCGGTCGCGCCTGCCCGGGCCGCGCCGGCGGCCACCGGCGGGCCGGCCTGGAGCACCTCCCAGCGGACGGCGTCCGCCCCGTCCCCGGCCGTCGCCGCGTCGCCCGGCCGCGCGACGTCGACCGGCACGCCGGCGGTCTCGAGCAGCCCCAGGGCACGCTCCGCCTGCGCGGCGGGTTCGCGCGTCCCTGTCACCAGGGCACGGTCGACGTCGCGACCGGCGAGCACCTCCTCGAGCCCGCCCACGTGGTCGGCGTGGAAGTGGCTCAGCACCAGCAGGTCGACGCGGGCCACGCCGAGGTCGTCGAGGCACCGGTCCGCCGCGGGGCCGGACGGCCCGACGTCCACCACGACCGCTGACGACTCGCCCGACCGCAGGACGAGCGCGTCGCCCTGGCCGACGTCGCACGCGACGACGGCCCAGTCGTCCGGCACCGCGCCGCCGCGCGTCGTGAACGGCCGCACGAGCAGCCCGGCCGCCACCACGACGACCACCGCGACGACGGCCGTCCGCAGGAGGTGCCGCGGGCGCCACCGGTGCCGCCGCCGCAGCACGGCCC
>NZ_LWGL01000311.1 GCF_001722485.1 Cellulosimicrobium cellulans | reverse complement strand
GCCTCGAGCCGTGCGGCGCGCGTCGCGTCGCGCACGACGGTCCGCTCGGCCGCGGGCAGCTCCGGGTCCGCGGCGCCGAGCGTCGCGTCGCCGGCGTCGACGACGGTCACCGGGCACGCGTACGCGTCGCTGCCCGGTGTCGTCGCGGACGACAGGTCGCGGTAGCGGGCGACGTCCCCGTCGGGGTCGGCGAGCGCGATGGCAGCGCCCGGGCCGACGGCCGTCGCGCACACGGGGGTGTCCCCGGCGGCGCGCCCGTCGAGCGCGTCGCCGAGCACGCCGAGACTCGCCTGGTAGCCCGAGCCGCTCTGCAGCGCCACGAGGTCGTCCCAGCCCTCGACCTCGGCTCCGTCGCCGTCCGGGACCGGCTGCGGCGTCGGGCAGGCCCACGACCCGTCCGGGGCGCGCTCGGTCGCGACCTCCGCGAGCTGGCCCGCGGACAGGGCGACCCACCCGCCGACGGCGCAGCGGCTCGCCGCGCCCGTCGGCTGCGCGACGCCCGCGGCGCCCGCGCCGTCGGTGAGGAGTGCGTGCAGCGTGGGGGCGCGGACGTCCGCGACGTCCTCCCACGTGACGCCGGTGGTCCCGACGACGACGAGCGGCCGGTCCGTGGCGATGGCGTCGTCGCGGGACGTGGCGACGTCGGAGCCCGCGCGCGCGGCGGCGGAGGCCGTGCCCGGGCCGCTCGTGCCGAGCACCGTGGAGGCGAGGAGCACGACGAGCAGCAGCCCGCCGCCGACGGTGAGCAGCATCGACGGGACGCGGCGGACTCCGGGCTCCGGCCCCGGCCCTGCCGCCGGGACCGGGCGGGCGTCGTCGGCGGTCGTGAGGAAGCCGGGGACGATCATGGCGGCGCCCACCACGAGCACCATGACGCCGATGATCACGCCCGAGTCGTTGAGGAACGAGCCCACGCCGGTGACGACGACGAGCGCCACGACGAGCGGGCGCAGCACGGGCCACGTCGCGTACGCCCGCGCGACCTCGGGCAGCCGCGCGCGCTCGGGGCGCAGCAGCGCGACGGCGACGAGCACGAGGAGCACGGCGGCGAGCGCGCCGAACGGGTTGGCGACGGTCGCCCACGCGCCGAGCGCCTTGCGCCCCACGACCTCGAGCGCGGCGCCGTCGACGACAGACTGCACGAAGCCGCCCAGGTGCGAGCTCCCGCCGGGCAGGAGCCAGTCGACCACGGCGACGAGCGCGACGACGCCCACGGTGAGCGCCGCGACGACGAGCGCGCGCAGCCAGGTGATGCGCACCCGGCCCACCTGCAGCGCCAGCACCGCGAACGCGGGCACGAGCGCGAGGATGCCGCCGAAGTCCGCGCCGAAGGCGGGCCACCCGTCGATCACGACGGTGACGGCGCCCACGGCGACGACGGCCCACGCGGCGGCGCGGCGTCCGGCGCGCGCCAGCAGCGCCGACGCGATCCCGCCGGCGAGCACGAGGCCCGCCACGGCGTACACGGCGAACGTCACGTTGTTGAACCCGTAGAACCGCGTGAAGCCGACGACCGCGGACGTGCCGAGCAGCGACGCCTGCTGGAGCGTCGTGCCGGTCGCGCCGTCGACGGTGAGCACGAGCCACGTGACGCCGGCGAGCGCCGTCGGCAGGGCCCACGGGCGGCGCGGCAGGAGCCGTGAGAGGCCCCACGCGGCGAGCGCGACGACGACCGAGCTCAGCGCGAGCGCGAGGGCGAGCGCGGGCGCGGGCGCGCTCCAGACCCACCAGCGGGACAGGCTGGCGAGCGACGCGGCGCCCGGCGCGGC
>NZ_LWGL01000310.1 GCF_001722485.1 Cellulosimicrobium cellulans | reverse complement strand
CCGGAGGCCCCGTCGGTGGGCGCGCAGGCGCAGGCCCAGCTCGCCGACCACTCCGCCGCCGCGACGGCGGAGCGCCCGACCCCGCCGCCGCCCGGCCCCGACCTCGAGAGCACGCTCGACGCCCTGCGCAGCGCGCGCCCGACCGACTGACGACGGACCCGGACGTGCGCCGCACGTCCGGGACGACGACCCGACCCCGGACACCGAAGGAAACCACCGCATGAGCAGCACGATCGCCGGCAACGGGGAGAAGTCCCTCGTCCTCGCCTCGGGGCGCGCGCACCCCGAGCTCGCGAACGACGTCGCGCGCGAGCTGGGGATCGACCTCCTCCCCACGACCGCCTACGACTTCGCGAACGGCGAGATCTACGTCCGGTTCGGGGAGTCCGTGCGCGGCGCGGACGTGTTCATCCTCCAGAGCCACACGGCGCCGATCAACCAGTGGATCATGGAGCAGCTGCTCATGGTCGACGCCGCGAAGCGCGCCTCGGCCCGCACGATCACCGTCGTCCAGCCGTTCTACGGCTACGCGCGCCAGGACAAGAAGCACCGCGGCCGCGAGCCGATCTCGGCGCGTCTCATGTCCGACCTCTTCACGGCGGCGGGCGCCGATCGCCTCATGAGCGTCGACCTGCACGCCGCGCAGACCCAGGGCTTCTTCGACGGCCCGGTCGACCACCTGTGGGCCATGCCGATCCTCACGGAGTACGTGAAGACGCGCGTGGACACGTCGAACGTCACGGTCGTCTCGCCCGACGCGGGGCGCATCCGCGTCGCCGAGCAGTGGGCGGCGAAGCTCGGCGGCGGTCCGCTCGCGTTCGTCCACAAGACGCGCGACATCACGCGGCCGAACCAGGCCGTCGCGAACCGCGTGGTCGGCGAGGTCGAGGGCCGCGACTGCGTGCTCGTCGACGACCTCATCGACACCGGCGGCACCATCGCCGAGGCGGTGCGCGTCGTCCTCGACGCGGGCGCGAGGTCGGTCGTCGTGGCGGCGACGCACGGCGTGCTGTCCGACCCGGCCGCCCAGCGCCTGTCGGAGTGCGGCGCGAGCGAGGTGGTCATCACCGACACGCTGCCGATCGCCGCGGACAAGCGGTTCCCGCAGCTCACCGTGCTGTCGATCGCGCCGCTCGTCGCGCGCGCGATCCGCGAGGTGTTCGACGACGGCTCCGTGACCTCGCTGTTCGACGGCAACAGCTGAGGCGTGCGGTCCGCACGGCCGACCCGTGACATTCGGCAGGGTCGGCCGTGCGCCGCGTCCCCTAGCGTGGGGACCATGCTGATCCTCGAGGACTACCTGCTGCTGACGCTGGACGACGCGACCGGCAAGGCCGTCGTCGACTCCTCGTACCGCGAGCAGGTCGCCGCCGGTGCGCTGCTGGTCGAGCTCGCGCTCCTCGGGCGCGCCGACCTCGCCGGCGACGGCGACGGGGGACGCGTGGGGCGCATCGTCGTCCGGGACGCGTCCCCGACGGGGAACGGCCTCCTCGACGAGGCGCTCGACGTCGTGCGGTCCAAGGAGGGGGCGAAGCCCAAGGCGCTCGTCGGGCCGATCGCGAAGCTCAAGCCGGCCGCGCGCGCGGTGGCGTCCCTCGCCGACCGCGGCGTCCTGCGCCGCGAGGAGGGGCGCGTCCTCGGGATCTTCCCGACCACCCGCTGGCCCGCGGCCGACTCGCGCCACGAGGACGCGGTCCGCGGCGACCTGTGGCGCGTCCTCGTCGGCGGCGAGCAGCCGGGCGAGCGCACGGCCGCGCTCGTGGCGATCCTCGCCGCGACGGGACAGGCGGGCCGCGT
>NZ_LWGL01000309.1 GCF_001722485.1 Cellulosimicrobium cellulans | reverse complement strand
GCGGACGCGGGCTGCGCGTCGTCGTGCTCGAGGCGCAGGACGTCCCGGGCGGGCCGGTGCGCGGCGCCGACCTCCCCGGTCTCGACGGGGTGCGGATCGACGTCGGCGCGGAGTCCTTCGCGGCGCGCGGCGCCCAGGTCGCCGAGCTCGTGGACGCGCTCGGGCTGGCCGTCGTCGAGCCCTCGCCGGCGTCGGCCTGGGGCTTCGCCGCGGGCCGCACGTTCCCGCTGCCGCGCGCCGGCGTGCTCGGCATCCCGGCGAACCCGTGGGCGGCCGATGTGCGGCGCGCGGTCGGCGTCGCGGGGTCGCTGCGCGCGAGCCTCGACCGCGTGCTGCCGCGCCGGCTCGCCGACACCACGACCCTCGAGACGTTCGTCCGCTCGCGCATGGGGGCGCTCGTCACCGAGCGTCTCGTGGCGCCCGTCGCGACGGGCGTCCACTCCGCCCCCCTCGACCGGCTCGACGTCGACGCAGTCGCGCCCGGCCTGCGGGCCGCGTTCGAGCGCGAGGGGTCGCTCGCCCGGGCCGTCGCCTCGCTGCGCGCCCTCGCGCCCGCCGGCTCGGCGGTCCGCGGGATCGACGGCGGCATGCACCGGCTCGTCGAGACCCTCGCCGCGGAGGCCGACGTCCGCACCGGGCACGAGGTCGTCGCGCTGACGCGCACCGAGGACCCGACCGAGCCGGACGCCGTGCCGGGGTACGACACCCCGGACCGCACCGCGTGGGGCGCGTGGCGCGTCACGGCCGTGGGCCCGCGGGGGGAGACGCACCTGCACGCGCCCCGGCTCGTCGTGACGACGCCCGCGCTCGTCGACCAGCTCTGGCCGCTCGTGGGTGGGCCGGCGGACGTCGTGCCCGACCCCGAGCCGGGTGCGGACGTGCGGCTCGTGACCCTGCTGCTCCGTGCCCCGGAGCTCGACGACGCACCCCGCGGCACGGGGATGCTCATCGCGCCGCCGCACCGCGACGCGGGCCGCGCCGCGCGCCGGCCCGACGTCGAGGCCAAGGCCATGACGCACGCGACCGCGAAGTGGCCGTGGCTCCGGGCCCGCGTGCGCGACGCCCTCGGGCCCGGGCACCACGTGGTGCGCCTCAGCTACGGGCGCATGGGCGTGCAGAGCGAGCCGGACCTCGAGCAGGTCGTGGCGGACGCGTCGCGGCTCTTCGGCGTGGACCTGCACGGGCGCGTGCTCGGGCACGTCGTGACGCGCTGGGACGGCGCCCTGCCTCCGCCCACCCCGGCGTACCGCCGGGAGGTCGAGGCCTTCGTCCGGCGCGTCGACGAGGTGCCGGGGCTCGCGGTGACGGGCGGCTGGATCGCCGGGACGGGCCTCGCGGCCGTCGTCGCGCACGCGCAGGAATGCGCACGAAACGTGTGAGGCAATCCTCACCGAAGGCACGGGGAAATGCGTGCCGGAAATGCCGACGTGACACTTTGTCCGTAACGACATGACCGCGCGTCACGACCCCGTCACACCGGATCGAGAATGCGCCGCGCATTTCGAGATCGTCGGACCACGGAGGACACTGGGACGGTGAGCACCACGGCGAGCACCCGCACGACGATCCGTGTCGGCACCCGGGGCAGCGCCCTCGCGACCACCCAGACGGGCCTGGTCGTGCGGCGCCTCCAGGAGCTGACCGGACGACCCGTCGAGACGGTCCGCATCCGCACCGAGGGGAGATGCGTTCCCGGACGCATCGGTCGACCGCTGACGCAGCACTCGGTCCGGCTCAGGCAGCCGCCGCGAGCTTGCGCGACGTCACGACGGCGTCGGCCACGCCGTACTCGACGGCCTGCCGCGC
>NZ_LWGL01000031.1 GCF_001722485.1 Cellulosimicrobium cellulans | reverse complement strand
GCGGGCGGGCGCCGACGGGCGCGCGACCACGCCGGCCATGCAGATCAGCCAGGCGAGGAGGGCACCGAGGCCGCCCGCGACCGCGCGGGGGACGACGTCGCCGAGGCCGGGGGAGCCCGCGAGCCCTGCGCTCGCCGCGAAGACGACGATCGTCGCGCCGGGCGGACCGGTGCGCACGAGCAGGCAGAACGCGGTCGTGCCGGCGGCGAGCACCGCGACGCCGAGGAGCAGCACCGGGGCGGGCACGCCCAGCGCGGCCAGGGCGGCGAAGGCGGCGACGCTCGCCGTCATGAGCACGCCGACCGCGGCGAGGAGCGCGGCGCGGCGCCGGTACGGGTCGTGGCGGCCGTAGAGCGACGTGAGCGCGCCGAGCGACGCGAAGGCCGCGAGGTCGGGACGGCCGAGGAGTCCGGGGACGGCGAGCGCGAGGGCGACGGCGGCACCGCACCGCAGGGCGGCAGCGGTCGTCGCCTCGGCGGGGTGCACGCGCAGCGCGTCGCGCAGGTGGGCGGGGTCGAGGACGGCGCGGGCGGTCGGGCGCACGGGGGCGAGGGAGAGGGGCACGGAGAAGGGCACGGAGAAGGGCGGCGGGAGGGGCATCGCCGTCCACGATAGCCGGTCGTTCCTCGGTGTTTCACCCGTGAACTACCGCCATCTGCGCCGTACCCTGGGCCGGTGGACTACGTCGAGCGGGTGCGCGAGCAGTGGGCCGAGCAGCTGCCCGGCCTCGACACGTCGGCGGCGGAGGTCACCGCACGTCTGCGCCGGATCTCCGGCCTCCTGGACGCCCAGGTCGACGCCGCCCTCGCGGAGCGGGAGGTCACCCGCCCGGAGCTCGACGTGCTCGCGGCGCTGCGCCGCACCGGCCGCCCGCTGCGCGCCGGCGAGGTCACGACGATGACCGGTGCGCCCGGCGCGTCGATCACGAAGCGGCTCGACCGCCTGGAGCGCGCGGGGCTCGTCGCCCGCACGGTGCTCGAGCGCGACCGGCGCGGCGTCGTCGTCGAGCTCACCGATGCCGGCCGCGCACTCGTCGACGACGTCTTCCCGCACCAGGTCGCGCTCGAGCAGCGCGCGCTCGCCGACCTCTCCGACGCCGACCGCGCCACGCTCGCGCGCCTCCTCGCCGTCGTCCTGCGCCGCCTCGACCCCGCCGACCACCGACCCCCGGCGTGACCCGCCGCCGGCCGGCGCGACGCCGTCGGGCGGCACGGGGGCGGTAACAGGGCGGTCCTCGGGCCGGTTAGGATGGCCTGTCTGTCCGACCCCGCGGTTGGAGCGGCCGGGCGTCTGCGCAGTGCGCAGCACGCCGGTCCGGGCTGGAAACCCCATGATCCCCTCTCCCCGCGCAAAGGTCGCACCATGTCCTCACGCCTGTCCCCGCCCGCCTCCGCCCTCGCGGACGCCTCCGCGGACTGCCCCGCCGCTCCCGCGGACGAGCAGCGCTCGTCCCGCCGCTGGTGGATCCTCGTGGTCCTCGCCCTCACGCAGCTCCTCGTCGTGCTGGACGGGACGATCGTCAGCATCGCCCTCCCGCAGGCGCAGGCCGAGCTCGGCCTCACCGACGCGCAGCGGCAGTGGGTCGTCACCGCGTACGCCCTCGCGTTCGGCGCCCTGCTCCTGCTCGGCGGGCGCGTCGCGGACTACTGGGGCCGCAAGCGCTCGTTCCTGCTCGGGATGGTCGGCTTCGGCGTCGCGTCGCTGCTCGCCGGGTTCGCCCGCGACGGCGTCGAGCTCGTGGCCGCGCGCGGCCTCCAGGGCGCGTTCGCCGCGCTCCTCGCCCCCGCCGCGCTGGCGCTGCTCACGGTCGCGTTCCCGAGCGGCAAGGACCGCAACACGGCGTTCGCGGTGTTCGGCTCGGTCGCCGGCGTCGGGGCGGCCGTCGGGCTCGTGCTGGGCGGCCTCCTCACCGAGCTCACCGACTGGCGCTGGTGCCTGTGGGTCAACGTCCCCGTGGTCGTCGCCGGTCTGGTCGCCGGGTCGCTGATGATCCGCGAGAGCCGGGCCGAGGGCGACAACCGCTACGACGTGCTCGGCACGGTCCTCGTCGTGCTCGGCCTCGGCGCGCTCGTCTACGGCCTCACGCTGGCCGAGCACTCGTGGACGGCGCCCGCGACGATCGCGTGCCTCGTCGCCGGCGTGGTGCTCCTCGCGGCGTTCGTCGTGGTCGAGGCGCGCACGGCCCAGCCGCTCCTGCCGCTGCGCGTGGTGCGCGACCGGGTCCGGGGTGGGGCGTTCCTCCTCCAGGCGATCGTCGGGACGCTGATGATCGGCGCGCTGCTCTACCTGTCCTTCCACCTGCAGGTCGTCATGGGCCTGTCGCCGCTGCGCGCCGGGCTGGGGTCCGTCCCGATGACGCTCGTGATCCTCGCGCTCGCGCCCGTCGTCACCGCCCTGCTGCCGCGCACGGGCCCCCGCCCGCTCATGGTCGCGGGCCCGCTCGTCGCGGCGGTCGGGCTGCTGCTCCTCAGCCGCATCACCGTCGGCGGCGCGTACGCCGCCGAGGTCCTGCCGGCGCAGCTCGTCCTCGGCGTCGGGCTCTCCCTCGTCCTCGTGCCCCTGCAGAACGTCGCCCTCGCGGGCGTCGCGCCGCACGACGCCGGCGCGGCCAGCGCCACCGTCAACGCGGCCATGCAGGTGGGCGGGTCCGTCGGCCTGTCCGTCTTCACGACGATCTACGCGGGCGCCCTTCCCGCCGCGGGCGCGCCCGCCCCGGCCGACCTGGTCGACGGCTACTCCGCCGTCTTCGTCGCCGCGGCCGTCACGATGGCGCTCGGCGCCGTCCTGGCCTTCGCGCTCGTCCGCGGCCCGAAGGACCGCCTCCTCCCGACGGGCGACCACCAGGCCGTCCACCTCGGCTGACCCGGCGCCCCCGCCCCACCCGGCCACGCGGGGTGAGGCGGGGCCCGGCGATCAGGCCTGCGGCGGCCGCGTCATCGACAGCACGTCGAGCGCGGAGTCGAGCTGCTCCTCGGTGACCTCGCCGCGCTCGACGAAGCCGAGGTCGATCACGGCCTGGCGCACGGTGATGCCCTCCGCGACGGAGTGCTTCGCGACCTTCGCCGCGGCCTCGTAGCCGATGACGCGGTTGAGCGGCGTGACGATCGACGGCGACGACTCGGCGAACGCGCGCGCCTTCTCGACGTTGGCGGTGATGCCGGCGACGGTCCGGTCGGCGAGGACGCGCGAGGCGTTCGCCAGCAGGCGCACGGACTCGAGCACGCCCTGGGCGATGACGGGGATCTGCACGTTGAGCTCGAAGCTGCCCGACGCGCCGGCCCAGGCGACGGTCGCGTCGTTGCCGATCACCCGCGCGGCGACCATGAGCACGGCCTCGGGCACGACGGGGTTGACCTTGCCCGGCATGATCGACGACCCCGGCTGCAGGTCGGGGATGAAGATCTCGCCGAGGCCGGTGTTGGGGCCCGAGCCCATCCAGCGCAGGTCGTTGCAGATCTTGGTGAGCGAGACCGCGATGGTGCGCAGCGCGCCGGAGAGCTCGACGAGCCCGTCGCGCGCGGACTGCGCCTCGAAGTGGTCGCGCGCCTCGGTGAGCGGCAGGCCGGTGTCCTCGACGAGGAGCTGGATGACGCGCTGCGGGAAGCCCGCGGGCGTGTTGATGCCGGTCCCGACGGCGGTGCCGCCGAGGGGGACCTCCGCGGCGCGCGGCAGGGCGGCCTGCAGGCGCTCGACGCCGTAGCGGACCGCTGCGGCGTACCCGCCGAACTCCTGGCCGAGGGTGACGGGCGTGGCGTCCATGAGATGCGTGCGGCCGGACTTCACGACCGTCGCGAACTCGTCGGCCTTCGCCTCGAGCTCGCCCGCGAGGTGCTCGAGCGCGGGCACGAGGTCGCGCACGACGCCCGCCGTGGCGGCGACGTGCACCGACGTGGGAAAGACGTCGTTCGACGACTGCGACGCGTTGACGTGGTCGTTCGGGTGCACGTCGCGCCCGAGCGAGCGCGTCGCGAGCGTCGCGAGAACCTCGTTGGTGTTCATGTTCGACGACGTCCCCGAGCCGGTCTGGAACACGTCGACGGGGAAGTGCTCGTCGTGCACGCCGGACGCGACCTCGTCCGCCGCGGCGACGATCGCGGCCGCGACGTCCTCGTCGAGCACGCCGAGCTCCGCGTTGGCGCGCGCGGCGGCCTTCTTGACGCGGGCGAGCGCCTCGATGTGACCGCGCTCGAGCGGCGTGCCGGAGATCGGGAAGTTCTCGACCGCGCGCTGCGTCTGGGCGCGGTAGAGGGCCTGCGCGGGGACCCGCACCTCGCCCATCGTGTCGTGCTCGATGCGGTACTCGGGGGAGCCGTCGGTGGCTGCAGCAGTCATGCGCCTATCGTGCCGCACCGCCCGCCGCCGCTCCGAACCCGGCGGGCTCAGGCCGCGTCGTCGTCCGCGACCGGCTGCTCGCCGACGTCGCCGACGACCTCCACGAGGCGGGCGCGGCCCTCCGCGAAGTCGTACTCGACGCCGATGATCGCGCAGCGTCCCTCGGCGACCGCGGCCGCGAGCCCGGCCGAGTACGAGTGGAGCATGTCGACGGTGTTGCGCACGTGCTCGCGCCGCAGCACGGCGGGGTCGATGCTCTCGAGGGCGCCCCCGCCCGCACCGGTGATCTTCGCGATCGACGGGATGACCCGGTCGACGACGGCGCGCACGAAGCCGTCGGCCTGCGCTCCCGTCGTGAGGGTGTCGACGGCGGCGCCCACGGCGCCGCACGAGTCGTGCCCGAGGACGACGACGAGCGGCGTCGACAGCACCTCGACGCCGTACTCGATCGAGCCGAGCACCGTCGTGTCCACGACGTGGCCCGCGGTGCGCACGACGAACATGTCGCCGAGGCCCTGGTCGAAGATGATCTCGGCCGCGACGCGCGAGTCCGAGCACCCGAACAGGACGGTGTGCGGGTGCTGGGCGCCGGCCGTCTCGCGCCGTCGGTCCGCGCCCTGGGAGGGGTGCAGCAGGGCGTCGGCGACGAAGCGGTCGTTGCCGGCGCGCAGCGTCGCCCAGGCCTCGGCCGGGGTGCGGGGAGAGGTGCTCGCGGTGGTCGTCATGGCCTCATGATCGCGCACCGTGAGCACGCAGGTCGGAGCCGTTCGCGTGGCGAACCTCGTGCGGCGGGTGTAGCCATTGAGCAGGCGGGACGCTTCGGCCCGCCGCGCGAACGAAGGGAGCCGCCGTGCGCCGACGCACCCGCCCGCTCGCCGCGCTCGCCGCCCTGGGGGTCGTCGCGCCGCTCGCGGCGTGCGCCGCAGGGGACGGCGGCACGCCGGTGCTGACGTGGTACATCAACCCCGACGCCGGGGGGCAGGCCACGATCGCCGCCGCGTGCACGGAGGAGGCGGGCGGCGCCTACCGGATCGAGACGGAGCTCCTGCCGCGCGACGCGGCGTCGCAGCGCGAGCAGCTCGCGCGCCGTCTCGCGGCCAAGGACTCGTCGATCGACCTCATGAGCCTCGACCCGGTCTTCATCGCGGAGTTCGCCGAGGCCGAGTTCCTCGCCCCGGTGCCGGACGACGTCGCGGACGCCACGACGGAGGACGTCGTGCAGGGAGCGATCGACGCGTCCACGTGGAAGGACGAGCTCGTCGCCGTCCCGTTCTGGGCCAACACGCAGCTGCTGTGGTACCGCACGTCGGTGGCCGAGGCAGCGGGCCTCGACATGAGCGGGCCGGTGACGTGGGACCAGATCATGGAGGCGGCCGCCGGCCAGGACAAGCTGCTCGCCGTGCAGGGGGCCAAGGCGGAGTCGCTGACCGTATGGATCAACGCGCTCGTCGAGGGCGGCGGCGGGCAGGTCGTCGAGGACCCGGAGGCGCCCGCGGAGGAGATCGAGCTCGGGCTCGAGTCCGACGCCGGCCGCGAGGCGGCACGGATCATGGGGGAGATCGGGAGCTCCGGGCTGGGCGGCCCGGGCCTGCCGAGCGAGAACGAGTCCGCCTCCCTCGAGCTGTTCCAGGGGGACGACGCGTCCTTCATGGTGAACTGGCCGTTCGTGTGGTCGTCGACGCAGGACGCCGTCGAGTCGGGCGCGCTGGACCAGGCGGTGCTCGACGACATCGGGTGGGCGCTGTACCCGCAGACGGTCGAGGGCGAGGACGCCCGGCCCCCGTACGGCGGGATCAGCCTCGGCGTGGGTGCGTTCGGCGCGCACCCGGACCTCGCGTACGAGGCGGCCGAGTGCATCGTGCGCCCGGAGCACCAGGCCGCGTACTTCGTCACCGACGGCAACCCGCCCGCGAGCACCGCGGCGTACGAGGACCCGGACGTGCAGGAGACGTTCCCGATGGCCGACCTCATCCGCGACTCGCTCGAGCAGGCGGCGCCGCGCCCGAAGACCCCGTTCTACAACGAGGTCTCGACCGGCCTGCAGCAGACGTGGTACCCGCCGTCGGACGTCGGGCCGCAGACGACGCCCGAGCGGTCGACCGACTACATCACCGCGGTCCTGCGAGGGGAGCGACTCCTGTGAGCACCACGATCCCGGGAAGCGCCAAGGACGTCGAGATCGACGACGGCACGGGCGAGGACCGCGAGGCGAGGGCGGCGCGCAGCGACCGTGCCCGTGCCGAGGCCCGCCTCGGCTGGCTGCTCGCCGGCCCGGCGTTCGTCGTCATGCTCGCGGTGACGCTGTACCCGATCCTCCAGGCGGTCTACGACTCGCTGTTCAACTACAAGCTCACCGCGCCGGACGAGCGCTCCTTCGTCGGCCTGAACAACTACGCCGTCATCCTCACCGACTTCGTGTGGTGGCGGGACCTCGGGGTGACGCTGTTCATCACGGTCGTGACGGTCGCGGTCGAGCTCGTCCTCGGCTTCGCGCTCGCGCTCGTCATGCACCGTGCCATCAAGCGCCTGCGCGGGCTGCTGCGCACGGCCATCCTCGTGCCCTACGGGATCATCACCGTGGTCTCGGCGTTCGCGTGGTTCTACGCGTTCGACATCACGTCCGGGTACGTCAACAACTGGTTCGACTGGGTGCCCGGCATCAGCCCCGACCTCAACTGGTTCGCGCAGCAGGGCACGAGCCTGTTCGTCATCATCGCCTCCGAGGTGTGGAAGACGACGCCGTTCATCTCGCTCCTGCTCCTCGCCGGTCTCGCGCAGGTGCCGGGCGACCTCGAGGAGGCGGCCAAGGTCGACGGCGCCACCGCCTGGCAGCGGTTCACGCGCGTCATCGTGCCCAACATGAAGGCCGCGATCATGGTCGCCGTCCTCTTCCGCGCGCTCGACGCGTTCCGCATCTTCGACAACGTCTTCATCATGACGAACGGCGCGAACAACACCGAGGTGCTCTCGCTCCTCGCGTACCGCACGTCCATCGGCCAGCTGCAGATCGGCATGGGCTCCGCGATCTCCGTGCTGCTGTTCCTGTGCGTCGTCGTCATCTGCTTCGTCGCGATCAAGCTCTTCAAGGTCGATCTCGCCGGCGCGAGGGGGGAGAAGTGATGGGCAGCGTCCTGAGCACCCGGGCCAAGGTCTGGTGGGCCGTCATCACGGTCGTCGTCCTCGTCGGGTCGCTGTTCCCCGTCGTGTCGATCTTCATGACGAGCTTCAAGTCGTCGGCCGAGATCAACTCGGGCACGTTCCTGCCGCCGAGCTGGAGCACGGAGAACTACGAGCAGATCCTGGCCCCGGACGGGTCGGCGCAGGAGCTGTTCCTGTCCGCGCTGCGCAACTCCGTCGGGATCTCGCTCATCGCGACGTTCATCGCCGTCGTGCTGGCGACGCTGTGCGCGTACGCCATCGCCCGCCTCGACTTCCCGGGCAAGCGGCTCATCCTCACGACGGCGCTCGGCGTCTCGATCTTCCCCGTCGTGTCGATCGTCACCCCGCTGTTCAACCTCTGGCGCAACATCGGGCTGTACGACACCTGGCCCGGGCTCATCATCCCGTACCTGTCGCTCACGCTGCCGATCTCCATCTGGACCCTCGCGGCCTTCTTCCGGCAGATCCCGTGGGAGCTGGAGCAGGCCGCACAGGTCGACGGCGCGACGCCGTGGCAGGCGTTCCGCAAGGCGATCGTCCCGCTCGCCGCGCCCGGCGTCTTCACCACCGCGCTCATCGCGTTCTTCATCGCGTGGAACGACTTCGTGTACGGCATCTCGCTGACGTCGACGAGCGCGGCGCGCCCGGTGCCCGCGGCGCTCGCGTTCTTCACCGGCGCCTCGTACTTCGAGCAGCCCACCGGGGCGATCTCCGCGGCGGCCGTCGTCGTGACGATCCCCGTGGTCGTGCTCGTCGTGCTGTTCCAGCGCCAGATCGTCTCCGGCCTGACGCAGGGCGCGGTCAAGGGATGAGCGCCAGCCCGGCAAGCACGAGGACCACCCGAACCCGCCGCCCCCGAGGAGAGAGCTGATGGCGTCGATCACCCTGAAGGACATCGTCAAGCGCTACGGCGACGGCTTCCTCGCCGTCGACAAGGTGAACCTGGACATCGCCGACGGCGAGTTCGTCATCCTCGTCGGTCCTTCCGGCTCCGGGAAGTCGACGGTGCTGCGGATGATCGTCGGGCTCGAGGACATCACCGGGGGCGTGCTCGAGATCGACGGGCAGCGGGTGAACGAGAAGGCCCCGCGCGAGCGCGACCTCGCGATGGTGTTCCAGAACTACGCGCTCTACCCGCACCTCACCGTCGCCGAGAACATCGCGTTCCCGCTGCGGCTCGCCAAGGGCAAGCACTCCGAGGAGGAGATCCGCGAGAAGGTCGAGCGCGCCGCCGAGATGCTCGACCTGCGCGAGCACCTCGACCGCAAGCCGGCGAACCTCTCGGGCGGGCAGCGCCAGCGCGTCGCGATGGGCCGCGCCATCGTCCGCGACGCCAAGGCGTTCCTCTTCGACGAGCCGCTGTCGAACCTCGACGCGAAGCTGCGCGGGCAGACGCGCACCGAGATCGCGCGCCTGCAGCGGCGCCTGGGGACCACGACCGTCTACGTGACGCACGACCAGACCGAGGCCATGACGCTCGGCGACCGCGTCGCCGTGCTGCGCCGCGGCATCCTGCAGCAGGTCGCGAGCCCGCGCGGCCTCTACGAGCAGCCCGTCAACCTCTTCGTCGCGGGCTTCATCGGCACCCCGCCGATGAACTTCCTGCCGGGCGAGGTGTCGGGCGGGCGCATCCGGCTGCCCTTCGGCGAGTTCGACCTGCCCGACGCCGTGCGCCGGGCCGTCGGGGACCGCGAGCTCGTGATCGTCGGCCTGCGCCCCGAGCACTTCGAGGACGCGCGGCTCGTGGACCCCTCGAAGAAGGACCGGGGCCACACGTTCGACGCGCAGATCGACGTCACCGAGTGGCTCGGCGCCGAGCTCTACGCGTACGTGCCGTTCGAGATGCACGCCTCGGTCAAGGGCCAGCTCGAGGAGCTCGACCGCGAGCTCGACGGCGAGGGGCTGCGCACGCAGTTCGTCGTCGCGCTCGACTCGCAGTCGCGCGTGCGCGACGGCGACGCGACCGAGCTGTGGTTCGACCCGACGAAGATGCTCGTGTTCGACCCCGAGACGAGCGTGAACCTCACACGCGACGAGGCCGAGGCGCAGCGCATCGAGGAGGAGAACCAGGAGGACCGCAGGCGGTCGCTCGAGCGCGCGCAGAAGCAGGAGGCGCAGGTCTGAGCGTGCCGCGCCCGGACCCGCGCTGAGGCGTGGGTGTGGGTCTGGGCGAGGGGCAGGGCAGGAGTCAGGCGGGGGAGAGCTCCTCGCGGCGCGGGGGGTTGGCGCCCGCGCGCGAGACGGTGATCGCCGCGACGGCGGCGCAGCGCTCGAGCAGTCCGGCAAGGGTCGTGGCGTCGATCGCGCGGAGCGCGTCGCGGCGGGCGGCGCCGAGGAGCCCTGCTCCCCAGAGGCCGTCGACGAGCGCGCCCATGAACGAGTCGCCCGCGCCGACGGTGTCGACGACGTCGACGCGCGGAGCGGCCACGCGCTGTTCCCCGTCCGCGGTGAGCGCGACGGCGCCCGCACCGCCGAGCGTGACGACGACGAGCGCGGGGCCGAGCGCGAGCCAGCCGCGCGCGACCTCCACCGGGTCGCCGCCGGGCGCCAGCCACGCGAGGTCCTCGTCGCTGACCTTGACGACGTCGGCCTGCGCCACGACCGCTTCGATGCGCTCGCGCGCGTCGGCCGGGTCCCCCATGAGGGCCGGGCGGGCGTTCGGGTCGTAGGTGACCGTCGCGGTCGCTCGCGCGGCGGCGACGAGCTCGCGGACCGCGCTCGCGCCCGGCTCGAGCACCGCGGCGATGGAGCCGGTGTGCACGGCGAGCGTCCCGGCGGTCACCCCGGTGCCCGGCGGGACCTGCCACTCGAGGTCGAACTCGTACGTCGCGGCGCCCGCGGCGTCGAGGTGTGCCGTCGCGACGCTCGTCGACGGCGCACCCGTGCTGCCGGGCGCGAGCCCCACGCCGGACTCCTCGAGCCAGGAACGGAGGGTCTCGCCGCGCTCGTCCGTGCCGATCCACGTGACCAGGCGGGCGTCGCGGCCGAGCCGGCCGAGCGTCAGCGCGACGTTCGCGAGGCTGCCGCCGGGGAGCTCGTCGACGCTGCCGTCGGCGCGGTGCACCACGTCGACGAGCGCCTCGCCGACGACGAGCACGTGCTCGTCCTCGGGGTTGCGGGCGTCGGCGGGCTCGTAGGAGTCGGCGGGGGACGCGTCGGTCGTGCTCATCGGTCTCCTCCGGAGGTCTCGTCGGACGCGCCGTCCGCGCCATCGCGTGCCCGGGCGGCGTCGAGCCGCTCCCGTGCCCCGTCGAGCCACTCCTGGCAGCGCGCGGCCAGGGCTTCGCCGCGCTCCCACAGCGCGAGCGACGCCTCGAGGGGCTCGCCGCCGGCCTCGAGGCGCGCGACGACCTGGACGAGCTCGTCGCGCGCCTCCTCGTAGCCCATCGTGGCGACGTCTGCGTTGACAGCGTTGTTGGGATCGGTCACGGCGTCATTCAACCTCATCTGTGCGGTGGGGGTGGCATGCGTCCGGGTGGGACGTGGCGTCGACGGTCACGGCGCGTCCCCGTCGCGGTCGGGTTCGTGGTCGTGGTCGGGTTCGTGGTCGTGGTCGTGGTCGGCGACGACGCGCGCGGCGAGCGCGCCGTGCGCGAGACGGACGCGCACGGTGTCGTCCGTCGTGACGTCGTCGGGGGAGCGCACCACGTGCCCGTCGGCGCGCTGCACGACGGCGTAGCCGCGCTCGAGCGTGGACGCCGGCGACAGCGCGCGCACCTGGCCCTCGAGACGGCCGACCTCGCCCGCCGCCCGGACCAGGCGGGCGTCGAGCGCGCGCCGGCCGCGGTCGCGCAGCGCCGCGACGCGGTCCGCGCGGTCGATGAGCATGACCTCCGGCGACGCGAGGACGGGGCGTGACCGGGCGGCGTCGAGCGCGGCCTGCTCGCGGGCGACACGCCCCTCGACCGCCGAGCGGAGCCGGGCGCGTGCCTGAAAGACGCGCGAGCGCTCCTCCGAGACGTCGGGCACGACCCGCTTGGCGGCGGCCGTCGGGGTGGACGCCCGGTGGTCGGCGACGAGGTCGAGCAGCGGGCAGTCGGTCTCGTGCCCGATCGCGCTGACGAGCGGCGTGCGGCACGCGGCCGCGGCGCGCACCATCGTCTCGTTCGAGAAGGGCAGCAGGTCCTCGACCGAGCCGCCGCCGCGGGCGACGACGATGACCTCGACCTCGGGGCGGGCGTCGAGCTCGCGCAGCGCCGCCCCGACCTGCTCGACGGCGTGGACGCCCTGCACCGCGACCTCGCGGATCTCGAACCGGACCTGCGGCCAGCGGGCGCGCGCGTTGACGACGACGTCGTGCTCCGCCTTCGACTCGCGCCCGCACACGAGCCCCACGACGCGCGGCAGGAACGGCAGCGGGACCTTCCGGTCGGCGTCGAAGAGGCCCTCGGCCGCGAGCACGCGCTTGAGGTGCTCGATGCGCGCGAGGAGCTCGCCGACCCCGACCGGGCGGATCTCGCGCGCCTGGAGCTGCAGCGTGCCGCGCCGGGACCAGAACACCGGCTTCGCGTGCACGACGACGTGCGCGCCCTCCTCGAGAGGCTTGCCGTCCAGGACCCGCACCGCCGCCGAGACCGGCAGCGACATGTCCTGGTCCGTGTCGCGCAGGGTGAGGAACGCGGTCGACGTGCCGGGCCGACGGTTGAGCTGGACGACCTGCCCCTCGACCCACACGGGCGACATGCGCTCGACGTACTGCTCGATCTTGCGCGAGAGCAGGCGCACGGGCCACGGGTGCTCCGCGGACGTGTCGAGGGCCCGGGCGGGCAGCTCGTACCGCGACGCCGCCCGGCGCGGGACGCCGGCGCCCTCGGGCGCGGGCGTCCCGTCGGGCAGGGGGAGCGACGCGGTCACAGCACCAAGCCTGCCCCATGCCACCGACGCCCAGCGCGGGGACGTCCCGCGGGTGACGTGCCGCACGCCGCCCGACACCGCGTGTGACGGTCGTGTGCAGGGGCAGGGGAGTGTCGCGCGCCACCGGTCCCCGGCCCGGGCGGGATCCGGCCGGTCACCTAGACTGGCGGGCGTGAGTGCCACTCCTGCCCGCCCGTCCGCCGACGTCGCGGTGCCCGCCCCGAGCGCGGGCGCGACCGCGACCGGCAAGCGCGTCCTCCTCGCCGCCCCCCGCGGCTACTGCGCCGGCGTCGACCGCGCCGTCGTCGCGGTGGAGAAGGCGCTCGAGCACTACGGCGCCCCTGTCTACGTGCGCAAGGAGATCGTCCACAACAAGTTCGTCGTGGAGACGCTCAGCGAGCGCGGAGCGATCTTCGTGGACGAGACCGACGAGGTGCCCGAGGGCGCGCGCGTCGTCTTCTCGGCGCACGGCGTCTCGCCCGCCGTCAAGGCGGCCGCGGCGGCGCGCAACCTCGACACGATCGACGCCACGTGCCCGCTCGTGACGAAGGTGCACAAGGAGGCCGTGCGCTTCGCCAAGGACGACTTCGACATCCTGCTCATCGGCCACGACGGCCACGAGGAGGTCGAGGGCACGGCGGGGGAGGCCCCGGACCACGTCCAGGTCGTCAACTCGCCCGACGCGGTGGACGACGTCGTGGTGCGCGACCCGGACAAGGTCGTGTGGATCTCGCAGACCACGCTGTCGGTCGACGAGACCATGGAGACCGTCCGCCGCCTGCGGGAGAAGTTCCCGACGCTGCAGGACCCGCCGAGCGACGACATCTGCTACGCGACGCAGAACCGCCAGGTCGCGGTGAAGAAGCTCGCGCCGTCGGCCGACGTCGTCATCGTCGTGGGCTCGGCCAACTCGTCGAACTCCGTGCGCCTCGTCGAGGTCGCGCTCCAGGCGGGCGCGGGCGCGGCGTACCGCGTCGACCGGGCGCGCGAGATCGACGAGGCGTGGCTCGAGGGCGCGACGTCGGTCGGCGTGACGTCCGGCGCCTCGGTGCCCGAGATCCTCGTCGACGACGTGCTCGCGTACCTCGCCGAGCGCGGCTACGGCACCGTCGAGGAGGTCCGCACCGCGACGGAGGACCTCATGTTCTCCCTGCCGCGCGAGCTGCGCGCGGACCTCGGCGCGACGGGGCCGGGCGCCCGCCCGGGCCGCGGCGGCCGTCGCTCGCTGTCGGTGCAGCCGGTCTGACCCGGCGCGACGCCGGTCGGTCCGGCGGTCGGCGCCTACCGGCGACGGGCGGCCCTCAGGCGAACGCCTGTCGTGTCCCGCCCTGCGCCTCGTTGTCGCCCGGTCGGTCGTCGATCGCGACGACCGCCTCGGACGCCGCGGCGACGAGCTCCGGCTGGGTGACCGGGCGCGGCACGTCCTCGACGACGCGCACCTGGCCGATCCGCTCCGACTCGTCCACGACGTTCAGGTCGACGAGCCGTCGCGCCTGCGGCAGGACGCGCGTCTCGAGCGACCCGACGAACACGTTGAAGTCCTTCGTCGCGGCGCTCAGCGACCGGCCCAGCTTCGTCACGTGCCGCGCGGTCGTGACGAGCCGCGAGTGCAGCTCCTTGCCGGCGCGCAGCACCTCGTGCGCGTTGTCCGTCACCGCGTCCTGCTGCCACGCGTAGGCGACGGTGCGCAGCAGCGCGACGAGCGTCATCGGCGTCGCGACGACGACGTTGCGGCGCGCCGCGTACTCGAGCAGGTCGGGCCGCCGCTCGACGGCCGCGGCGAGGAACGGCTCCGCGGGGACGAACATCACGACGAACTCCGGCGTGGGGCTGAACTGCGCCCAGTAGCGCTTGGACGCGAGGTCGTCGACGTGCTTGACCATGTGCCGCACGTGCGCGTCGAGGCGGTCCTCGCGCACGGCGGGGTCGGACGTCTGCTGGGCCTCGAGGTAGCCGAGGAACGCGACCTTCGAGTCCACCACGACGTTCTTGCCGCCCGCGAGGTGCACGACCATGTCCGGCCGCAGGGCGCCGTCCTCGGTGGCGACGTGCGCCTGCTCCGTGAAGTCGACGCGCGACAGCATCCCCGCCGCCTCGACGACCCGGCGCAGCTGCAGCTCGCCCCACGCCCCGCGCGTCTGCGACGAGCGCAGCGCCGTGACGAGGTCGTTCGTGCCGCTGCGCAGGTCGGCGCTGGCCTCGGCGAGCTGGCGCAGATGCTCGGCGAG
This sequence comes from Cellulosimicrobium cellulans, assembly GCF_001722485.1. Taxonomy (GTDB): domain Bacteria; phylum Actinomycetota; class Actinomycetes; order Actinomycetales; family Cellulomonadaceae; genus Cellulosimicrobium; species Cellulosimicrobium cellulans_A. Next base: position 12,085 of record NZ_LWGL01000031.1, on the reverse strand, counting down.
CGCGGAGTGGCCGGCGGCCCGCGCCTTCTCCGCCGCCGCCACCTCGGCGCGCATCTGCTCGAGCGAGCGCGCGAGCGGCTCGACGAGGGTGCGCACCGCCTCCTCACGCTTCGCGAGCTCGGCCGCGCCCGTCTCGTGGCTGTGCCGCAGGCGCTCCTCGGCGTGGGCGAGGAACTGCTCCGACGTCGCGGCGAGCGCACGGCGCGAGAGCGCCTCGAACTGCGTCTCGATGCGGCGGTGGTCGCCCTGCACCTCGGCCACGCGGCGCGCGGCCGCCTCCTGGACGTCCGCGAGCTGCTGCTCGTGCGCGGCCCGCGCGAGGTCGAGCCGCTCGTCGGCGCTGCGCTGGGCCGCGGCGAGCTGGCGGACGAACGCCTCGCGCTCGGCGGCGAGCTGACGGTCGAAGCCCTCGCGCTCCGCCTCGAGCCGCTCCGCGAGGCCCGCACCGCGCGCCGCCTCCTGCTGGGCCTGCGCGAGCATCGCGGTGAGGCGGCGGACCTCGGCGGCCGCGCCGTCGGGCGACGTGCGCCGCACGACGAGCACGAGCGCCGCACCGACGACGACGCCCAGCACGAGCCCGACCGAGAACAGCCCCCACGAGTCCATGCGCGCACCTTCCCACGGAGCACCGACAGCGCGGGCCCGCGACAGGCCGGCGGGCGCGCGCACGGGCGTGACGGACACCTCGGCGCGTCGTGACAAACCGCACCAGGGCGCCGCCGGACGCTCCGCTAGGTTGGGCGGCATGGTCGACCCCACGCACGAGCCCCCACCTGCCGGCCCCGTCCCCGCGCCGGCCGCGCCGGCCGCGCAGGCCCCCGCGCCCGCCCCCGGGCAGGCGCCCACGACGCCGCCCGACCCGTCGGCGGCCCTGTCCCTGCGGGGGCTATGGAAGCGCTTCGGGGAGAAGGTCGCGGTCGCGGGCGTCGACCTCGACGTCCCCGCCGGCTCGTTCTACGGCCTCGTCGGGCCCAACGGCGCGGGCAAGACGACCACGCTGTCCATGGCGACCGGCATGCTGCGCCCCGACTTCGGCAGCGCGCACGTGCACGGCACCGACATGTGGGCCGACCCGGTCGAGGGCAAGCGCCGGCTCGGCGTCCTGCCCGACGGCGTGCGGCTGTTCGACCGGCTGACCGGCGCCCAGCTCATCACCTACGCGGGCCTGCTGCGCGGCATGGACCGCGACACCGTCGCCGAGCGCACGGGCGACCTGCTCGCCGCGCTCGACCTCGCCGAGGACGCGAACACGTTCGTCGTCGACTACTCCGCGGGCATGACGAAGAAGATCGCGCTCGCCACCGCGCTCATCCACGCGCCGCAGGTCCTCGTCCTCGACGAGCCGTTCGAGGCCGTCGACCCGGTCTCGGCCGCGAACATCCGCGACATCCTCGCCGACTACGTGCGATCGGGCGGCACGGTCGTCGTCTCCTCGCACGTCATGGACCTCGTCCAGCGCATGTGCGACCACGTCGCCGTGGTGGCGGGCGGGCACGTGCTCGCCGCGGGCACCGTGGACGAGGTCCGGGGCGGCGAGAGCCTCGAGGACCGGTTCGTCGAGCTCGTGGGCGGCCGTCAGACGTCGGAGGGGCTCGCATGGCTGCGCAGTTCGTAAGGCTCAAGCTCACCCTCATGGCCAACGCGTTCCGCCGGAGCGCGTGGCAGACCGTCGGCTTCGTCATCGGGTCGCTCTACGGACTCTTCGTCGTCGGCATGGTCGTCGTCGGCGCCGTGGCGCTCGGCACGCACGACCCGGTGCTCGCGGGCGCCGTCACGGTGCTCGTCGGCGCGGTCGCCGTCCTCGCGTGGTGGGTCGTCCCGCTCTTCGCATTCGGCGTCGACGCGACGCTCGACCCGCAGCGCTTCGTCCTGTTCGGCATCCCGCAGCGCCGGCTGCTCGCGGGCCTCGCGCTCGCGGGGGTCGTGTCGATCCCGGGCATCGCGACCGGTCTCTCGGCGCTCGGCGTCTCGTTCGCGTGGTGGCGGACGCCGCTCGCCCTGGTCGCGGCGCTCGTCGGCGCGGTGCTCGCGCTCGCGCTGTGCGTCGTCGGCTCGCGCGCCACCACGACCGCGCTCGCGCCGCTGCTCGAGTCGCGGCGCTACCGCGAGGTCGTGACGATCGCGGCGTTCGTGCCGCTCATGCTCATCGGCCCCGCGATCACGTGGGCGGGCAGCCAGCTGGGCGACTCGGCCGACGGCGACGCGGTGCGCGGCCTCGTCGTCCGCCTGTCCGACGTCGTGGCCTGGACGCCGTTCGGGGCCCCGTGGGGCCTCGGCGCCGCCGTGCACGACGGCGCGTGGGGCCTCGCGCTCGCACGTCTCGTCGTGGCGCTCGTGACGCTGGGCGTCGCGTGGGTCGTGTGGGACCGGTGCCTGGCGCGCGCGCTCGTCACGCCGCCGACGTCGGGCGCGGGCGGCCGCGCGAAGGGCCTCGGCATGTTCTCGCGGTTCCCGGCGACCCCGACGGGCGCGGTCGCCGCGCGCACCGCGACGTACTGGCTGCGCGACCCGCGGTACTCCGGCTCGATCGCGGTCGTCCCGCTCATCCCCGTGGTGCTGCTGGCGGTGGGCGGCGGACCGGGCTCGGAGGTCTTCCTCGCGCTCGGCCCCCTCACGGCCTGGATCCTCGGTTTCGCGATCTCCGCCGACGTCGCGTACGACCACACGGCGTTCGCGCTGCACGTGTCCACGGGCGTGAGCGGCCGGGCCGACCGGTGGGGGCGCGCGATCCCGGTCCTCGCGGGCGGCGTGCCCGTGTCGGTGCTGTTCGCGGTCGTCTCCGCCGGGGTGGCGGGCCGCTGGGACGTGCTGCCCGCGGTCCTCGGCCTCACGCTCGGCCTGCTCCTCGTCTCGCTCGGGGTCTCGAGCGCGGCGTCGGCACGCCTCCTCTACCCGGTGCCGAAGCCCGGCGACAGCCCCTTCAAGTCGCCGCAGGGCGCCGCGATGGCGACCATGGTCGCCCAGACCGTCGCGATGGCTCTCGTCCTCGCGCTGTCGCTGCCGGTGCTCGTGCCGGGCGTGCTCGCGGTCGTGCTGCCGTCCGCGGCGCTCGGCTGGGTGAGCCTCGCCGTCGGGCCCGTGCTCGGCGTCCTGGTGCTCGTGCTCGGCGTCCGGTGGGGCGCGCGCGTCTACGACCGCCGGTCGCCCGAGCTGCTGCAGCGCGTCATGTCGTACGCCTGACGCGTCGTCACGCGTGACGGAGGGGCGCCCCGGCCGGGAGGCCGGGGCGCCCTTCCCCGTAGGATGGTGGCCCGTGGCTCTCACTATCGGCATCGTCGGCCTGCCCAACGTCGGCAAGTCCACCCTCTTCAACGCCCTCACGCGCAACCAGGTCCTCGCGGCGAACTACCCGTTCGCGACGATCGACCCCAACGTGGGCGTCGTGCCGCTGCCGGACCCGCGCCTCGACCGCCTCGCGGAGATCTTCGGCAGCCAGAAGACCCTGCCGGCGACGGTGTCGTTCGTCGACATCGCGGGCATCGTCAAGGGCGCGAGCGAGGGGGAGGGGCTCGGCAACAAGTTCCTCGCCAACATCCGCGAGGCCGACGCCATCTGCCAGGTGACGCGCGTCTTCTCCGACCCGGACGTCGTCCGGGTCGAGGGCTCGGTCGACGCCGAGGGCGACATCGAGACCATCAGCATCGAGCTCGTGCTCGCCGACCTCCAGACGCTCGAGAAGACGCTGCCGCGCCTCGAGAAGGAGGTCAAGATCAAGAAGGGCGACGCCGCCCTGCTCGCCGCGGCGCAGAAGGCGCAGGCGATCCTCGAGGAGGGGACCACCCTCTTCCAGGGCGCGGCGTCCGCGGGGCTCGACCTCGCCGACGTCGCGAGCCTCCAGCTCCTCACGGCCAAGCCGTTCATCTACGTCTTCAACACCGACGACGAGGGCCTCGCGGACACCGCGATGCAGGACCGCCTCCGCGCGCTCGTCGCGCCGGCGCAGGCCATCTTCCTCGACGCCAAGTTCGAGTCCGAGCTCGTCGAGCTCGAGCCGGACGAGGCGCGCGAGATGCTCGCGGAGACCGGCCAGACGGAGGCGGGGCTCGACCAGCTCGCGCGCGTCGGGTTCGACACGCTCGGCCTGCAGACATACCTCACGGCGGGCCCCAAGGAGTCCCGCGCGTGGACCATCCGCAAGGGGTGGACCGCCCCGCAGGCGGCGGGCGTCATCCACACCGACTTCGAGCGCGGCTTCATCAAGGCGGAGGTCGTGTCGTTCGAGGACCTCGTCGAGGCCGGGTCCGTGCAGGCCGCGCGCGCGGCGGGCAAGGCGCGCGTCGAGGGCAAGGACTACGTCATGGCCGACGGCGACGTCGTGGAGTTCCGCTTCAACGTCTAGAGCGGACGCCCGCACGACGGCGTGCCCGACGTCACACAGAGGTCTGCGGGAGCAGTGGTGCAGGTCACAGGCCTGTGCGGCGTGTTCCGCGCGTGTTTCGAGGCGATTTCGGGCCCGGGTCGGGCTCGTACCGACCAGTATCAACTCGGTAACGATCGCCTCCAGCATCCGGGCGGAACGGACAATGCACGCATCTGGGTATGTAGCGTTGCCCGAAACCGTGGTGGGCGTACCCGACCACGCACGCCGGGTCGCACCGGGCGGTGCGGGTCGGGGCGGCCCGGGACGAGCTGACGTCCGGGTGCCGTGCCCACCATCCCCTGGAGGAGGAACATTGAAGATCAGGCGCACGAGCGCTGCCATCGCGGTGGCAGCCACCGGTGCACTGCTGTTCTCAGCGTGCACGAGCCCCGCGGGCAACAACGACGACGAGACGGACTCGACGGAGAGCACGGCGTCGGCGGAGATCGACCCGGACGACCCCTGCAAGCAGGACAACGGCATCACCGAGACGCAGGACGGCGAGATCTCGTTCTCCGTCGGTGAGGACGAGTTCCTCGGCTACAACTCCTGGACCCCCGAGACGTACTCGACGTACAACAGCGTCGTCACCGAGCGGATCCAGGGCCAGTTCTTCTACTTCGGCACCGACGGGACCATCTGCCACGACGAGTCGTTCGGCTCGTACGAGGTCACGAACGAGGACCCGCTGCAGGTCACGTACACCATCGCCGACGACGCGGTGTGGTCCGACGGCACGCCGATCACGGCGGCCGACTTCATCCTCGACTGGGCCGCGCAGGCGATCCCGAGCGAGGCGGACCCGGAGACGCCGCTGTTCAACCACGTCTCGGGCCTCACCTACGGCGAGTACGTGCCGGAGGGCCCGCAGGGCGAGCCGGACAGCAAGGAGTTCGTCCTCGACTACCCGACGGTCTACGCCGACTGGGAGATCCTCGTCGCCGCGCCGCTCCCGGCGCACGTCGCCGCCGAGCAGTCCGGCATGTCGGTCGAGGAGATGGTCACGGCCATCCGCGACCGCGACTACACGAAGCTCGCGCCGCTGGCCGAGTTCTGGAACACCGGCTGGCTGTCGCCGACGCCGGGCGAGCTGCCCGACCCGGCGCTCGTGCCGTCGTCCGGCCCGTACACGTTCAAGGAGAACGGCTGGACCGCCGGCCAGTCCCTGACGCTCACGGCGAACGACAAGTACTGGGGCACGCCGCCCTCGACGCGCGAGCTGACGTTCCGCTTCACGGCGGCCGACACGCACGTCCAGGCGCTGCAGAACGGTGACCTCGACGTCATCGAGCCGCAGGCGACGGTCGACACCCTCGGCCAGCTCGAGGCGATCGGCGACACGGTCACGGTCGAGACGGGCTCCTCGCTCACGTGGGAGCACCTCGACTTCAACTTCCGCGAGGGCAACGTCTTCGCCGACAACCTGGCCCTGCGCGAAGCGTTCGCCCTGTGCGTGCCGCGCCAGCAGATCATCGACAACCTCATCACGCCGCTCAACCCGGACGCCGAGGTCATGAACGCCCGCGAGGTGTTCCCCTTCCAGGAGAACTACGACGAGGTCGTCGAGGCCAGCTACGACGGTCGCTACGACGAGGTCGACATCGAGGCCGCCCAGGCCAAGATCGCCGAGGCCGGCGTCCCGACGCCGGTCACGGTCCGCATCGGCTACTCGGCGCCGAACCCGCGCCGCGCCGACCAGGTCGCCCTCATCAAGTCCAGCTGCGACCAGGCGGGCTTCCAGGTCCAGGACGTCGGTGCCGCCGACTTCTTCGACAACGTGCTGCCGAACGGTGACTACGAGGTCGCGCTCTTCGCGTGGGCCGGCTCGGGCCAGAAGGCCTCGGGCCAGAACATCTACGCGACGGGCCAGCCGCAGAACTACGGCGAGTACAGCGACCCGGTCGTCGACGAGGCGTGGGACACGCTCGCGTCGTCGGTCGACCCCGAGGTGCACCTCGAGCAGACCAAGGTCATCGAGAAGCAGCTCTGGGACACCCTGTACGGCATCCCGGTGTTCGCGCACCCGGGCGTCGTCGCGTACAGCTCGACCCTGCAGAACGTCCGCGACACCGCGACGCAGAGCACGGTCGTCTGGAACGCGGAGCAGTGGGCCCGCGCCGAGTGAGCGTGACCCGCTCGCGGTAGCACACGCTCCCGCGAGCTCGTCCTGAACAGGCACCCTGTGGGGCAGGAGGCGCCGCCTCCTGCCCCACAGGGGTGCTCGGACGCAGCGATGCAGGAGTCCGTCGTCCGGTGGCATACAGTGATCTGCTGTCCCACACGGAGCAGGCGCCCGACCGGCGCCAGGCTTGAAGGGTAAACCCGTGCTCAGATTCATCCTGCGGCGCATCGGGATCTCGTTCCTGGTGCTCCTCAGCGCGTCGTTCCTGCTGTACATCATGGTGATCAACTCGGGCGACCCCCTCGAGGATCTCCGCGAGACGCAAGCGGACAACCGCCAGCAGCTCATCGACGCGCGCGTCGCCTTCATGGGTCTCGACGACCCGTGGTACCTGCGGTACTGGAACTGGCTCCGCGGCGTCGCCGGCTGCGTGACGCTCAACTGCGACCTCGGCGTCGACCGCACCAACCGGGACGTCGGCAGCCTCCTCGGCCAGGCGGCGGGCTCGACGCTGCGCCTCGTCGTCCTCGCCACGATCCTCGCGATCATCGTCGGCGTCGCGCTCGGCATCCTCACCGCGATCCGCCAGTACTCCGGCTTCGACTACACGGTGACGTTCGCAGCGTTCCTCTTCTTCTCGCTCCCGGTCTTCTGGGCCGCGGTGCTCCTCAAGGAGTACGGCGCGATCCGCTACAACGACTGGATCGCGAGCGGATGGGTCAGCCCACCGGCGATCCTGGTCGTCGCCGCGCTGCTCGGCTTCGTCGCCCAGGCGGTGCTCGGCGGCGACGCCCGTCGCCGGCTGGTCACGGCCGGGGCCACGTTCATCTTCGTCACCGTCGTGATGTTCGTCTTCAACGCGCTCGACTGGTACCGCAACCCGTTCATGGGCCCCGTCGTGGTGGCGCTCGTCGGCGCCGGTGCCGCGGTGCTCGTCACCTCGCTCGTCACCGGCCTCGCGAACCGGCGCGTGCTCTGGGCGACGCTCACCACCGTCGCGGTCGGCCTCGTGTCGTACTTCGCCTTCGCCGGTCTCCTCGTCGAGCCGAGCGGCTGGTGGGTGCTCATCGGGCTCTTCGTCCTGGCCATCGCGCTGTCTCTGCTCGTCGGCTACCTGTGGGGCGGGTACTCCCGCCGGCAGGCGATGTTCGCCTCCACCGTCACGGGCGTCATCATGAGCGTGCTCGTCGTCGCGGACATCGCGATGGCGCACTTCGCGAGCTTCCTCGACCTCAAGTCGCGCCCCATCTCGACGATCGGCGCGGAGACGCCGAACTTCGGCGGCGGCTTCTGGGAGTCGTTCCTCGACAAGGGCGCGCAGCTCATCCTGCCGACCATCGTCCTCACGCTCGTCTCCGTGGCGTCGTACAGCCGCTACACGCGGTCCTCGATGCTCGAGGTCATGGGGCAGGACTACGTGCGCACCGCGCGCTCGAAGGGTCTCTCCGAGCGGGCCGTCATCACGAAGCACGCCTTCCGCAACGCGCTCATCCCCATCACGACGATCGTCGCGTTCGACTTCGCCGGCCTCATCGGCGGTGCGGTCATCACCGAGACCGTCTTCGGCTGGAAGGGCATGGGCGAGCTGTTCCGCACGGGCCTCGACAACGTCGACCCCAACCCCGTCATGGCGTTCTTCTTGGTCACGGGTGTCGCGGCGATCCTCATGAACATGATTGCGGACATCGCGTACGCGTACCTCGACCCGCGGATCCGGCGGTGAGGCTCGTGGCACGCAGCACCACGCCGGCGACGAGCGCCGGCACGCAGACATCGACGAGCGGGCGCACGACCTGCACGACCCGCGCAGCGACACCCGGAGGCCGGGATGAGTAGAGACGACAACCGCACCCAGCAGGGCGACGAGTCCTTCGAGCCGATCGTCGGCCCCACCGGCACCGACGCGGTGGGCGCGAAGTCGACGGCGATCGCGATCGAGGACCAGCCGCGCGAGGAAAAGTCGTACAGCCAGGGCCAGCTGGTCCGGCGCCGGTTCTTCCGCCACAAGGGCGCCATGGCCTCGCTCGTCGTCCTCGCGGTGATCACCGTGGTCGCGTTCACGTCCGTGGGCATCGGCCCGATCCCGGGCTGGTGGCCGCACGACTACACGCTCGCGGGCGAGGTCGTCAACGGCGGCCGGCCGTCGTGGGAGCACCCCTTCGGGCAGGACACGATCGGCAAGGACTACTTCGCGCTCGTCATGCAGGGCACGCAGCAGTCGCTGATCATCGCGCTCGGTGTCGGGCTCGTCTCCACGATCCTCGGCACGCTCATCGGCGCGCTCGCCGGCTACTACCGCGGCTGGATCGAGGCGCTGCTCATGCGCCTGACCGACCTCTTCATCATCATCCCCCTCCTCGTCTTCGCGGCGGTGCTCGGCGCGATCGCGAGCGACTGGGGCATCTGGGGGCTCACGCTCGTCCTCGGTGCGGTGACGTGGACCGGCCTCGCGCGCCTCGTGCGCGGCGAGGTGCTCTCGCTGCGCGAGCGCGAGTTCGTGACCGCGGCCCGGGCCGTCGGCACGGGTCCCGGGCGGATCATCATGAAGCACGTCCTGCCCAACGCGATCGGCGTCATCATCGTCGCGGCCACGCTCGCGATCGCGTCCGCGATCCTCCTCGAGACGTCGCTGTCCTTCCTGGGCTTCGGCGTGCAGGCGCCCGACACGTCGCTCGGGCTGCTGATCTCGCAGTACCAGAACGCGTTCACCACGCGCCCGTGGCTGTTCTGGTGGCCGGGCATCATGATCCTCGCGATCGCCCTCGCGGTGAACTTCCTCGGCGACGGTCTGCGCGACGCGTTCGACCCCCGCCAGAACAGGAGCAAGGCCTGATGACGACCCTCGACATCACCCCCGGGACCGACGGGATCCGCACGGACGCGGTGCTGGCCTTCGAGGACCTCGACGTCCGGTTCGGCACCGAGTTCGGCACCGTGCACGCCGTCAAGGGCATCACGCTCGACGTGCACCCCGGCGAGGTCGTCGCCCTGGTGGGCGAGTCCGGCTCCGGCAAGTCCGTCACGTCGATGACGGCGCTCGGCCTGCTGCCGAACAATGCGACGGTGTCGGGCACCGTCCGCGTGGGCGACAAGGTCGTGAGCGACCTCGACCTGCGCGGCCTGCGGCGCATGCGCGGCAACGACGTGGCCATGGTGTTCCAGGAGCCCATGACCGCGCTCAACCCGGTCCTGACGATCGGTGACCAGCTCACCGAGGCGCTCCAGCTCCACGGCATCGCGTTCGGCAAGCAGGCCGACGCGCGGGCGGCCGAGCTGCTGCGCATGGTCGGCATCCCGGAGCCGGAGCGGCGTCTCAAGCAGTACCCGCACGAGCTCTCGGGCGGTCAGCGCCAGCGCGTCGTCATCGCCCTGGCGATCAGCTGCGACCCGAAGGTCATCATCGCGGACGAGCCCACGACGGCGCTCGACGTCACGGTGCAGGCCGAGATCCTCGACCTGCTGCGCTCGCTCAAGGACAAGCTCGACACGGGCATCCTGCTCATCACCCACAACATGGGTGTCGTCGCCGACATGGCCGACCGCGTCGCGGTGATGCTCAAGGGCGACCTCGTCGAGCTCGGCACGGCGGACCAGGTGCTCAACCACCCGCAGCACGAGTACACGAAGCGGCTGCTCGGCGCGGTGCCGCACCTGGGCTCCGGCCCCGGGCAGTTCGGGACCGCGACCGAGGACGTCATCGACCACCCCGACGCGCAGGCCGCGCCGGCGCTCGACCTGCGCAACCTGGTGATCGAGTACCAGCGCCTCGGCAAGACGCCGTTCCGCGCGGTCGACGACGTGTCGTTCCAGGTGCGCAAGGGTGAGATCGTCGGGCTCGTCGGCGAGTCGGGGTCCGGCAAGTCCACGATCTCGCGCTGCGCGCTGGGCCTCATCCCGGCCGCCAGCGGGTCCGTGTCGATCCTCGGCGAGGACTTCGGGCGCCTGCGCAAGCGCGAGCTCAAGGCGCTGCGCAAGCGCATCGGCGTGGTCTTCCAGGACCCGGCGGCGTCGCTCAACCCGCGCATGCCGGTCGGCGACTGCATCGCCGAGCCGCTCGTCGTGCACCAGGTCGGCGACGCGAGGTCGCAGCAGGAGCGCGTGTACGAGCTGCTCGACGCCGTCGAGCTGCCGCGCAGCGCGTACAACCGCTACCCGCACGAGCTCTCGGGCGGCCAGCGCCAGCGCGTGAGCATCGCCCGCGCGCTCACGCTCGACCCCGAGCTGCTCGTCGCCGACGAGCCGACCTCGGCGCTCGACGTGTCGGTGCAGGCGAGCGTCCTGAAGATGTTCACGCACCTGCAGGAGCGGTACCAGTTCGCGTGCCTCTTCGTGAGCCACGACCTCGCCGTGATCGACCTGCTCGCGCACCGCGTCGTCGTCCTGCAGAACGGCCGCATCGTCGAGCAGGGCCTGCGCTCCGACGTGCTGCACGCCCCGCGCGAGGAGTACACGAAGCGGCTCATCGCGGCCGCCCCCGTGCCCGAGCCGGGCGAGCAGCGCCGCCGGCGCGAGGCACGGTACGCGCTGCTCGCCGAGCTCGGCGACCAGCGGAGCGAGCTGCAGGACCCGGTGACGCCGTTCGAGCCGCTCGCGCCGAGCGCGAACCCGGAGGGCAACGCCTCCCTGCGAGGTGGCGGCATGGGCGGCTTCCCCGGCTGACGCCGCCCGGCCGGCCGGTCGCACCGACGACGACGTCACGAGGAGGGTGTCGCACGTGAGAGCGACCGCGCTGGCCGTCCGGCGTTCCCGCGCGCAGGCCGGCCTGCTCGCGACGATCGTGCTGCTCGCGGCACTCATCGTCGCCACCGTCGGCGCCACGGTCGGCTACGTCCAGTCCGCCGCGACCGCCGGCGCGCGCGACGCCCTCGCCGGCGCGGAACCCACCGCGCGCGGCGTGCAGGTGCAGACGCGTCTCGCGGACGACGCAGGGGCGCAGGACGCGCGCGTCCGCGAGGTCGTCGACGGCGACCTCGCGGGCGTGCCGCTCACCGTCGACCGGACCGTGCGCACGGAGCCCTTCCCGCTCTCGGCGGCGTCCGACGGGCCCGTGGGCGACGCGCCCGCCGCGCCGGAGGAGGGCCTCGCCGTCGACCGTGCGGTGCTCGAGGTCGACCCCGCGCTGCCCGAGGTGGCCGAGGTCGCGGGGGAGTGGCCCTCGGCGCCGAGAGAGACGGCGCTGCACGCCGCCGCGGCGGAGACGCTCGGTCTCGCGACCGGGGACGTCGTGGTGGTCGGCCGCTCCGACACCGACCCGGAGCGCTCGCCCGGCACGGAGCTGACGGTCGTCGGCACGTGGCGTCCGGTCGACCCCGCGGCTCCCCGCTGGTTCGACGACCCGCTGTCGGTCTCCGGGGCGGACGGCTCCGTCGCCGGGCCGTTCGTCGTCACGGAGGCGACCCTGGGCGGCGTCGACACGACGCCGCTCGTGCGGTGGACCGTCGTGCCGCAGGCGTCGCGGGTCGTCCCCGCCGACCTCGAGGCGGCGGAGGGCGCGTCGTCGCTGCGCGACCACCTGCGCGGGGACGACACGGTGGCCGTGCGCGGCCTCACCGTCACCGGCGACCTCGCCGCGACCGCGGCCGACGCGCGCGCCGCGCTCGACG
>NZ_LWGL01000308.1 GCF_001722485.1 Cellulosimicrobium cellulans | reverse complement strand
ACAGCTCGCGCAGCGTCGCGGACCAGCCGAGCCCGTCGAGCCGCGCCACGGCGCGCCCGGTCTCGGCCTGCTCCTCCGCGGGGATGCGCCCGCGCACGGCGAGCCCGAGGCGCTCCATCCCGCTCGGCCACTGCCGCCGTGCGACGACCTCCACGCCGGGCCTGTCCATGTCGGCCCGCGCCGCGGCGACGGCCTCGGCGTCCGGGACGGCGGGAAGCGTCACGCCGCCGCAGCGGTCGCAGCGGCCGCACTCCCAGCCGGGCTCGAGCTCGGGGTCGTCGAGCGCGGCGCGCAGGAACGCCATGCGGCAGCCGGTCGTGGCCTGGTAGTCGAGCATGGCCTTCTGCTCGGCCTCGCGGGTCTGGTCGACGCGCGCGTACCGCTCGGCGTCGTAGGTCCACGGCCGGCCGGTGGCCTCCCAGCCGCCCTTGACGCGGCGCACCGCGCCGTCGACGTCGAGGACCTTGAGCATGCCCTCGAGCCGCGACCGCTTGAGGTCCACCTGCGTCTCCAGCTGCGCGACGGACTGCGTCCCACCGCCCTCGAGCGCGGCGAGCGTCGCGCGCACCTGCGCCTGGGGCGGGAACGCGGTGGAGGCGAACCACTCCCAGATGCGGCGGTCCTCCTCGCCCGGCAGCAGGACGACGGCCGAGTCGACCCCGCGCCCCGCGCGACCGACCTGCTGGTAGTAGGCGATCGGCGAGCTCGGCGCGCCGAGGTGCACGACGAACGCGAGGTCCGGCTTGTCGAAGCCCATGCCGAGCGCCGACGTCGCGACGAGCGCCTTGACGCGGTTCTCCTTGAGGTCCTCCTCGAGCCGCTCCCGCTCGGCGGGATCGGTCTGGCCGGTGTACGCCGCGACGGCGAGGCCCGCGGCGCGCAGCTGGCTCGCGACCTGCTCCGCCGCCGAGACGGTGAGGCAGTAGACGATGCCGGACCCGTCGACGTCCTGCAGCGCCTCCGTGAGCCACGCGACGCGCGACGGCTGGTCCGGCAGGGGGAGGACGGCGAGGTGCAGCGACTCGCGGTCGAGGCCGCCGCGCAGCACGAGGACCTCGTCGGGCGCGCCGCCCGTGCCCGCGGCCGACTCCGCCCGCACGCCGAGCTGCTCCGCGACGTCGGCGGTCACGCGCGCGTTCGCGGTGGCCGTCGTCGCGAGGACGGGGATGCCGGGCGGGAGGTCGGCGAGCAGCGTCCGGATGCGCCGGTAGTCGGGCCGGAAGTCGTGACCCCAGTCGGAGATGCAGTGCGCCTCGTCGACGACGACCAGCCCGGCGTCCGCGGCGAGCCGCGGCAGGACCTCGTCGCGGAACCCCGGGTTGTTGAGCCGTTCGGGCGAGCACAGCAGCACGTCGACGTCGCCCGTGGCGATGGCGGCGTGCACGTCCTCCCACTCGGTGACGTTCGCCGAGTTGATCGTCACCGCACGGATGCCCGCGCGCGCCGCCGCCGCGATCTGGTCGCGCATGAGCGCGAGCAGGGGGGAGACGATGACCGTGGGGCCCGCGCCGCGGTCGCGCAGCAGCCGCGTCGCGACGAAGTACACCGCGGACTTCCCCCACCCGGTGCGCTGCACGACGAGCGCCCGCCGCCGGAACGCGACGAGCGCCTCGATCGCGCGCCACTGGTCGTCGCGCAGGCGGGCGTCGTCGCGCCCGACCAGCGCGCGCAGGGCGGTCTCGGCGTCCTCGCGCAGCGACTCGCCGTCGAGGAGGCCGCGCAGCATGGCGAGCTTCGCCCGCCGCGCGGCGGCGGCGTGGGGCCTGCTGTGGAACAACCCGAAGATCCACACGCCCGAGCGCCGCAAGGTGTGG
>NZ_LWGL01000307.1 GCF_001722485.1 Cellulosimicrobium cellulans | reverse complement strand
GCGACCGTCCTGCGGGGCTGCGACGACCGCGACCTGTTCGTCCTCGAGGTGTGCGGCGCGCTCGAGCTGTTCCGCATCGACGCGGACCACCGCTGCGAGCCCGCGACGCCGCCGACCGGGTTCGCGGCTCGCCGCGCTCCGGCTGCCGCTCGAGGTGCCGGGCGTCGAGACGGCGCGGCACGACCTCGCGCTCGCGGTCGACCAGCTCGACGACTACCTGCTGCCCCGGCTGCGGTCGCAGTCCGCGCCGCTGCTCGTGGTCGTCGGCGGGTCGACGGGCGCCGGCAAGTCGACGCTCGTCAACTCCCTGCTGGGTGAGCACGTGTCCGCGCCCGGCGTGCTGCGGCCCACGACCCGGGCACCCGTCCTCGTGCACCACCCGCTCGACGAGCGGTGGTTCTCGACCGACCGCGTGCTGCCCGGCCTCGCGCGCGTGAGCGCGCACCGCACGACGGGCGACGCGGGCGCGGCGGCACCGGCGTCCCCGGCTGCCTCCGATCCCGCGCGCTCGCTGCGCCTCGTCGCGAGCGACGCCCTGCCGCAGGGCCTCGCGCTCGTGGACGCGCCCGACGTGGACTCCGTCGAGACGGCGAACCGCGAGCTCGCCGCCCAGCTCCTCGGCGCGGCCGACCTGTGGCTGTTCGTCACGACCGCCGCCCGGTACGCCGACGCCGTCCCGTGGGACGTGCTGCGCGGCGCGGCCGAGCGGCGGGCGCAGGTCGCGATCGTCCTCGACCGCGTCGACCCAGGGGCCGAGGCTGTCGCGGACGACCTGCGGCGCATGATGGCGGAGAACGGTCTGGGCGACGCGCCGCTGTTCGTCGTGGGGGAGTCCGAGCTCGTCGACGGGTTCCTGCCCGAGCGGGTCGTCGCGGAGGTCTCGGGATGGCTGTCCGCGCTCGGCGCGGACGGCCACGAGCGCGACCGCGTGGCGCTCGCGACGCGCGACGGCGTGGTCGACGACCTCGTGCGCCGCGCCGTGCTCGTCGCGGGCGCCGCCGACGCGCAGGGGGCGTCGGACGCGCGCCTCCGCGACGCGGTCGACCGTGCCTACGCCGACGCGGCCGCCCAGGTCGACGCCGCCACGAGCGACGGTGCGCTCCTGCGAGGCGAGGTCCTCGCCCGGTGGCAGGACTTCGTCGGCACGAGCGAGATCTTCCGCTCCGTCGAGCAGGGCGTCGGCCGCGTCCGGGACGCGATCGTCTCGTTCTTCCGGGGCCGGCCCGCGCAGGCCCCGCAGGTGGAGCAAGCCATCGCGCACGGCCTGGAGGCCGTCGTCCTCGACGCCGCCGACGCCGGCGCGGAGCGCGCGTACGGCACGTGGCGCGCCGACCCGGCCGGCCACGCGCTGCTCGAGGGGCTCGACCTGGCGCGGTCGTCGCCCGGCGTGCGCGCCGACGTCGCCGCGCAGATCCGTGCCTGGCAGGGCGACGTGCTCGACCTCGTGCGCGAGCAGGGCGCCGGCAAGCGCGGAGCCGCACGCGCGCTGTCCTTCGGCATCAACGGCCTCGGCGTGAGCCTCATGGTGCTCGTGTTCGCCTCGACCGGCGGCATCACGGGCGCCGAGATCGGGATCGCGGGCGGCACCGCGATCGTGGCGCAGAAGCTCCTGGAGGCAGTGTTCGGCGACGACGCCGTGCGGCGCCTCACGCGCACGGCGCGCGAGCGGCTCGCGGAGCGGGTGGAGGACGTCCTCGGCGGCGAGGCACGGAGATACACGGCGCAGCTCGACGCGCTCGGCAGCGGCGAGGCCGCGGTCGCGGCGCAGGGCGTGCGGGACGCCGCCCGTGCGGTCGAGGCCGCCTCGCGCGCCGAGC
>NZ_LWGL01000306.1 GCF_001722485.1 Cellulosimicrobium cellulans | reverse complement strand
GGCGTCGACGAGCTCGCGGTGCCGCGCCTGCTCGGCGGGCAGCGGCGCGTTGACCTCCAGCACGGACGGCGTGCCGGTGCGGCGCGCCCACGCGGTCGCGGCCGTCCCCCACAGGGAGTACCGCTCGTACACGAGGTCGAGCGGGCCGACCGCGGCGAGGGCGTCGAGCACCGGGCCGACGAGCGCGTCGGCGGCGCGCAGCGCGCGCTCGCGCTCGGCCGTCGTGCGGGTCGCCGCGAGGGGGACGGCATGCACGACGACGCGGCCCGGCCCGGCGAGCAGGTCCGCCGGCACGTCGTCGCCCGGGCGCACGGTGACGAGGTGGACGGTCGCACCCGCGCGGACGAGCACGCGCAGCACGGCCTGGACGTGGACCGACGATCCCTTGCGCCCGAACACGGGCACGCCGGGGTCGGTGCTGACGTACGCGACCCTCATGCCGCCCTCCCCTCGGTCGCGGTCTCCGGGCCGTCGCCAGACTCGGTGCCGGCTGCCGGGACCGCCGCGGTGCGCAGCACGTCGAGCAGCGCGGCCGACGTCCGCTCGACGTCGAACTCCGCCTCCACGAGGGCGCGGGCGCCGTCGGCGAGGCGGGCGGCGAGCGCCGGGTCCGTGAGCACGTGGTCGAGCGCCGCGGCCAGCGCCGGGGCGTCGCCCGGCGGGACGAGCAGTCCGGTCTCGTCGTCACGCACGGCCTCCGGGATGCCGGTGACGGGCGTCGAGACGACCGGTGTCCCGGCGGCCATCGCCTCGAGCAGCACGGTCGGCAGGCCGTCGCGGTTGCCGTCCGCACCGAGCACGCACGGCGCGGCGAAGACCGTGGCGCGCGCGACGACGTCGCGCACGCGGTCCTGCGAGAGCGGGCCGTGGAACGTCACGTGCGCCGCGACGCCGAGCCGGTCCGCGCGCTCGCGCAGCGCGGCGTCCTCGGGCCCGGTGCCGACGAGGTCGAGGTGGACGTCGCGACCGTCGCGCACGAGGAGCGCGAGCGCGTCGAGCAGGTCGGCGAAGCCCTTCTTCTCCACGAGCCGCCCGACGGCCGCGACCCGACCGGAAAGCCGCGGCGCACGCGAGCGTGCGTGCTCGGCGAGGTCGAGGCCGTTGTAGACGCGGCGCACGCCGTCGGCCGCTCGCCCGAACGCCGTGCGCAGGTGCGCGAGGTTGTGGTCGCTCACCGTGACGACGGCGCGCGCGTCGGCGAGCTTGCGGCGCAGGTCGGCCGGGTCGACGTCCTCGTGGAAGATGTCCTTCGCGTGCGCCGTGAACGTGTAGCCGACGCCGAGCACGCGCGCCGCGAGGCGGGCCACGGTCGTGGCGACCGACCCGAAGTGGGCGTGCAGGTGCGTGATCCCGGCGCCGTCGGCCGCGACGGCGACATCGAGCGCCTGCGCGGCGTCCTCGGGGTCGGCGGCGAGGAGCTCGTCGAGCGCGCCGTCCCGCAGCGCGGGCGCGAAGCGTGCGTGCGCGGCACCGACCGCGCGCCACACGTCGGACGGGCGCGCGGTCCGCGGGACGTAGTGCACCGGGGCGCGCACGGCCGCGAGCGACGCGTGGAAGCGGGTGTCGACGGGGGCGCGCAACGAGAAGATCTCGATATCGACGCCGCGGCGCTCGAGCCCGCGCACCTCGTTCACGACGAACGTCTCCGAGAAGCGCGGGTACATCTTCGTCACGTACCCGACGCGCAGGGCGGTGGTCTCAGGCGGTCGCACGGTGGTCCTCCTCGGTGGTCGCGGGTGCGGTGCGGGCGCGCTCGACGAGGCGCGCGACGAGCGACGGGACGCGCGCGAGCCCGTCGAGGTCGACGTCGAGGGCGGGTCGCGCGCCGGCCCGCGGTG
>NZ_LWGL01000305.1 GCF_001722485.1 Cellulosimicrobium cellulans | reverse complement strand
GCCGCGCGGCCGCGCGCCGTCGCGGCCTGGGCGCTGTGGGACTGGGGCTCCGCGTCGTTCAACGCGGTCGTGACGACGTTCGTGTTCACGACGTGGATCACGGGGACGGCGTTCGTCGAGGCGGGCACGGCCGACGTCGACGCGGTGGTCGCCCGGCACACGACGTGGCTCGGCTGGGGCATGACGGCCGCGGGCGTCGTCGTCGCGCTGCTCGCCCCCGCGCTCGGGGCGCTCGCGGACGCGTCGGGGCGGCGCCGGCTGTGGCTCGGCACGACGACGGGCGCGGTCGTGGTGGCGACGGCGGCGATGTTCCTCGTGCGGCCGGAGCCGGGGTCGCTCGCGTCGGGGGTCGTGCTGGGGGTCGTGCTGCTGTCCGTGGGGACGGTGTTCTTCGAGCTCGCGGGGGTGGCGTACAACGCGATGCTGCTCGACGTGTCGACGCCGGCCACGGTCGGTCGGGTGAGCGGCATCGGGTGGGGCGCCGGGTACGTGGGCGGGATCGTGCTGCTGCTGGTCCTGTTCGTCGGGTTCATCCAGCCGGACGTCGGCTGGTTCGGGGTGACGGCGGACGACGGTCTGAACGTGCGGGTGAGCGTGCTGCTGGCGGCGGTGTGGTTCGCGGTCTTCGCGGTGCCGGTGCTGCTCGCGGTGCCGGACCCGGTGCGCCCGCCGGGTGCGGGGACGGGCGTCGCGGGCGCCTACCGGCGCCTCGGGCGCGACGTCGCGCGGCTCTGGCGGGAGCGGCGCGCGACGCTGTGGTTTCTCCTCGCGAGCGCGGTGTACCGCGACGGGCTGGCGGGGGTGTTCACGTTCGGCGCCGTGGTGGCGGTCGGGACGTTCGGGTTCTCCTCGAGCGAGGTGGTCGTGTTCGCGATCGCGGCGAACGTCGTGGCGGGCGTGTCGACCGTGGCGGCGGGCTGGCTCGACGACCGCATCGGCCCGCGGCGCGTCGTGGTCGGGTCGCTCGTGGGGCTCCTGGTCGCGGGGGTCGCGGTGTTCGTCCTGCGCGACGGCGGCCAGGACGCGTTCTGGGTGTTCGGGCTGATGCTCACGGCGTTCGTGGGGCCCGCGCAGTCGGCGAGCCGGGCGCTGCTCGCCCGCCTGACCGAGCCGGGGCACGAGGCGGAGACCTTCGGCCTCTACGCGACGACGGGGCGCGCGGCGAGCTTCCTCGCCCCGTTCGCGTTCTCGACGGCGGTGGCGGTGTCCGGCTCGCAGGCGTGGGGCGTGCTCGGGATCGTCCTCGTGCTCGCGGTCGGTCTCGCGCTGCTGCTCCTCGTGCGCCTGCCCGCCCTCGATGCCGCGACAGGAGCGCGCGCGAGGCGCACCCTGGAGGCGTGACGATCACGACGCGCACGGACGCCGGACCGCACCACCCGTACCTCGACCCGCCCGGCGGGTTCGTGGCGCTCGCCCACCGGGGGTTCTCCCTCGACGGGCTGGAGAACTCGTTGACGGCGTTCGGCGCCGCGGTCGAGCTCGGCTTCCGCTACGTCGAGACCGACGCCCACGCGACGGCCGACGGGGTCGCGGTCGCGCTGCACGACGCGACGCTCGACCGCACGACCGACGGGTCGGGCGCGATCGCCGCGCTGCCGTGGCGGCGCGTGCGGGGCGCCCGCATCGGGGGCGTCGAGCCGGTGCCCGCGCTCGAGGACGTGCTGGGCACGTGGCCGGACCTGCGGGTCAACGTCGACGTCAAGGCGGCGGCTGCCGTCGTGCCCGTCGCGACGGCGATCGAGCGCACGCGCGCGCACGACCGCGTGTGCGTGACGTCGTTCTCGGTCCTGCGCCGGCGCGCGACGCTGGCCCGGCTCTCGCGGCATGAACGCCGAGGACGCGGTCGCGCGCC
>NZ_LWGL01000304.1 GCF_001722485.1 Cellulosimicrobium cellulans | reverse complement strand
GGTCGCCGCCCCGGGCCCGCTCGCGGACCCGGCGCTGCACCAGGTCGCGCAGCCGACGGCCGCGCCGCCCGTCCCGCACCCCGCTCCGCCCGCCGACCGCGCGTCGCAGCCCGCGCCGGAGGAGGACGAGCCGCGCCAGGACCTGTGGCCGCCGTTCCCGCCGGTCTCCGGGCAGACGCCCGACGCACAGCGCTGATGCGCCGCACCTCGGTCCGGAGCCTGCTGCTGGTCGCCGTCGTCACGGCCGTGGTGGGCTGGCTCGTCGTGCGCGCGGTCGAGGGCCGGGGCACGTACCTGCCGCCGGTGCCCTGGGTGGTCGACGTGGCGATCGGCGCCCTCGCCGTGGGGGTGCTCTGGGCCGGATGGACGGTGCGCGCCTACCAGAAGGGCCGCCGTCCCGGCCTCGACGCGATCCGCGCCGCCCGCACGTTCGTGCTCGCCAAGGCGGCGTCCCTCACGGGCGCGCTGCTCGCCGGCTGGTACGGCGCGCAGGTGCTCGTCACGCTGCCCGACCTCGCGATCGAGCCGCGGCGCGACCGGGCCGTCGCCGCGGGCGTCGCGGTCGCGTGCGCCGTCGCGCTGGCCGTGGCAGGGCTCGTCGCCGAGCGCTTCTGCCAGCTCCCGCCGGGCGACGTCGGCGAGGAGCGCGACCGTGCGACGCACGAGGACCCCGAGACGCCCGGGGCCAGCACGACCGCCTGAGGGCGGCATCACCGCGCGGATGGCGCCGGTGACGCGGTGACGGATGGGAGGATCGACCCATGACGGACGCTGACCGGCCGGTCCCGGCCCCCGAAGGCACCGTGGTCGAGGATCACGGACCGTTCGACCCGCCCGGGGTCCTGTGGTCCCGCGTGTCCCCACGGCTCGCCACCGCCCGCCTCCTGTCGACCGGGATCGTGCTCGGCGCGCTCGCCGTCGCCGCGGTCGTGCTCCTCCTCCTGCTCGACCAGTGGTGGCCGTGGGTCCTCCTCGGCCTCGTCGTGGTGCAGGCGGTCTGGACGGCGGTCGTCGTGCCGCGCCAGGTGCGGGCCATCGGCTACGCCGAGCGCGACGACGACCTGCTGATCCGCAAGGGCATCCTCTTCCGCACGCTCGTCGTCGTGCCGTACGGCCGCATGCAGTACGTCGACGTCCAGGCGGGGCCGCTCGCACGCAAGCTGCGCATCGCGCAGATCCAGCTGCACACCGCCTCCGCCTCGACCGACGCGACGATCGACGGCCTCGAGCCGGCGGAGGCGGAGCGCCTGCGCGACCGTCTCGCGTCGCGGGGCGAGGCGCGGCTGGCGGGGCTGTGAGCGAGGAGACGACCGCGCCCGTGGGTCTCGAGTGGCACCGGGTCCACCCCGTGACGCCGCTCGTGCGCGGGTGGACGGTCATCGCGGTCCTGCTCGTCGTCGTCGGGCAGCAGACGCTCAACGGGCTGCCCGAGGGCGAGAACCTGCTCGAGGGCGACCGCTGGTGGCAGGTGCTGCTCGGGATCCTCGTCATCGGGCTCGTCGGCCTCGGCTACTCCGCGCTCGCGTGGCGCATGACGAGCTACGCGGTCGACGACGAGTCCGTGCACCTGCGCACCGGCGTCCTGTTCCGGCAGCAGCGGCGTGCCCGCCTGGACCGCCTGCAGGCCGTCGACATCGTGCAGCCGCTCGTGGCGCGGTTCTTCGGCCTCGCCGAGCTCAAGCTCGAGGTCGCCGGCGGGGGCGACTCCGGCGTCAAGCTCGGCTTCCTCAAGGAGGACGACGCGAACCGGCTCCGCCGCGAGCTGCTCGCGCTCGCGGCGGGGCTGCGCGTCGGGGCCGGACCGGCCGCGCCCACGGGCGACCTCGCGGGCTCCTCCGCGGCCGGGGCAGCCGC
>NZ_LWGL01000303.1 GCF_001722485.1 Cellulosimicrobium cellulans | reverse complement strand
GCTCGGCACGCGCGCTCGCGCGGCCCGGCGCAGGAGCGCCCGCGGGAGCGGCGGCTGCCGCTCTGCCCCCGCTCGACGCGGCGGCCCACGCGCTCGTCGTCTTCACGTCGGGCACGACGGCGCAGCCCAAGGCCGTCGTGCACTCCGCCGGGTCCCTGCACGCCGGGTGCGACCTGCTCCGCGAGGTGTTCGAGCTCGCGCCGGGCGACGTCGTGCACACCGACCAGATGCTGCTCGGCGTGCCCGCGCTGCTCGCAGGCGCCACGTGGTCGGTGCCCGCCGACCCGCCCGGCCGCGACGTCGTCACGTTCGCCCGGCAGCTCGACGGCGCGGCGGGGACCTACCTCGTGCCGGCCGATCTCACCGCCCTCCTCGACGCGGTGGAGGCGGGGACCGTCCCGGCCGTCGGGCCGCGCGTCGCGCTCGTCGGCGGGGCGCCCGTGACGCGCGCGCTGCTCGAGCGGGCCACGCGCGTGCTGCCCGCGACGCGCTGGGTCGGGGTGTACGGGATGACGGAGATCCTCCCCGTCGCCGTCGTCGAGGCGGGCGAGAAGCTCGCGTTCGCGGGCGACGGTGACCTCGTCGGGCGGCCGCTGCCGGGCGTCGGGGTGCGGCTCGACCGCGACGGCGTCGAGGCGGGGGACGACTCCGTGGACCCGGTGGGCGACGTCGGCGAGCTCGTGCTCTCCGGGCCGTCGCTCATGGCGGGCTACCTGCACGACCTCGACGCGACGGGCCACGGCCGCGGAGCACCGGCCGCCGAGCACCGCACGGGCGACCTCGCGCGCCTCGAGGCCGACGGGCGCGTCGTGCTCGTCGGACGCACGCGGGACATGATCATCCGCGGCACGACGAACATCTACCCGGGTCTGTTCGAACCGCGCGTCGCCGCGCTCGACGGGGTCGCGGAGGCCGTGCTCGTCGGCGTTCCCCAGGTCGACGGGGACGAGCGCGTCGCGCTCGTCGTCACGTCGTCGACGGGCACGGGCACGAGGGCGGGGCACGCCGGGCCGCCGGCGCTCGACCCGGACCACCCGCTCGTCGCACGCGTGCGAGACGCTCTGCCGGGCGTCGTCGACCACGACGCGCTGCCCGACGTCGTGCTGCACGCCGACCACCTCGCGCTCGCCGGTCGCAGCCGCAAGCCGGACCGGGCCGCCCTCGCGCGTGCCGCGGCGCCGTGGTGCGGCCCGGACGTCGCGCTGCCCGCACCGACGGGGACGCGCTCGTGAGGGTCGCCGTCACCGGCGCGTCGGGGTTCGTCGGGGGAGCGGTCGCCCGCGACGCCGTCGCGCGCGGCGACGAGGTGTGGACGTTCTCGCGGCGTGACGCGGGCGTCGACGGCGCCCGGCACCGCACCTGGGACCTCGCCGACGGCGTGCTGGCCGACCCGCCCGACGTCGACGTCGTCGTGCACGCCGGCGCCGTCGTGTCCGACTGGGCGCGGCACGACCGCGCGTGGGCGGTCAACGTCGCGGGCACCCGGGCCGTGCGCGAGACCTTCCCGGGCGCGCGCCTCGTGCACGTGTCGTCCGCGAGCGTCTACGACCCGTTCCTCCCGAGCGTCGACGCGCGCGAGGCGGAGGCGCCCGTCGACCGGTACCTCGACGCGTACGGCGCCACCAAGGCCGCCGCCGAGCGGTACCTGCGCGACGACGTCCTCCACCACCCCGAGCGCGGCGCGGTCGTGGTCCTGCGCCCGCACGCCGTCTACGGACCGGGCGACACGACGCTGCTCCCGCGGGTCGAGGGCGCCGTGCGCGGCGGCCGCCTCGTGCTGCCCGGCGGCGGCCGGGTGCGCCAGTCCCTCACGCACGTCGACACGCTCGTCGCCGCCGTGCGCGCCGCCGCGGGCCT
>NZ_LWGL01000302.1 GCF_001722485.1 Cellulosimicrobium cellulans | reverse complement strand
GCCGCCCGGCCTGGGCCGAGCGTGTCGAGCGGTACGCGCGCACCGCGCGCGAGGTGCACGGCCTCGACCCGGCGCGCACGGCGCGCCTCGCCGACGCGGTCGCCCACGCGGTCGCGACGCGCGACCCCGGACCCGTCGTCGCGACCCACGGCGACTTCCACGCCGCGAACGTCCTCCTCGACAGCACCGGCACGCGCGTGGAGACCCTGCTCGACGTCGACACGCTCGGCCCCGGCCACCGCGTGGACGACCTCGCGTGCGTCGTCGCGCACCTCTCCGTGCTGCCCACGCTGTCGCCGGCCGACTACGACGGCGTCGAGGGCCTCGTCGTGCGGTGCCTCGCGGTGTTCGAGGAGGTCGTCGACCCCGTCGCGCTGCGCTCCCGTGCGGCCGGGGTCGTGCTGTCCCTCGCCTCGGGCGCCGCGACGCGTGAGCTCGCCGAGGCGTGGCTCGCCGTCGCGGAAGGTCTCGTGGCGCCCGTCCCGGCACCGGTCGGCATCTGAGAACCCTCTCATCGGGGGCTCCTCGGCCTCTCACGTCCCGTCGCAAGACTACGTATCAGGCGCGGCAGTCAGGCCGCGCACCCACGACACGAAGGAGAAGCACCATGAAGGCTCGCAGCGCGTGGATCGTCACCGGCGCCCTCGGGGCGGTCGGCCTCGGCGCCACGGTCGCGACGGCGCAGGGGGCGTTCGACGCCCCGGACCCGGCGGTCGTCTCGCCCTCGGTCCAGGTCGACGACGCCTCGACGGCGGGGCAGGCGCCCGCCGCCACGACGTCGCCCGCACCGAGCCCGAGCGCCGTGCAGAACGGCTCCTCGATCACCACGGTGACCGCTCAGACGGCCCAGACGGCCCAGACGGCGAACACGCCCGACACCCCGAACACGCCCGACACCCCGAGCACGCCCGACACCCCGAGCACGCCCGACACCCCGAACACGCCGGACACCGCGCCGACGCCGCCGACGCCGCAGACCGCCGACTGACGGCAGGAGCCCTCGGCGACACCGCCGAGGGCTCCTGCAGCACGACCCGACGCCCGCCCCGCCGCCCCGGGGCGGGCGTCGGCGTGCGTCAGGCGCTGCGCGCGGCGTCCGCGAGGCGGTAGCCCATGCCGCGGACGGTGACGAAGTGCTCGGCGCCGAGCTTGTTGCGCAGGTAGCGCACGTACACGTCGACGACGTTCGACCCGGGATCGAAGTCGTACCCCCACACGCGCGACAGGAGCTGCTCGCGGCTGAGAACCTGCCCGGGGTTGCGCAGGAACGCCTCGGCGAGCGCGAACTCGCGCGCGGACAGGTCCACCTCCCGGTCGGCGGTGCGGGCGCGGCGCGTGCGCAGGTCGAGGCTGAGCGACCCGTGGCTGAGCACGGTGACCTCGCCCGCCGGCTCGGTGCGCAGGCGCAGGCGGATCCGCGCGAGAAGCTCCTCGAACCGGAACGGCTTGGCCATGTAGTCGTCGGCCCCGCCCTCGAGGCCGGCCACCGTGTCGGCCACCGAGGAACGCGCGGTGAGGATGATGACGGGGATGGTGTTGCCCGTCTCGCGCAGGCGCCGCAGGAACGTGAACCCGTCCTGGTCGGGCAGGCCGAGGTCCAGGACGAGCAGGGCGAAGTCGCCCGTGCTCACGAGGTCGAGCGCCTCACGGCCCGTGGTCACGGTCGTGCTCGCGTAGCCCGCGGCGCGCAGGCCCTTGGCCACGAACGACGCGATGCGGGTCTCGTCCTCCGCGAGGAGGATCTGGCTCACGGGGTGGTCCTTCCGTCGGAGGGTGCAGGAGCGGGCGCGCCTGCCGGCGGGGGCAGGAGCGGTGTCGGCGCGGTGGGCGCCGTCGGGACGGTGGGCGCGGTGCGGCCCGCCTCGGCGTGCGTGCTCGCGCCGGCGGGGCC
>NZ_LWGL01000301.1 GCF_001722485.1 Cellulosimicrobium cellulans | reverse complement strand
CCGCGAGCCGTCGAGCCCGAGGGCGCCCGCGACCGCGGCCGGCGTCACCGGGCCGCCCACCGAGTCGAGGACGAGGACGGCCTCGAGCACCTCGAGCTCGAACGCGGTCAGCGCGGCGAGCGCGCGCTCGAGGCTCGTGCGGCTCGACGCGCGGGCGGCGAGCGACAGCAGCGTGGACGGCGACGGCGTGGCCAGGTCGGGCCGGCGCGTGAGCAGCGCGACGAGCCGCGCGTCGTCGCTCGACCGCAGCGTGTCGCTGAACGACGCGGACCGTCTGGAGGGGGAGGTGGCCATCCGTTCGATGCTACGCGGGGCCGGCCGCCTCGGGGGCTACGGGCGGGCCGGCGCCCCGGCGGTGCTCGTCGCGGGCTCCCGGTTCTGCGCCGTCCGGCGGCACACCTCGTCCCACGGCGTCGGCACGATGCCGAACCGGGCCCGCGCGGCGGAGTCGTCCAGCACGTACGGGCGCTCCCACTGGTACATCAGCTCGCGCATCTCCCGCAGGAGCGGTGACACGAGCCCCGCGGCCCAGAAGCCGGCGCCCCGCAGCGACCGCACGCGCACCGGCGGCAGCCCGACGCTCGCCAGCACGTCCGTGAGCGCCTGGACCTGCGTGCGCGGCGGGTTGCTGGGCGCGTGCCACGTGCGCCCGTGGGCGCCGGGGTCCTCGGCGGCAGCGACCAGGGTCCGTGCGACGTCCTGCACGTCGGTGAAGGTGTGGGGCTGGTCGGTGCGGCCGATCATCCACGCGGCCCGGCCGCGCGCCGCGGCCGGCACGACGCGCGAGACGTGCCCGTTCGCCCCGATCCCCGGGCCCATGAAGTCCGACGCCCGCACCTCGACCACGCGCGCGCGCCCGGCCCGGTGCGCGGCGAGGGCGTCGGCCCACAGGCGAGCGCGCAGGACGCCCTTGTTGTCGGTCGCCGCGTCGGGCAGGTCCTCCGTCATGGGCCCGTCCACAGGGCCGTACGGGTAGAGGTTGCCCGTGATCGCGTACACGGCGCCCGTGCGCTCGGCGGCCGTGAGCAGCGACGCCGCGAGCGGCGGCCACACCCGCTCCCACAGCGTGTAGTCGCCGGGGTTGGCGCAGTTGTACAGGACGTCGACGCCGTCGGCGGCGCGGGTGAGCGCGTCGGCGTCCGACGCGTCGAGCGCGACGTGGCGCGCGCCGGCGACGCCGGTGTCGCGACCGCTGCGCGTGGCGACCGTGACGGACGACCCGCGCGCGGCGAGGAGGGCGGCGACGGCCCGGCCGACGGGGCCGGCGCCGACGACGAGGTGGTGGTCGTGGGACGTGCTGGGCATGGCGCTCCTCCGATTCCGAGAGCAGTGCTCTCACTCTCGAGCAGCGTCCCACGGCGGACGGCGCAAGGCAAGAGCACTGCTCTCGTTTGTGGGCGCCGATCTCTCCTGCCACCCTGGCGGCATGCCCGCACCGCGCACCGCCCGCGCCCTCGCCCGCGAGACCCTGACGCGTGAGATCCTCGCCGCTGCCCGGGCGCGGCTCGCGAGCTCGGGACCGTCCGAGCTCTCCCTGCGCGCGGTCGCGCGTGACGTCGGCATGGTCTCCTCGGCCGTCTACCGGTACTTCCCGAGCCGCGACGCCCTCCTCACCGCCCTGCTCGTCGAG
Organism: Cellulosimicrobium cellulans; assembly: GCF_001722485.1. GTDB lineage: Bacteria > Actinomycetota > Actinomycetes > Actinomycetales > Cellulomonadaceae > Cellulosimicrobium > Cellulosimicrobium cellulans_A. The sequence goes on along the minus strand of NZ_LWGL01000301.1, from coordinate 267 downwards.
TGCTACGACGAGCTCGGCGCCGCGGTCGAGGACGCCGAGGCGGCCGTCGCGCGCGACGACGTCGAAGGACGCTGGATCGCCGCGTGCCGCGCGCTGCGCGCGTGGTGCGTCGAGCGGCCCGGCGACTTCGCGCTGCTCTACGGCACCCCCGTGCCCGGGTACGCCGCCCCGCGCGACACCGTCGAACCCGCGACCCGCGTCGTGCGCGTCCTCGTGCGCGTCGTCGCCGACGCCACCGCCGGCGGCGCGGGGCCGGTCCCCGCTCCG
>NZ_LWGL01000300.1 GCF_001722485.1 Cellulosimicrobium cellulans | reverse complement strand
CACGGCGAGCACCCGCCGCCCCGCCCCGGGCAGCCGGGTCACCGCGACCCCTGGGTGCCGGTGCGCGCGCAGCGCGAGGCCCGGGAGCACCGACACGCCCGCCCCGGCCGCGACGAGCGCCTGCACCGCCACGTAGTCGTCCGTCTCGAACGCGACGCGCGGCGTGAACCCCGCCCGCTCGCACCGGGCCACCAGGTCCGCGCGGCACCGCTCGCAGCCCGCGATCCAGTCGGCGTCCGCCAGGCGCTCGAGCGAGGCCGCACCGGCGTCGGCGTCCGCGGCGGCGTCGTCGTCCTCGTCGGGAGCGGCCGCCGCGTCGTCCCGGTCGCCGAGCCGCGCGGTGACGACGTGGAGCGGCTCCGCGAGCACCGGCACCGCGACGAGCCCGTCCAGGTCCGCAGGCGACCGGTCGTGCTCGAAGACCAGGGCGACCTCCACGGCACCGCGCCGCAGCGCCGCCAGCGCCTCCGGCGGCTCCGCCTCCACCAGCCCGACGTCCAGGCCCGGGTGGTCCCGCCCGAGCCGTGCCACGACGTCCGGCACGAGCGTCGCCAGCGCCGACGGGAACGCCGCCAGCCGCACCCGGCCCGCCGCCAGCCCGGCGAGCGCCTCCACCTCCTCGCGGGCCGCCCCCACGCGGCCCAGGATCTCCTCCGCCCGCCGCGCGAGCAGCAGCCCCGCCTCGGTCAGGCGCACCCCGCGCCCGTGCCGCGTCACCAGCGGGACACCCACCTCCGCCTCCAGCCGGGCGAGGTGGTGGCTCACCGACGGCTGGGCGTAGTGCAGCGCCCGCGCCGCCGCCGTCACCGACCCCTCGCGCGCGACCGCCGCCAGCACGCGCAACCTCGTCAGGTCCATGAGCCGCCCTCCACGGGCCCACCGTAGGCCACCCATCGACCACGTCGATAGATGCAGCACGAACAGGCATTGGACCTATGGGTGTACCCGCGGGACCGTGGACGCATGCCCCGCACCGACACCACACCGCAGACCACCACCGGCGGCCCGGGCACCCCGGCCACCACCACCCCGGCGCCGCCCACCCTGCGCGACGTCCTCGACGCCCGCCGCCTCCTCGCGCCCCACCTCGAGGCGACACCCGTCCGCCGCTACGCGCCGCTCGACGACGCGACCCGCGCCCACGTCGTCGTCAAGCACGAGAACCTCCAGCCCACCGGAGCCTTCAAGGTCCGCGGCGCCCTCAACCTCCTGCTCCGCACCACCCCCGCCGAGCGCGCCCGCGGCGTCGTCGCCTTCTCCACCGGCAACCACGCCCAGGCCGTCGCCCACGCCGCCCGCACCACCGGCACCCCCTGCACCATCGTCATGCCCACCGACCCCAACCCCACCAAGGCCGCCGCCGTCCGCGCCCTCGGCGCCGACCTCGTCCTCCACGGCGCCACCTTCGACGACGCCCGCACCCACGCCACGGCGCTCGCGGCCGACAGCGGGGCTCGGCTGATCAGCGCGGCGAACGAGCCCGACCTCGTCGCCGGGGTCGCGACCGCCTACCTCGAGCTGCTCGAGCAGGCGCCCGACCTCGACGCGCTCGTCGTGCCCGTCGGTGGCGGCAGCGGCGCGGCGGCCGCGTGCCTCGTCGCCGCCGCGCTCGCCCCCGACCTCGAGGTCGTCGCCGTGCAGGCGGACGGCGCCCCGGCCGCGCACGACTCGTGGCGCGCGGGCGACCTCGTGTCGCGGGACATCCGCACGCGCGCCGAGGGCCTCGCGACGGGGTGCGGGTTCGCCCTCACGCAGGAGATCCTGCGCGAGCACCTCGCCGACTTCGTCCTCGTCGACGACGACGCCATCGACCGCGCCGCGGGCCTGTTCCTCACCGGCGCGCGCACCGTCGCCGAGACGGCGGGCGCGGCCGGCCTCGCCGCGGTGCTCGCCGACCGCGACCGGTTCGCCGGCC
>NZ_LWGL01000299.1 GCF_001722485.1 Cellulosimicrobium cellulans | reverse complement strand
GCTGCTCGTCGCCGCGCTCGCCGGCCGGGCGGGCGACCGCGTCGAGCTGATCGCCTACGACCGGACGGTCCGCGCGCGCGTCGCGGGCGCCGCCGGCCCGCGGCTCATGCCCGCGATGGCCGACGCGCTGGCACCGCTCGAGCCGACGCTCCTCGAGACCGACTGGCCGGGGCTCGTCGGCGCGGTGCAGGAGCGGCTCTCGCAGCGCGCGCTCGTCGTGCTCCTGTCGACCCTGGACGCGGCGGCCGTCGAGACGGGACTGCTGCCCGTCGTCGCGCAGCTCACCGCGAAGCACCAGGTGGTGCTCGCCGCCGCGGCCGACCCGGAGGTGGCGGCGCTGCGCGCCGACCGCTCGGGGACCACCGAGGTGTACGACGCGGCCGCCGCGTCGCGCGGCGAGATCGAGCGCGCCGCGGTGACGACGGTCCTGCGCCAGCGGGGCGTCGAGGTGGTCGACGCGCTGCCCGACGAGCTGGCGCCGCGCCTCGCCGACACCTACCTCGCGCTCAAGGCGGCCGGCCGGCTCTGAGGCGTCAGACGGACCGGGTAGTGTCGGTCGCCCCGCCGGGACGCGCCCGTCGACGCGCGCCCACCGACACGCCCGCTGTGCGCGTCCCCGACCATCCTGAGGAGGACCTCGTGGCCTGGCAGCCGACCGACCCGCGCGACCGTGCGCGCCGCAACCGCCGCGTCGCGGTCGTCGTCGTGGTGGCGCTCCTCGCCACGTTCGTCGTGCCCGCGCTCGCGATCGTCCTGGGCTGACGCCGTGGCGCGCGCCGGAGCCGACAGGTCCGCGCCCCGCGCGACGGACGCCGAGCTCGGCCGCGCCCTGCTCGCGCGCCAGCACCTCAGCGCGCCCGCCACGTCCGACGACGGCGCGGACGTGCCCGAGGGCGGCGTCGTCGCCGAGGTGCGCCACCTCGTCGGGCTCCAGTCGCAGGTCCCGACGTCGCCGTACCCCGGCCTGTGGTCCCGGCTGCCGGGCTTCACGACGGACGCCCTCGGGAACCGCCTGCTCGACCGCTCGCTGGTCCGCGTCGCGGCGCTGCGCGGCACGGTCCACCTCGTCACCGCCGACGACGCGTTCGAGCTCTCCGCGCTCGCGCGACCGACCCAGGCGGCCTACCTGCGGGCGAAGAACCAGCACGGCGCCGCGCTCGCCGACGTCGACCTCGGCGACCTGGCCGACGCCGCGCGGGACCTGCTCGCCGAGCCGCTCACGTCGGTCGGGCTCGGGCGCCGGCTCGCCACGCGCTGGCCGGACGTCGACCCCAAGCACCTCGCGTACGGCGCGCGCTGCCTGCTGCCGCTCGTCCAGGTCCCGCCGCGCGGCCTGTGGGGGGCGTCCGGCCCCGGGACCACGACGACGTGGACGACGGCGCACGCGTGGCTGGGGACGCCGACGCACCGGTCCGCCGACGAGCTCGACGCCGTCGCCGCGGCGAGCGACCCGGACGCCGTGCTCGCCGCGCGGGTCCGCCTCGTGCGCCGCTACCTCGCCGCGTTCGGCCCGGCGTCGGTCGCCGACGCGCAGCGCTGGTCCGGGCTGACCCGGCTGCGCGCGGCCTTCGAGGTGCTGCGCCCGGAGCTCGTCACGCTCACCGGCCCGGGCGGCGTCGCGCTGTTCGACGTCCCGGGCGCCCCGCGGCCCGCCGCGGACACCGCCGTCCCGGTGGTGCTCGTGGCCGACTTCGACAACCTCGTGCTCGCGCACGACGACCGCACGCGCGTCCTCGGCGCCGTCGCGGTCAAGCAGGTCGTGAGCGTCAACGGCCAGGTCGCGGCGACGGTGCTCGTCGACGGCCGGGTGGCGGGCACGTGGACGTGGCGCGTCGAGGGCGACGGCGCCGTCGCGCACGCCGACGTCCGGCCCCTCCGCCCGCTCGCCGCTCCCCCGGCGCGTGCGGACCATGCGGACGGAGCGGGCGGAGCGGACGTCGCCGAGCGCGCCGCCCCCG
>NZ_LWGL01000030.1 GCF_001722485.1 Cellulosimicrobium cellulans | reverse complement strand
GTCCGTCGGCGGGCGGCGGCGGCGCGGCACGCCGCCCACCCTGCCCGACCTCGGTGACGGGCCGAGCCTCGCGCGCGGCGTGCTGCACGCGCTGGTCGTGCGGCCCGCGTGGGGCGTCGTGGGCGCGGGCCTCTTCCTCGTCTCGAGCCTGTTCGCCGCCCAGGGAGCCGTCACCGGGTTCCTCTGGGGACGTGCCGTCGAGGACGTGGGCGCAGGCGCGGGCTTCCCCGCACCGCTGCTCGTCCCGCTCGCGGTGCTGCTCGTCGTCGCGCCGCTGTGCCTCGCCCGGGCGCTGTACGTGTACCCGCGCTGGTGGGTCGAGGTCCTCCTGCGCGTACGGATGGCCGTCATGGCCGGGCAGACGCGCCAGCAGCGCCTGACGGCCACCCCGCCGGGCGAGGTCGTCGCCCGCGCGATGGACGCCGACCGCTTCGTCCGGTACGCCGACCGGTGGGTCGACTTCGTCAACGGCCTGGTCATCGCCGGGGTCACGGCCCTCCTCAGCGGTTCGTGGCTCGCGGGCGCCGTCCTGCTCGCCGTCATGGTCGTCTCCGCCGCGGCCTCCGCCCTCGGGCGCCCGATCGCCGGCCGCTCCGCGACGCACTCGTCGGCCGCCCGCGCACGGTTCGGTCGCGCGCTCGTCTCGGCCCTCGACGCCGCCCGCACCGTCAAGCTCGCCGCCCGCACGCCGCAGGTGCACGCGCACCTGCACCACGTGGACGCCGGCCGCGTCCGCGCCGCGGTCTTCGAGCACCGCGTGCAGGCCGCGCTCGACGGCGTGCCGCTCGTCATGATCCAGCTCGGCGTCGTCGCCGCCTGGGCCGGCCTGCTCGCCGGGACCTGGGACCTCGCCACCGCCCTGCTCGTCGCGAACGCGGTCAACGGCTTCGGCTGGTTCGGCGTCGTCGCGGGGGCCGTCGTCACCGAGGCGCCGGGCACGCGCTCGTGGCAGCGTGCGACGAGCCGGTTCGCCGCGGGCACCGACCTCATGGACCTGCCGCGCGACGTCGACCTCGTCGCCGGTGCCGCGCCCGTCCCGTCGCCCGTCGACCGGCAGCCCCTGGACCGGCTCGACCTCGCCGGGGTCACCGCCGTGCACGACGACGGCACGATCGGCGTCCAGGGCGTCGACCTCTCCGTGCGCCGGGGCGAGCTCGTGCTGCTGCTCGGCCAGGTGGGATCCGGCAAGTCGAGCCTGCTCGCGGCGCTCGCCGGGCTCATGGAGCACACCGGCGCCATCCGCTGGAACGGCACCGACGTCGTCGACGCGCAGGTGTTCCTGCGCCCCGGGCAGGTGTCGTACGTCGCCCAGGTGCCGCGCGTCCTCTCCGGGACCTTCGCGGACAACGTGCGCCTCGGCCACGACCGCGAGCTGGACGGACCGGTCGCCGCGGCGCGCCTCGAGCGCGACGTCCACGAGGCCGGCGGCCACGAGGCGCTCGTCGGCCATCGCGGCGTCCGGCTGTCGGGCGGACAGGTCCAGCGGCTCGCGCTCGCGCGCGCCCTCGCGACCGACGCCGAGCTGCTCCTCGCCGACGACGTCTCCAGCGCGCTCGACGCCGCGACGGAGATCGAGCTCTGGACCTCCCTGCGCGAGCGCGGGACCACCGTCATCGGCGCGACCTCCAAGCGCGCCGCGCTCGCCCGGGCGGACCGCGTGGTCGTGCTCGACGACGGCGAGGTCGCCGACGTCGGGCCGTGGCGGGAGCTCGCGGCGCGCTGGGGGCACCTCGCGGGCTGAGCGCCGTCCGGGTCGCGGTACGCCGTCGGCACCTCCGCGGAGGAAGGAGCGGGTGCCTGCGCGTGCAGGGTATTGCTGCAAGTTTCTGCAATCGGTACTGTCGGTGACAGCCGCTCACGGAGAAGGTCACGGTCGACGTCGCCCGCTGGTGGACGCGTCGCCGCGCACTCGCCGGCGGTCCCGTTCCCACCCCTGGACGAGGGAGTCCTCATGACCTCCACGCCGCGACGGCGTCCGCCGTCGCCGACCGCGTCACCCGGTCACCCCACCCGATCGCGCGCCGCTCGGGCGACCGCGTCGGCCGCCGCGCTCGCGCTCGCGAGCACCACGTTCGCCGGTCTCACCGTCGCCGCGCTCGCGGCGCCCGCCGCAGGCGACGACCGCACCGCCGCCCTCGTGGGCGACCTCCAGTCCGAGCTCGGCTGCGCCGCCGACTGGGACCCCGCCTGCGCCGCGACCGAGCTCGCGCCGACCGGCACCCCCGGCGTCTGGTCCGCCGAGTTCGACGTCCCCGCCGGCACCTGGCAGTACAAGGTCGCCATGGACGACGCGTGGGACGAGGCGTACGGCCGCGACGGCGGTTCGGAGATCGCCCCGCTCGTGCTCGGCGGGGACACGCGCGTGCGCGTGACGTTCGACGACGCGACGCGACGCATCGCGCTCACGCCGCTCGGCCTCGCGGGGGAGTACGACGCCGGGCAGGACGCCGCGCTCGTCGTCCCGCCCGTGCGCCAGCCCGGCTCCGACGAGCGGTTCTACTTCGTCATGACCGACCGGTTCGCGAACGGCGACCCGTCGAACGACGCCGCCGGCCTCGGGGACGACCCGCTCGTGTCCGGCTTCGACCCGACGAACAAGGGCTTCTACCAGGGCGGCGACATCGCGGGCCTGCGCGAGAACCTCGACTACGTCGAGGGCCTCGGCACGACCGCGATCTGGCTCACGCCGTCGTTCAAGAACCAGCCCGTCCAGGGCACCGGCGCCGACGCGTCCGCCGGGTACCACGGCTACTGGATCACCGACTTCACGCAGATCGACCCGCACCTCGGCACCAACGCCGAGCTCGAGGCCCTCATCGACGAGGCGCACGAGCGCGGGATCAAGGTCTACTTCGACATCATCACCAACCACACGGCCGACGTCATCGACTACGAGGAGAAGCAGTACTCCTACGTCGACCAGGCGACGTCGCCCTACCGCGACGCGGCGGGGAACGTCTTCGACCCGGCCACGTACGCGGGCACCGACGACTTCCCGGAGCTCGACCCGGCGACGTCGTTCCCGTACACGCCGTTCGTGCCGGCGGGCAAGGAGGACCTCAAGGTCCCGTCGTGGCTCAACGACACGACGCTCTACCACAACCGCGGCAACTCGACGTGGACGGGGGAGTCGGTGACGTACGGCGACTTCGACGGCCTCGACGACCTCATGACCGAGCACCCCACGGTCGTCGACGGGTTCGTCGACGTCTACCAGGACTGGATCGACCTCGGCATCGACGGCTTCCGCATCGACACCGTCAAGCACGTCGACTTCCCGTTCTGGGAGCGCTGGACCACGGAGGTCCTCGACCACGCGCACGCGCAGGGCAAGGACGAGTTCTTCATGTTCGGCGAGGTCTACGACGCCGACGCCGCGAAGCTCTCGCCGTACGTGCGCCGCACCGACATGAGCTCGACGCTCGACTTCGCGTTCCAGTCGGCCGCGACGAGCTTCGCGAGCGGCAACAGCGCGAAGGGCCTCGCGTCGCTGTTCGCGAGCGACGACCTCTACACGACGCCCGACACGTCGGCGACGGCGCTGCCGACGTTCCTCGGCAACCACGACATGGGCCGCGTCGGCTACATGCTCGCGAGCACCGACGACCCGCTCGCGCGCGACGAGCTCGCGCACGAGCTCATGTACCTCACGCGCGGCCAGCCGGTCGTGTACTACGGCGACGAGCAGGGCTTCGCGGGGACGGGCGGCGACAAGGACGCGCGCCAGACCCTCTTCGCGACGCAGGTCGCCGAGTACGCCGACCAGCCGCTCGTCACGGGCGAGCAGGCCGGCAGCGTCGACCGCTTCGGCACCGACGCGCCGCTCTACGAGCACATCGCGTCGCTCGCGGCGCTGCGCGACGCGCACCCGGCGCTCGCGACGGGCGCCCAGCTCGAGCGGTACGTGGAGAACGGGGCGGGCGTCTACGCGTTCAGCCGCGTGGACCGCGAGGAGAAGGTCGAGCACCTCGTCGCGCTGAACAACGCGTCGGAGGCGCGCGAGGCGACGTTCACGACGCTCACGCCCGGCGCCTCCTACGCCGTGCTCCACGGCGAGGGCGAGCCCGTCACCGCGGACGCCGACGGCACGGTGACGCTGAGCGTCCCGGCGACGTCCGCCGTCGTGCTCGTGGCCGACCGCGAGGTCGGTGCCGACTCCTCCGGCGAGATCGCCGTGACCGTCCCGACCGCCGGCGCGGGCGTCACCGGCGTCGCGCCCGTCGCGGCGACGGTCGACGCCGACGCGTGGGCGGAGACGTCGTTCGCGTGGCGCGAGGTGGGTTCGGAGGCGTGGACGCCCCTTGGCACGGCCGAGGACACGACGCCGCGGGTCTTCCACGACGTGACCGGCCTGCCCGAGGGCACGCTCGTCGAGTACCGCGCCGTGACGACCGACGCCGACGGCGACCGCGCCGCCGCGTCGACCTTCGCGAGCGTCGGGGTCGACGTCACCGGGACCGTCACCGAGGAGCCCGAGCCCGAGATCGACCTCGTCACCGTGCCCGGCAGCCACAACGCGGCGATGGGCTGCGCGGGCGACTGGGCCCCGGGCTGCGAGGCCGCGAGGCTCACGCAGCGCCCGGACGGCGTGTACGAGGGGACGTTCGACGTCCCCGCCGGCACGTACGAGTACAAGGTCGCGATCAACGGGTCGTGGACCGTGAACTACGGCGTCGGCGGCGTGCCGGACGGCGGCAACGCGACGTACACGACCGACGGCGGGCCGGTGACCTTCTACTGGGACCCGGTGAGCAAGGACTTCTCCAGCACCGCGCAGGGCCCGCTCGTCACGCTGCCCGGCTCGTTCCAGGACCAGGTCGGGTGCCCGGGCACGTGGGCGCCCGACTGCCTCGCGTCGTGGCTCAAGGACCCCGACGGCGACGGCACCTACACCTGGTCGACGGACGACCTCGCGGCGGGCGCGTACGAGACCAAGGTCGCGCACGGCCTGAGCTGGGCCGAGAACTACGGCGTCGGAGGCGCGCCCGGCGGCGCGAACTACCAGTTCTCCGTCGGCGACGGCGAGACGGTCACGTTCACGTACGACGTCGCGACGCACGTGCTCGAGATCGGCGGCGAGCCGCAGGGCGGCGACGACCTCGCGGTCGCCGTCGAGGCGGAGGCGCGCTGCCTCGCGGGCAAGGCGTACCTCGCCGTCCGTGCGGCGAACGACGATGCGGTCCCGGTGCACGTGCGCCTCGAGACGCCGTACGGCGCGCACGCCGCCGGAACCGTGCAGCCGGGCCGGAACGCGTACCGGGCGTTCGCGGTCCGGGCGGGGACGGCCGAGGCGGGCGAGGCGACCGTGACGGCGACCGCGACGGTCGACGGCGAGGAGGTCACCTCGACGTTCACCGCGCCCTACGAGGAGCTGAGCTGCTCCTGACGCCGGGGTAGAGCCCGGTCGCACGAGGCAGAGCCCTGGTCCGAGGCCAGGGCTTTGCCTCGTGGACCAGGGCACTACCTCGCGGTCCGGGCCTCTACCTCGCGGGACCGGGACTCTCCCGCGCGAGCGTGGTCTCGCAGGGCCGGCGGGTCAGCGGAAGACGACGGTGCGGTGGCCGTCGAGCAGGACGCGGTGCTCCGCGTGCCACCGGACCGCGCGGGCGAGCGTCTGGCGCTCGACGTCCTCGCCGATCGCGACGAGGTCCTCGACCCGGCGCGAGTGGTCGACACGCTCGACGTCCTGCTCGATGATCGGGCCCTCGTCGAGGTCGCCGGTGACGTAGTGCGACGTCGCGCCGATGAGCTTCACGCCGCGGTCGTGGGCCTGCGCGTAGGGGCGCGCGCCCTTGAAGCTCGGCAGGAACGAGTGGTGGATGTTGATGATCCGCCCGGGCATCTCGCGGCACAGGTCGTCCGAGAGGATCTGCATGTACCGCGCGAGGACGACGAGCTCGACGTCGAGCTCGGCGACGAGCTCGCGCAGCCGCGCCTCCGCGGCCGGCTTGGTGTCGCGGGTCACGGGGACGTGGTGGAACGGCTTGCCGTAGAACGTCGCGATGTCCTGCAGGTCCGTGTGGTTCCCGACGACGCCGACGACGTCGATCGGCATCGCCTGGGACCGCTCGCGGTACAGCAGGTCGACGAGGCAGTGCGGGGCCCGCGACACCATGAGCAGCGTGCGCACGCGCCGCCCGACGACGTCGAGGTCCCAGCGCATCGAGAACCGCTCCGCGACCGGGGTCAGGGCCTCGACGATCTGCTCGCGGGACGCGGCCGCCTCCACCTGCACGCGCATGAAGAACAGGCCCGACAGCGGGTCGCCGAACTGCTGCGACTCGGTGATGTTGCCACCGAGCCGGGCGAGCGCACCCGCCACGGCGTGCACGATCCCGGGCCCGTCCGGGCACGAGAGGGTGAGGACCCAGTGCTGCGGGGCGGTGGGGCTGGGCTCCGCGACGCCGCCGAGAGGGGCGTCCGGCGAGGTGGAGAGCGCTGACGTGGACACCCTCCGAGGGTAGCCGCGGCACGACGCCGTCCGGCCCGCCCGTCCTCTCCGCGGACATCACCCCGGGCACGCGCCGTGAGGCGACCGCATCTCTGCGACGATGGATCCATGAACGACGCGCAGATCACCACCCGCCTCGTCACGGACGCCGAGGCCGGCGAGCTCCTGACCCTGCGGCGGGCGGCGTTCGTCACCGAGGCGCAGCTGTACGGCGACCCGAACATCCCGCCGCTGACGCAGACGCTCCACGAGCTGCGGGACGACCTCGCGCGCGAGGACGTCGTGACCATCGGTGCGTGGCTCGGCCCGCGCCTCGTCGGGTCGGTGCGCGTCGAGATCGAGGGGACGAAGGCGACGCTCGGCCGGCTCGCCGTCGCGCCCGACATGCAGGGCCGCGGCATCGGCACCCAGATGCTCTTCGAGGTGCTGCCGTACCTGCCCGAGCAGACGTCGGAGATCTGGGTCTTCACCGGCAAGGACTCGAAGCAGAACCTCGCGCTGTACACGCGGCACGGGTACGAGGAGCAGTACGACAAGGCGGCGGGGGACCTCACGTACACGTACCTGCGCCGCATCCTCGGCGAGGCGGAGGCGCGCAACCTCGCCGGTTCGGACGCGCTCGCCGACCACGACTGAGCGCGGCGCCTCCGGGGTCCGGCCCGGGCACGGAGCGCGGCGCAGAGTTCACGCCGCCGTAACGCCGCGGGTCTTGTGCCGGGCGACCGGGCGTCCGGACGATGGAGCATGCGGACGCGACCCCTGGTCGTCGCGCTGGTCGTCACGGTGGCCCTCACCGGGGCGGCCGTCGTGATCCACGGCGCGGACGGACCCTCACGTGGACCTCTCACCTGGTCGGACGAGTTCGACGGTCCGGCCGGCACACCGCCCGACCCGAGCAGGTGGCGGTACGACCTCGGCGGCGACGGCTGGGGCAACGGCGAGCTCCAGCGCTACACCGACAGCACGCGCAACGCGGCGCACGACGGCGAGGGCCACCTCGTCATCACCGCGCGGCGCGAGAACCACGACGGTGCGACGTGCCACTACGGCTCGTGCGAGTTCACGTCCGCCCGCCTGCTGACGGCCGGCCTCTTCGAGCAGCGCTACGGCACGTTCGAGGCGCGGATCAAGGTCCCGCGCGGGCAGGGGATGTGGCCGGCGTTCTGGATGCTCGGCCGCGACGTCCACACGACCGACCCGTGGCCGACGAGCGGCGAGATCGACGTCATGGAGAACGTCGGCAAGGAGCCGGGCACGGTGTGGGGGAGCCTGCACATGCCGGGGCGGTCCGGGGCGAACTCGGTGACGGCCTCGTCCGTCCTCCCGGAGGGCAGCGCCTTCGCGGACGACTTCCACGTCTACACGGTGGACTGGCGGCCCGGGTCGGTCACGTGGTCGGTCGACGGCGAGACGTACGCGCACGTCACGCCCGACGACGTCGACGACGGGCGGTGGGTGTTCGACGACGACCCGTTCTTCCTGATCCTCAACCTCGCGGTCGGCGGGGTCTGGCCCGGACCGCCGGACGGCTCGACGCAGCTCCCGCAGCAGATGCTCGTCGACTGGGTGCGGGTCTACGCCGGCACCGACGAGCCGCCGGACGACGACTCGACCGGCACCCCCGCGGGTACGGGCGAGGGCGAGGACCGCGCCGAGGACCGGGCCGGGGACGACGGCTCCGGTGCGCCGGAGGACGGGGCCACCCCGGCGGCGCGGCCGATCCGGGGTCTCGCGGGCAGGTGCATCGGCGTGCCCGGTGACGCCGCGGTCGCCGGCACGCCGATCGTGCTGGAGACGTGCGACGACGGCCCCGGCCAGCAGTGGACGTTCGCGCCCGACGGCACGGTGCGCGCGCTCGGCCTGTGCATGGAGGTCGCCGGCGGGTCCACGGCGGACGGCGCGGCGGTGCAGCTCGCGACGTGCTCGGGGGCGCGGGCCCAGCAGCTCGTGCTGACGCCCGCCGCCGACCTCGTCAGCGTCCCGGCCGACCGGTGCGTCGACGTGCGCGACGCGTCCACCGCCGACGGCGCCCCGCTCCAGACGTGGACCTGCGCCGGCACCGAGAACCAGAAGTGGTGGCTCGGCTGATCAGCCGTCACCGCAGACGTCGACGTCCTCCGCGTACCGCAGCCACGACGGCAGGTCCTCGAGGAACGCGTCGCGCACCTCGGGCGAGCCAGCGGCCCGCCAGTCGACGTCGTCGTTGATCTCGATCTCGAACTTGGCCCACTCGAACCAGTTGATCATCTTGAGCTGCGGGTACTCCTCGTGGGTGCGCTCGGAGAACACCTGCCGCCACCACGCCCGCTTGACGTCGAGCTCGTCGGCGCCGTCCCGCGACGGGGTGTAGATCGCCGACGTCTCCGGGATCGCGACCGGGTGACCGTGCTCGACGCCGTAGACCTGGTAGAAGTCCGGGATGGCGGCGTCGTCGCCCGCGGTGCCGACGTACGTGCCGGTCAGCATCGCGAGGAACTTGCCGTCCTCGGTCACCTCGTTGTTGCCCCACGGGCGCTGGTTGCCCCAGTGGTAGAGCGAGATGCCGACCCAGTCCACCGCGTCGTCCCCGGGGAAGTACGGCAGGTAGGTGTCGTCCGCCATCGTCACCGCGCCGTCGCCGTCGGTGTCGAGCGCGGCGTGGTCGGGCGTGCCCGGCAGGGCCGCGAACTGGCCTCCGGTGAAGGGGTACCCGCCGCCGTAGTTCGGCGCCCACATCATCGACGTCCCCGGTGCGCGCTCGTGCACCGCGGCCGCGACGCGGCGGAACGTCTCGACGTACTTCGCGGGCTGCTGTCCCCACGCGTACCACGAGCCGTTCATCTCGTGGGCGAAGCGCAGCACGACGGGGACGCCGTCCGCGTTGAGGGCCCGCAGGTCCTCGGCGAGCCGGTCCACGACCTCGTCGCCGATCGTGTCGAGGCCGCCGTGCGGCTCGAGCGTGAGCAGCAGGACACCGCCGTTCTCCTCGACCTGGCCCACGGCCCCGACCGTGTGCTCCCACGTCGCGTCGTCGTAGGGGATGTCGGAGAACTGGACGGCGACCGCGGGCGCGTGCCCGAGGTCCTGCCGGTGCTCGGCGAGCGTCTCCGCCTCCCAGTCGAGGTTGACCCCGAGGAGCGCGCCCTGCTCGGGCACGACCGCGTCGGCGTCCGCCATGCAGGCCGGCGCGGGAGCGCCCGGCAGCGACGGCGTGACACGCGTGAAGCCGTAGCCCACGGCGCTCACCCCGAGCGCCATGACGACGAGCGGCACGACCATCCCGAGGCGGCGACGGCGCGTGCGCCGGGGATGCAGGACGAAGACGGGCCCGTCCCCGGACGGGACCTCGGGCGGGCGCCCGTTCACGGGGTCCCCGCCGTCGCGAGAGCCGCGGCACGCCCGCCGTACACGCGGGTGACGAGGTCGAGCCGCAGCGCGGCGTGCGCGTGCGCGACGGCGCGCGACAGGCCGTGGAGGCGCAGGTCGCCACCGGCGGCGCGGGCGACGCGGCCGAGGTCGAGCACGCCGGCCACGCCGGAGGGCGTGACGCGGTCGACCGCGGAGACGTCGAGGAGAACGAGGACGGGGCCGTCGACGACCGCGGCGGCGACCTGCGCGCGCAGCGCGAGGACCGCTCGGGCGTCGAGGTGGCCGACGAGGACGAGGTCGGCGGTGCGCGGGTGGGCGACCGACGGGGCGAGGGCGGGGGAGGAGGTGCTGGCGGTCATGGCCACGGTGAGCTCCTGGGGCTAGTTCTCGAGGACGCGGACGGTGGCAGCGACGTCGCTGTCCGCCGCCGAGCCCGCCGCTGGACCCGTCGACAGGACGGCGGCGACCTCGGGCGGCACGGGGTAGGGGTCGGTGACGGCGTCACCGGGCCCCTGGTAGCGGGCGGCGCCGACGACGACGCCCAGGAGGGCGAGGTCGACGCCGACCCAGACGAGCGAGAGGACGGTCGCGGCGTCGGACGCCTCGCCGGCGAGGGCGTGCTGGACCCCGACGGCCGCCGCAGCGAGCAGCAGCGCGCCGGTGAGGAGCTGGACGCGCACGTGGCGGAAGCCACTGCCGGTGGACTGCTTGGTCTTCGCCGTGACGGCGAAGGTCAGGTGCCGGCGCAGGAACACGGCGGCCGCGCCGGAGAGCGTCGCCGCGATCCACGTGGGAAACAGGGCGAAGGACATCTGCTGGCCGCGCCACAGCCCGCGCGCCCCGTGGCCCGACACCTGGAAGAGCAGCTGGCAGGCGGCGAAGAACGGGACGAAGTGCAGGAAGAACAGCGCGGGGTCGGCGTGCAGCGGGAAGACGCCCGTGGTGAGGAACAGGACCGGCGCGGCGAGGTACGCGACGGCGGCGAACCCGCTGAGGTAGCTCGTCATCGTCGCGAGGTACATGAGCCGCTGGGCGAGCGTGAGCCCGCTGACGGTGAGCGGGTTGTCGCCGAAGAACACCTGCATGGAGCCGGACGCCCAGCGCAGGCGCTGGGAGAGCATCGTGCGCACGTCCTCCGGCGCGAGGCCACGCACGAGGACCTCGTGGTGGTAGACGCTCGTCCACCCCATGGCGTGCAGGTGCATGGCGGTCGCCATGTCCTCCGTGATGCTCGACGTGTCGAGCGGGTGGATGGTCAGGGCCTGGTCGGTCCGCGCGACGTCGACCGCCTCGAGGACGGCGTCGAGCTCCGGCACGACGTCGTCGGGCAGGTCGGGGTGCGCGAGCAGGGCCTGGGAGAAGTCCGCACGGAGCGTGTACGTGATCTCGGAGAGCACCTCCCCGTGGCGGAACCCGTCCTCGGCGCGGCGGATCGCCGCGAGCGCGTCCTCCGCGACGGGCATCGCCGCGGGCTCGCGCACCGCGAGCTCGCCGAGGAGGTCCTGCATCCGCGAGCGGCCCGCGCGCAGGGCCTTGCGCATCCGGCCGCCCGCCGTGCGCGTGAAGCGCGTGAGGCCCAGCGCCATGAGCGCCTCGCGGCGCAGCACGGCGTTGGACCCGCAGAAGAACGCGGCGCCCCAGCCGTCCTTGCCCTGCTGGATCGGGCCGTAGAAGAGCTCGGCGTTGCTGCCCAGCGGGTCCTTGCGGGTGACGTTCCAGAAGTGCTGCGGCGTCTGGACGAACGCGACCTCCTCGTCCGTGAAGTAGCCGAGCACCCGGTCGAGGAACCGGGGCTCGGGGACCTGGTCGGCGTCCAGGATCGCGACGAGGTCGCCCGTCGTGCGGAAGAGGGCGTTGTTGACGTTGCCGGCCTTCGCGTAGCGCGGCCTGCCCTCCCACTCGGGACCGCGCGTGATGTACCCGACGCCGAGGCGGGCCGCGGCGCGCTCGAGCTCCGGGCGCGCGCCGTCGTCGAGGACCCACGTCTCGTGGGGGTAGGTCATGTCGCGGGCCGCCACGGCGGTCCGCAGCACGAGCTCCAGCGGCTCGTTGTACGTGGTCACGAAGACGTCCACGGTGAGCCCCTCGGGCGCCGGCGGCGCCGGAGGGCGACGTCTCGCGTTCCACGTCGTCAGCGCGAACAGGACCGTCTCGCCGAGGCTGTACGTCTCCGCGAGGACGAGGGGGACGGCGATCCACCACGCCTCCCACGCCACCGTGCCCGTCCAGCGCCACGTGATGTAGACCAGACCGAACGCCACCGCCACGACCGCGAGCACGCGGACCGTCGCCAACCTGCTGCCACCCATGCGCCCGAACCCTTCGCCGTTCCGACCAACGACGAGCGCGTCGTGCGGACCCGCGAGGGGACGCCCGGCGTGCTCGGGAGCGGCGGCGTCGGTGGCGTCGCGGAGATGCGCTGTGCACAGCACGTCGGCGTGCCGGTCGCGACCTCCCCCTCCCCGCCCCTGACCCCGCTGCTGCGGGGACCGGGCCGGAGGGCCGTGACGTGGCTCGAATGTAGAGGAGCGGGTGAAGGCCCACCAGGCCTGCGGACCGTCCGGAGCCAGATTTTCGACGCCGTTGCCCGAACCTGCACAGACCGGCAACGTCGTGGAAACCCCCGGCCCTCGGGAGCGGTCCGGCGTTCACCCGGTCGTCACACGACCGTGCGGTAGCATCGACGCGTCGCGACTGGCGCGTCCCGGACCTGCCTCGGCGGGTCGCGGGAGGGTGGAGAACCACCGGGGAGCGACGAGCTGTGCAGACGACGGGTCGTTCGCCTGGGCCCCGGGTCACCACCTGGTGGGTGCGTGCCCGGACGAGCCCGCACCGGAAGCCGGACCGACGACACTGCCGCAGACCGCGAGGAGACGCCATGAGCGCCCAGCCCGACAGCCCAGTCCAGAACGTCCTCGACGCCCCGCTCGCCGAGCTCGACCCGGAGATCGCCGCCGTCCTCGACGGGGAGCTCGCGCGTCAGCGCGACACGCTCGAGATGATCGCGTCGGAGAACTTCGTGCCGCGCGCGGTGCTGCAGGCGCAGGGCTCGGTGCTCACCAACAAGTACGCCGAGGGCTACCCGGGCCGCCGGTACTACGGCGGCTGCGAGCAGGTCGACGTCGCCGAGAGCCTCGCCATCGCCCGTGCCAAGGAGCTGTTCGGCGCCGAGCACGCGAACGTCCAGCCGCACTCCGGCGCGACTGCGAACGCGGCCGTGCTGCACGCGCTCATCAACAAGGGCGACAAGATCCTCGGCCTCGAGCTGGCCCACGGCGGCCACCTCACGCACGGCATGAAGATCAACTTCTCCGGCAAGCTCTACGACGTCGCCGCCTACGGGGTGGACGCGCAGACGTACCGCATCGAGATGGACGAGGTGCGCAAGCAGGCGCTCGAGACGCGTCCCGACGTCATCATCGCCGGCTGGTCCGCGTACCCGCGCCACCTCGACTTCGCCGCGTTCCGCGAGGTCGCCGACGAGGTCGGCGCCAAGCTCTGGGTCGACATGGCGCACTTCGCGGGCCTCGTGGCCGCGGGCCTGCACCCGTCGCCCGTCCCGCACGCCGACGTCGTCTCCTCGACCGTGCACAAGACGATCGGCGGCCCGCGCTCGGGCTTCATCCTCAGCAAGGAGGAGTACGCCAAGAAGATCGACTCCGCCGTGTTCCCGGGCCAGCAGGGCGGTCCGCTCATGCACGTGGTCGCGGCGAAGGCCGTGTCGTTCAAGATCGCCGGCTCCGACGACTTCCGGGACCGCCAGGAGCGCACGCTGCGCGGCGCGAGCATCATCGCCGACCGTCTCGCCCAGGCCGACGTGGCCGAGGCCGGCGTCTCCGTCCTCACGGGGGGCACCGACGTCCACCTCGTGCTCGTCGACCTGCGCCACAGCGCGCTCGACGGCCAGCAGGCCGAGGACCTCCTGCACGAGGTCGGCATCACCGTGAACCGCAACGCCGTCCCGTTCGACCCGCGCCCGCCGCGCGTGACGTCCGGCCTGCGCATCGGCACGCCCGCGCTCGCGACCCGCGGGTTCGGCGACGCCGAGTTCACCGAGGTCGCCGAGATCATCGCGACCGCGCTCCGCGACGGCTCGGCGGCGGACGTCGAGGCGCTGCGCGGCCGCGTCGAGAAGCTCACGGCCGACTTCCCGCTCTACCCGGGCCTCCAGCAGTGACCGCTCAGGTCCTCGACGGCAAGGCCACCGCGGCCACCATCAAGGCCGAGCTCCGGGACCGCGTCGCCGCCCTGCGCGAGCGGGGCGTCGTCCCGGGGCTGGGCACGGTGCTCGTCGGGGAGGACCCGGGCTCGGTGTCCTACGTCGCCGGCAAGCACCGCGACTGCGCGGAGGTCGGGATCGCGTCGATCCGCGAGGACCTGCCCGCGGACGCGACGCAGGCCGACGTCGAGGCCGCGATCGACCGCCTCAACGCCGACCCGGCGTGCACCGGCTACATCGTGCAGCTCCCGCTGCCGAAGGGCGTCGACACGAACGCCGTGCTCGAGCGCATCGACCCGGCCAAGGACGCCGACGGCCTGCACCCGACGAACCTCGGGCGCCTCGTGCTGCGCGTCAACGAGCCGATCACGTCGCCGCTGCCGTGCACCCCGGCGGGCATCGTCGAGCTCGTGCAGCGGCACGGCATCGACCTCGCGGGCAAGGACGTCGTCGTCGTCGGGCGCGGCACGACCGTGGGCCGGTCCATCGGGCTGCTCCTCACGCGCCGCGACATCAACGCGACCGTCACGCTGACCCACACGGGCACGCGCGACGTCGTCCAGCACCTGCGCGGCGCCGACGTGATCGTCGCCGCGGCGGGCGTCGCAGGCTTCGTCAAGCCCGAGCACGTCAAGCCGGGCGCTGTCGTGCTCGACGTCGGCGTGAGCCGCGTCGTCGAGCCCGAGACCGGGAAGGCGCGCCTGCGCGGCGACGTCGACCCTGCCGTCGCCGAGGTCGCGGGCTGGCTCTCGCCCAACCCCGGCGGCGTCGGCCCGATGACGCGCGCCATGCTGCTCGCGAACGTCGTCGACACCGCGGAGCGCGCGCTCGCCTGAGCGAGCGCCCGGCCGGCCGGGACGGTGGCGTCGCCGACGTGAGCGGCGCCCCCGTCCCGCCCGGTCCCGCGGTGCCCACGGCGTGGGCGGGCCATGATGGGATGTCCCGGTGCTGACGATCGCCACCGCCAACGTGAACGGGATCCGCGCCGCTGTCCGCCGGGGCATGGACGCGTGGATCGCCTCCCGCACCCCCGACGTGCTGCTGCTCCAGGAGGTGCGCGCGCCCGACTCCGTCGTGCACGAGCTGCTCGACGGGTGGCACATCGCGCACCAGGCGTGCGACATCAAGGGCCGCGCCGGCGTCGCGGTCGCCTCGCGCCTCCCCGTGCACGCCGTGCGCGTCGGGCTCGGCGCGGGCGAGCCGGAGTCGCCGGTCGACACCGGGCGCTGGGTCGAGGCCGACGTCGAGCTGCCCGACGGGACGGTCGTCACCGTCGTGTCCGCCTACATCCACTCCGGCACCGTGTCCCAGCCCGAGACGATGGTGCAGAAGTACGCCTACCTGGAGAAGGTCACGGCGCGCCTGCGCGAGCTCACGACCGACGGCCGCCTCGCCGTCCTCGCGGGCGACCTCAACATCGCCCACCGCAACGCCGACATCAAGAACTGGAAGGGCAACCTCAAGAGCGCCGGCTTCCTGCCCGAGGAGCGCGCCTACGTCGACACGTGGCTCGACGACGTCGGCCTCGTCGACCTCGGCCGCGTGCACGGCGGCGAGGGCCCCGGCCCGTTCACGTGGTGGTCGTGGCGCGGACGCGCGTTCGACAACGACTCCGGCTGGCGCATCGACTACCAGCTCGCGACGCCCGCCCTCGCCGAGCGCGCGGTCAAGGTCGAGGTCGACCGGGCGCCGTCGCACACCGAGCGGTGGAGCGACCACGCGCCGCTCGTGGTGACGTACGACGTCTGACCACGAACGAGACAGCCGCCCCTCCGGTCCCGACCGGAGGGGCGGCTGTCATATGCCTCAGACGACGGCGGCCGCGGGTGCCGAGGGGACGGCGAGGAGGAAGCCCGGGGCGCCGAAGCCCTCGCGCTCGAAGGCCGCGCGGACGGCGTCGGCCACGGCCTCGGCCTGGTCCGCCGCGACGAGCGCGATGGCCGAACCGCCGAACCCGCCGCCCGTCATGCGGGCGCCCAGCGCGCCGGCGACGCGCGCGGCCTCCACGGCGACGTCGAGCTCGACGCTCGACACCTCGTAGTCGTCGCGCAGCGACGCGTGCGAGGCGTTCATCGCGGGGCCGATCTCGTCGACGCGGCCCTCGCGCAGCAGCGCGACGAGCTCGCGCACCCGGCCGACCTCGGTGACGACGTGGCGCACGCGACGGCGCGAGACGTCGTCGGGCAGCTTGTCGAGCGCGACGTCGAGCGCGCCCGCCGGGTCGTCCGACGCGGCGACCGTGTCGGCCAGCTCGCGCAGCGAGGACAGCCCGAGCGTGTGCGCCGCGGCCTCGCACGTGTCGCGGCGCTGGGCGTACTGCCCGTCGACGAGCTGGTGCTCGGCGCGCGTGTCCATGACGAGCACGGCGAGGCCGGCGGCCTCGAGGTCGAACGGCACCTGCTCCACGGCCTCCGTCGGGTCGAGCCCCGGACGGCAGTCGAGCAGCAGCGCGTGGCCGACCTGGGCGCGCAGCGACGCCGACTGGTCCATGCCGCCCGTGGGGGCGCCCGCGATCTCGTTCTCGGCCCGGATGCACGCCGCGGCGAGGGCGGCGCGGCCGGCGTCCGAGCCGGCGAGGCCGAGGCCCGCGACGTCGTCGAGCGCGACGGCGACCGCGCACTCGAGCGCCGCGGACGACGACAGGCCCGCGCCGAACGGGACGCACGAGTCGACCGCCGCGTCGAAGCCGGTGATGCCCGCGGCCTGGTCGCCGAGCTGCTCGCGCAGCGCCCACGCGACCCCGGCGACGTACGTGCCCCAGCCGGTCACGGCCCCCGGGGCGACGTCCTCGAGCCCGGCCTCCCAGACCTCGCCCGGCGCCTGCGCGGACGCGAGGCGCACGCGGGAGTCGGTGCGGGGGCGCAGCGCGACGTACGTGCGGTGAGGGAGCGCGATCGGCAGGCACAGGCCGGCGTTGTAGTCGGTGTGCTCGCCGATGAGGTTGACGCGCCCGGGCGCGCTCCACACGAGCACCGGGGAGTCGGTGCCCGCGCCGGCGTCGTCGGCGTCCTGACCCGCGGCGTCCGCCCCGAAGGCGTCCGCGAACACGGCGCGGGCGCGCGTCGCGCCGGCGTCCGTCGACCACGCGGGCACCCATCCGCGCGCAGCACCCGCGGGCGCGAGCTCCTGCAGGCGCGCGGCGATCCGCTCGGGCGTGGTGTCGCTGATCCACGCGCCCATGCCGGACTCCGACCCGGCGAGGTACTTGAGCTTCCCGGGCGCGCGCAGCACGGAGAAGACCTGCAGGTGCAGGCGCGCGAGCGTGACGTCGTCCGTGCCGCCGTCCGCGACCGAGCGGCCCTCGTGCGCGGGGGCCTGGTGCCACGCCGCGATGTACGGCAGGGGGATGGGGTTGCCGTCCGCGTCCTCGAAGAAGTGGTCGAGGCGGCGCAGCAGCTCGAGGTACGTGACCGCGAGGTCGTCGCGCTCGGCGTCGGTGAGCGCCGGCAGGTCCGGCACGTCGCGGCGCGGGGCGAGGTGGACCTCGACGGGCCAGCGCGCCGCGTACGGTACGTAGGCGACCCAGTGCTCGGTCTCGAGCACGACGCGGCGACCATCTGCGAGCTCGGAGTCGAGGACGTCGCGCAGGAGGTTGCGGCCGGTGCGCTCGTGGTGCGCGCGGGCCTGGGCGAGCATCGCGCGGGTGCGCGGCGTCACGTACGGGTAGCCGTAGATCTGCCCGTGCGGGTGGTGCAGCGTGACGCCGATCTCCTGGCCGCGGTTCTCGAAGCAGAACACCTGCTCGACGCCGGGCAGCGCGCCGAGCGCGGCCGTGCGGTCCGCCCAGGCGTCGATGATCGTGCGCACGCGCTGCGGCGGGAGCGCGCCGAACGAGGTGTGGTGGTCGCTCGAGAAGCACACGACCTCGCAGCGGCCGGCGGCGGGACCGTGGACCTGCAGGGGCGCGTCCTGCACGCGCTCGTCCGGCACGCCGGGGACGCGCTGGAGCGACGGGAAGCGGTTCTCGAAGACGACGACGTCGTAGTCCGTGTCGGGGACCTCGCCGTCGGAGTAGGCGGCACCGGGCCGCGCGGGGCACAGCGGGCACGAGTCCGCGGCGGGCAGGAACGTGCGGTTCATGCGGTGCGCCGCCATGGGCACCCAGTCGCCCGTCAGCGGGTCGAGGCGCATCTCCGGGCCGGCGTAGGGGCGCTCGACGCCGTCCGGCCCGGGGACCGGGGCGAACCGGTCCGGGAGCGGGCGTGGGTCGTCGAGGCGGCGGGTGCGCTCGCCCGAGACGTACTCGGGGGAGTCGTCGAAGTAGACGATCTCTCGGCCGTCGGCGAGGTGCGACGCGGTGCGGCGCAGGTGCTGGTTCATGCGGGGGTGCAGTCCGTTCCGGAGGTCGGTCGGTGGGTCAGGCGATGACGAGCTGTTCGACGAGGTCGCGCACGCGGTCCTGCTCGTCGCGGGGCAGGGCGGCGTCGGTGACGAGCACGTCGACGTCCGCGAACGTCGCGAAGACGCGCAGGCCGGTCGTGTGCCACTTCGTGTGGTCGGCGAGGACGACGGTGCGGCCGGCGGCGTCGATGAGCGCGCGGTTCGTCGCGGCCTCGTCGACGTTCGGGGTGGTGAGGCCGACGTCGGGATCGAGGCCGTGGGCACCGAGGAAGGTCTGGTCGACGCGCAGCCCGGCGAGCGACGCCTCGGCCAGCGGGCCGACGAGCGCGTCCGACGGCGTGCGCGAGCCGCCCGTGAGGATGGTCTCGAGGCGGGGGTCGTTCGCCCGGTGCAGGGACTCGGCCACGGGCAGCGAGTTCGTGACGACGGTCAGCGGGCGCAGCGCCGGGCTGGCCGCGATCTGCGCGGCGAGCAGGTGCGTCGTCGTGCCCGCGCTGAGCGCGATCGACGAGCTCGGGGCGATGAGCCGCGCGGCGGCCTCGGCGATCGCGCGCTTCTCGCCCGCCTCGCGCGAGCTCTTGGCGGCGAAGCCCGGCTCGTGCACGGTCGTGTGGGGCGCGACGGCGCCCCCGTGGACCTTGCGCACCAGGCCCTGCTCGGCGAGCTCCAGGAGGTCGCGGCGGATCGTCATGTCCGAGACGCCGAGGTCGCGGGTCAGGTCGCCGATGCGGACCGCGCCCGTGTCGCGGATCTGGGCGAGGATCCGCTCCTGGCGCTGCGTTGCGAGCATGCCGACAGTATCGTGCAGGGCCGCCGGAAAATCCAACATGATCGAACACGACTGAACATGCCCGACGGTGCGGGTGCGCCCCGCTCCGGTTCAGTACCGGATCGCGTCGATCACCTTCACGCGCACGGCGACGAGCGCCGGCAGGAGCCCGGCGAGCGCGCCCACGCCCACCGCGGCGAGCATGCCGGTCACCGCGGCGGACACGGGGAAGCCGGGCCGGTCCTGCACGGGCGAGCCCATGAGCGCGTCGAGCGGGACGTTGTGGAGCGCGACGATCGCGACGGTCACGCCGACCGCGCCCGCGACGACGGTCGCGACGACGCTCTCCATGAGGACGGAGAAGAACACGCGGCCCGAGCTCGCGCCGAAGCTGCGGCGGATGCCGATCTCCCGGATGCGGTACCGCACCGTCACGAGCGCGATGTTCACGAGCCCGAGCCCGCCGAGCAGGAGCGCGATCGCGCTCACGCCGAGCACGACCCACCGGATCGCCCCGTCGACGACGCCCTGCCCCGGGGAGTCGAGCCGAAAGACGTCGGCCTGCACGCCGGCGAGGGCCCCGGCGACGTCGCGCCGGATCGCCTCGGTGAGCCCGTCGGCGAGCTCGTCGGGCACCCACAGCTCGAGCATGGGCGGCCCGTACATCTCGAGCGCCTCGGGAGTGACCCACGTGCCCTGCGCCTCGACCAGCGCGTAGGCGGTGGGCTCCTCGTCCTCCCACTGGTTCGGGTAGGAGCCGATCACCGTCGCGACGACCGGGTTGTCGCCGCCGATCGTCACCGTCGGGTGGTCGGCGACGCGCACGCCGCCGAGGGCGTCGAGGAACGCCTGGTTGACGACGAGGGCGGGCGACAGGCGCTCGCCGTCCGACTCGTCGAACCAGCGCCCGGACTCGACGGTGAAGCGGTGCATCGTCGCCCAGTCGACGTCGACGCCCTGGGTCTGGACCTCGCGCGTCCCGTCGGGGAACCGCACGGGCGCGGGAGAGGGGCGCAGCATCGACGTGTGCTCGACGTCGTACCGCTCGACGATCTCGTCGAACACCCGCTCGTACTCCTCGGGGGCGGGCAGCACGGACCCGCCCTCGCCCGTCGGCCACGCCGTCACCTGGAGCGTGGCGGGCCGGCCTCCCCAGCGCTCCTGCTGCTCGGCGGACACCTGGCGCAGCATCTCGCCCGCGGCGGAGATCGCGGTGATGGCGCACACGGCGACGGCGACACCGATCAGGGCCAGGAGCACCCGGACCTTGTGGATCCGCAGTTCGTCCCACGCCTCCAGCACGGCCCCGACGACGCCGGTCATGCCGCGCCGCCCTGGGCGGCGGGCACGGGCCCGACGAGCGTGCGGGCGACGTGCTCGGCCTGGTGGTCGTCGCCGCCCGGGCCGGACGACGCCGGGCCGAGCGCCGCGAGCGACCCCGCGCTGCGGGCGCTGACCGAGATGGGGGTGAGCACGCCGTCGGCGAGGCGGAACTGGCGCGCGGCGCGCGACGCGACGGCGAGGTCGTGCGTGATCGCGACGAGCGCGGACCCGTTCTCCCGGGCGATGGTGTCGAGCAGGTCCATCACCTCGGCGCCGGTGTCGACGTCGAGCGCGCCCGTCGGCTCGTCGGCGAGGATCACGCGCGGGACGCGCACGAGGGCACGGGCGATGGCGACGCGCTGCTGCTCGCCGCCCGACAGCTTCTCCGGGCGCGTGTCGAGCCGGTCGCCGAGGCCGACGCGCTCGAGCATCTCGGCCGCCAGCGTCCGGCGCTGCCAGAACTGGCGCCCACGCGCGTACAGCAGCGGGGCGACGACGTTCTCCAGCGCCGTGCGCCCCTGCAGGAGGTTGAACTGCTGGAACACGAAACCGAAGTCCGTGCCCCGGCGCCGCGCCCGGGCGCGGCCGGACAGCCGGCCGATGGGGACGCCGTCGAGGAGGTACTCGCCGTCGGTGGGCGCGTCGAGCAGGCCGAGGATGTTGAGCAGCGTCGACTTGCCCGTCCCGGAACGGCCCACGACGGCCACGTGCTCGCCGGCGTCGACCGCGAGGTCGACGCCGCGCAGGATCTCGAGCGTGCGGTCGTCGGGCAGGAGCACGGACCGGGTCACGCCGTGCAGCTCGAGGAGGCTCATCCGACGACGACCTCGCCAGGCATGCCGTCGGCCGGGGCGACGTCCTGGCCCGGCACGAACTCGAGCACCTGGTCGCCCTCCGCGAGCCCCTCGGTGATCTGGACGACCGTGCCGTCCGTGAGGCCGAGCGTGACGGTGCGCTCCTCCGGCGCGCCGTCCTCGCCGACCACCCAGACCTTGCCCTGCTCCACCCGGCCGAGGACCGCCGTGACCGGGAGCACGAGCGCCCCCTGCGCCGTGCCGGCCGTGATCTCCATCTCGGCGGCGAGCCCGGCGAAGACGGTGACGTCGCCCGGCACCGCGCACGTGATGCCGGCGGACGTCGTGCCGCCCGCAGCCGCGGGGTCGCCGCCCTCGGCGTCGGGCGCGGCGGCGGCCGCGGCGCCCATGCGCAGGTTCGTGCACGTGAACGGCGCCGGCCCCCCCGTGACGGTCACCGTCGCCTCGCCGGGGATCTGCAGGAGGCGGAACTGCTGCTCGGCCACCATGCTGCCGGTCACCGAGAGCGTCCCGGGGGAGATCGTCGCGAAGTCGTCGCCGACGGCCACCTCCTGGTCCTCCAGCGCCGTGAACGTCGCGACCGTGCCGCCCGTCGTCGCGGTGACGGTCTCGCGCGTGACCTTCGGGCGCCGCTCGGTGATGGTCACCTCCCCGGTCTCCGGGTCGGTCCGCTCGAGCGGCTCCTGCGGCTCGGTGAGCGTCACCTCGAGCAGCGGGGCACCGGCGTCGACGACGTCGCCGACCTTCGCGCGCACCGCCGTCACGGTGCCGCGCTGGGTCACCTTCTGCGGCGCCGCGGGGTCCGCGACGACCTGGCCGGCGACGGTCACGGTGTTCGTGACGTCGGCGGTCGTCACCGCGACCTGCGGGTCGACGAGCTGCGCCGACGGCACGGTCGGGTCGGCGGGCGCCTCGGGCGCCGAGCGGAAGGCGATGACGGCGAGCGACACCGCGATCACCCCCCACACGACGAGGCGCAGGGCGGGGAAGACTATCCGGCGGGTGATTCCCACGGCGGGCTCCTGGGGACGGGCGGCGGTGCGGGTGCGTCCGCCCGGAGCACGGTGGTGCCGGTCGCGGCACCGTCACCGGCCGGTGAAGGCCGTCCCCCTGGCGAGTCGCCCGGAGACTACACCGATCGGGAGAAAAGGGACAGGATGAACTTCGCGTCAGACGACGGTGACGCCCAGCGACCTGCCGGCGAGCCCGCGGGGGCGGCGGGAGAGTCCGCGCGCGACGTCGCGCAGCGCGACGGCGGCCGGCGACTCCGGGTCGGCGAGCACCACCGGGGTGCCGCCGTCGCCGGCCTCGCGCAACGACACGTCGAGCGGGACCTGGCCGAGGAGGGGGACCGCGGTGCCGACGGCGCGGGACAGGTTCGCCGCGACGCGCTCGCCGCCGCCCGCGCCGAACAGCTCGAGCCGGGACCCGTCGGGCTGCTCGAGCCACGACATGTTCTCCACCACGCCGACGACGCCCTGCTGCGTCTGCGTCGCGACGGACCCGGCGCGCTCCGCGACCTCGGCGGCGGCCACCTGGGGCGTCGTGACGACGACGATCTCGCTGCCGGGCAGGAGCTGGGCGACGGAGATCGCGATGTCGCCGGTGCCGGGCGGGAGGTCGAGCAGGAGGACGTCGAGGTCTCCCCAGTACACGTCGGCGAGGAACTGCTGGAGCGCCCGGTGCAGCATCGGCCCGCGCCAGACCACCGGCTGACCGGCGGGCACGAACATGCCGATCGACACGACCTTGACCCCGTGGGACACGGGCGGCAGCAGCATGTTGTCGACGCGCGTGGGCTGGCGGTCGACGCCGAGCATGCGGGGGATCGAGAACCCGTAGATGTCCGCGTCCACGACGCCGACGGACAGCCCGTCCGCGGCGAGCGCGACGGCGAGGTTGGCGGTCACCGAGGACTTGCCGACGCCGCCCTTGCCCGAAGCGACCGCGTACACACGCGTGAGGGAGTCCGGCTTCGCGAACGGGATCTCCGGCTCGCCGACGCCCCCGCGCAGCATCGTGCGCAGCTCCGCCCGCTGCTCCGCGGTCATGACGCCGAGATCCACCGCGACGTCGCCCACGCCGTCGACCGCGCGCACGGCGGCCGTGACGTCGCGCGCGAGCGTGTCGCGCATGGGGCACGTCGCGACGGTGAGGTCGATGCCGACGGTGACGGGCGCACCCGCGGCGCCCGGAGGACCCACGGCGACGGAGCGCACCATGCCCAGGTCCGTGACCGGGCGCCGGATCTCCGGGTCGAGGACCGTGGTGAGCGCCGCGCGGACGGCCTGCTCGAGCGGGGCGGTAGGGGCGTCGGGCATGCGTCCATCGTAGGCGGGCGGGTGTCTCGGGAAGGCGGGCGGGTGTCTCAGCCCCGTACTACGTTGCCTGCATGGACGCCCTGGAGTCCCTCGAGCGCGACAGCGAGCTGTTCGGCGACGCGGCGCGCAGCGCTCCGCCGGACGCCCGCGTGCCGTCCTGTCACGAGTGGACGGGCGCGGACCTCCTGTACCACCTGGCGGAGGTGCAGGACTTCTGGGCGCGCGTCGTCGGGCCCGCGCCGGGCGAGGGGCTCGCGGGCGACGACGTGCCGCCGCTCCCGCGCCCCGGCTCCGACGCCGAGCTCCCGGCGCTGCTCCAGCGCTCGACGAGCCGCCTGGTCGCGGCGCTGCGCGGGCGCGACCCGGACGAGCCGTGCTGGTCCTGGCACGAGGAGGGCCGTCGCGTGGGCTGGGTGCTGCGACGCCAGGCGCACGAGGCGCTCGTGCACCGCGCCGACGCCGAGCTGACCGCGGGCCGGGACGTGACGCCCGCCGACGCCGAGGTCGCGGCGGACGGCGTGGACGAGGTGCTGTCCGTCATGGTGGACGGCGTGCCCGGCTGGGGCGTCTTCACGCCCGACGGCGCGACGATCTCCGTCGCCGTCGACGGCCCGGGGGAGACACCGCGCAGCTGGACGCTGGCCTTCGGCCGCTTCACGGGGACGGGGCCGGAGTCGGGCACGGCGTACGACCTCGACGCCGCCCAGATCGTCGACCTGCCCGGGTCGACCGCGGCCCAGGTCGCCGGCCCGGCGTGGGCGCTCGACCTGTGGCTCTGGGGCCGCGGCGGGACCGACGGGCTCACCGTCGAGGGCGACCCGTCGCTCGTCGACCGGCTCCGCCGGGTCGCGGCCGAGGGGACGCAGTAGGGAGGGACGCGCGCGGAGGTCAGTCGCGCGCAGTCTCCTCGTCGGCGGCCGGCCGCGCCGACTTCTCCTCGAGCTCCTCGAGGAGGTTGCGGATCTCGGAGCGGACGAAGTCGCGCGTCGCCACCTCGTTGAGCGCCAGGCGCAGGGCCGCCATCTCGCGGGCGAGGTACTCGGTGTCCGCGAGGTTGCGCTCGGCGCGCTGGCGGTCCTGCTCGGCGGTCACGCGGTCGCGGTCGTCCTGGCGGTTCTGCGCGAGGAGGATGAGCGGCGCGGCGTACGACGCCTGGAGCGACAGCATGAGCGTGAGGGCGGTGAACCCGAACTCGGCGGAGTCGAACCGCAGTCCCTCCGGGCCCCACGAGTTCCAGAGGATCCAGGCCGCGCAGAACGCCGTCAGGTAGACGAGGAACCGCGGCGTCCCGAGGAACCGGGCAATGCCTTCGGTCGCGCGGCCCACCGCGTCCTGGTCGACGCGGTAGCGCGGCAGGAGCGTGCGCCGGGCGGACTTCGGCGTGTCGAGACGGTCAGCCACGGGTCACCTCCGTCCGGGCCGGAGCGCCGGTGCGCGGGTCCTCCGGCCGTCGTTCGACCTCGACCTCGTCGGTCTCGCGCCAGTCCTCGGGGAGCATGTGGTCGAGCACGTCGTCCACGCTGATCGCCCCGAGCAGGCGGCGCTCCGGATCGAGCACGGGCACGCACAGCAGGTCGTACGTCGCGAGGATGCGGGTCACGCGCCCGAGCGGCACGTCGGGCGCGACACCCTCCACGTCGGTGTCGAGCACCGACCCGACGGCGGCGTGCGGGGGTTCGCGCAGCAGCCGTTGGAAGTGCGCGACCCCGAGGAACCGGCCTGTCGGCGTCTCGAGCGGCGGCCGCACGACGAACACCATGGACGCGAGCGCGGGCGCGAGGTCCTTGCGCCGGATCTGGGCGAGCGCGGCGGCGATCGGGGTCTCCGGCCCCAGGACGACCGGCTCCGTCGTCATGAGGCCGCCCGCCGTGTCCTCGCCGTACGCGAGCAGCCGTCGCACGTCGCGCGCCTCGTCGGGCTCCATGAGCTCCAGGAGCTGCGCGGCCTGCGCCTCGGGAAGCTCGTGCAGGAGGTCGGCCGCGTCGTCGGGCTGCATGGCCCCGAGGACGTCGGCCGCGCGGTCCGTGTCGAGGCCGGACAGGATCGCGACCTGGTCGTCCTCCGGCAGCTCCTCGAGCACGTCGGCCAGGCGCTCGTTGTCGAGCGCGCCCGCGACCTCGAGGCGCCGTGTCTCGCCGAGGTCGTGGATGACGTCGGCGAGGTCGGCCGGCTTGAGCTCGTCGTAGGCGGCGAGCAGCATCGCGGCGCCCTGCGCCTGCGACGTCCCGGTGAGCCCCGTGACCGCGTCGACGTCCACGACGACCGCGTCGCCGCGACGGCGCAGCCGCAGCGTGCCCTTCTGCTCGGCCGACCGGCGCACGTAGAGCTTCGTCACGAGCCAGTCGCCCGTGCGCTGGCGCTCGATCGCGAGGTCCTCGACCGTCCCCGACCCGCTGCCGTCGACGAACTCGACGCGGCGCTCGAGGAGCTCGCTCACCGCGAGCGACTCGAGCGCCCGCTGCTCGAAGCGCCGCATGTTCACCAGGCCGGTCGAGATCACCTGCCCGGCGTCGATGCTCGTGACGCGCGTGAGGGGCAGGAACACCCGGCGCCGTCCCGGCACCTCGACGACGAGGCCCACGGCGCGCGGCGCGCCCTTGGGCCGCAGCAGCACGACGACGTCCCGCACCCGCCCGACCTGGTCCCCGATCGGGTCGAACACGGCGGTGCCCGCGAGCCGAGCGACGAAGACGGTGGTGGCAGCACTCACGCGGTCAGCCTACGCACCCGCGAGCGGCGGCGCGCTGCCGGTCCGGGCGGCGCGCCGTCCGGCCGCGGCACTCCGTGGCGCCCCGGGGCGGAGTAGGACAGACTGGGCGAATGAGCATGACGCGTCAGAACGCCGCTCCCCGTGTGCCCACGCCGCCGCGCGGCGAGGAGATCGCGTCCTACGGGACCTACCTCGAGGCCCAGAAGGCCGTCGACTACCTGTCGGACAACAAGTTCGCCGTCGAGGTCGTCACCATCGTCGGCACCGACCTGCGCATGGTCGAGCGCGTCACCGGCCGCCTCACCTACGGCCGCGTGGCGCTCGCGGGCGCGGCGTCGGGCGCCTGGTTCGGCCTGTTCGTGGGCCTGCTGCTCTTCATGTTCTCCGAGCAGGGCGGCTACGTGCTCACCGGCCTGGGCATCGGCGCCGGATTCGGCCTGCTGTTCTCCGTGCTGTCCTACGCGCTGACGCAGGGCCGCCGCGACTTCACGTCGCAGAGCCAGATCGTCGCCTCGGCGTACGCGATCCTGTGCGCGCCCGAGCGCGCGGGCGAGGCGCGCCAGCTGCTGTCCCGCATGCCCGACGGCGCGGGCGGGGTCCGCACGCCGGCCGCGCCCGCGAACCCGACGTGGGGCACGCCCCAGGCCCCGCAGACGCCGCCCGCCCCGACCGCCCCGCAGGCGGGTCAGGGCGCGCCCACCCCGCCGCCGGCACGGACCCCGGACCCCCGCTGGACGACGCCCACCGGCCAGCCGCGCTACGGCGCGATGCGGCCGACGTCGGACGCGTCGGCGAACCCGGCCGCAC
>NZ_LWGL01000003.1 GCF_001722485.1 Cellulosimicrobium cellulans | reverse complement strand
GCCGTCGGCGCGCGGGCGGCACGGCGCGGTTCCCGGCGTCGTCGGCGCTGTGGGCGCCGGCGTGGGTCCTCGAGCGTGCGGTGTGCGTCTGGGTCGCGCTCGGCTGGTGGGTCCTGGGCGGCGTGCCGTACGCGGGGACGCGCCTGCGGCGCGCGGCGCACACGGTCGCCGAGCTGCGGGACGCGCGGACCGGTACGGCGCGCGGCGAGCGGGACGGCACGGCGAGGGAGGTGGCGGCGTGAGCGGACGGGACGTCGAGGTGGAGGTGACCGCGTGCCCGGACGGGCCGCTGCTCGTGCGCGGCCCGGCGAGGCTCGTCGACGCGGACGGCCGGGAGATCGAGAAACGCCGGTCGACCGTCGCGCTGTGCCGCTGCGGCGGCACGGCCATCCCGCCGTGGTGCGACGGGACGCACAAGGTCAACGGCTACCGCAGCGGCGAGGCCGCCGACTGAGGTTCAGTCCTTGCCCGGCGCGTAGAACCAGCCGTGGAACGCCGTGCGCGCCGGCTGCGGCAGCACGCGCGAGATCGCGATCATGCTCTTCGCGACGACGCCCGTGGACACCTCCGCCTGCCCGCGCTCGAGCGCGTCGACGGCCAGGTGCGCCACGTGCGCGGGGCGCGACTTCGGCGACCGGCCGATGTGCGTGCGGCGCATCTGCGCCTCGCGGAAGAAGTCCGTGCTCGTCGGGCCGGGCAGGAGGGTCGTCACGGTGACGCCGCTGCCCTTCACCTCGCCGCGCAGTGACCACGCGAACGAGCGCAGGAACGCCTTCGACGCCGCATACGTGCCGAGCAGGGGAGCGGGCATCGTCGCGGCCACGGACGACGTCACGAGGAAGCGCCCGCGGCCCCGCGCCAGCAGGTCGGGGAGCACGAGGTGGGCGAGGTGGACGACGGAGCGCACGTTGAGGTCGACGAGGCGGAGCTCGTCCTCCAGCGGGCTGCGCGAGAACGGGCCGTGCACACCGACGCCGGCGTTGAGCACGAAGATCCCCACACCCATCGCGCGCGCCCGCGCCGCCGTCGTCTCGACGCCCTCGGGCGTCGCGAGGTCGACCTCCAGCCCGGCGACCTGGCCGGGACCGTCGTCGCGCAGCCGCCGCACGGCGTCGTCCACCCCCGTGTCCGCGACGACGAGCAGGTCGTGACCGCGGCGCGCGAGCTCGCGCGCGATCGCGAGGCCGATGCCGCGCGACGCGCCGGTCACGAGCGCGACGTCGCGGTCCTCCACGCGGCCGGACGGACCCGGGACCGTCACGCCGCCTCCGAGGACGAGCCGGACCCGCCGAGCGCGACGTCCGCAGGCGGCTCGCGCAGCGCCTGGGCGATGTGCCCGCCGAGGTACGCGCTCGCGCCCGCGACGCCGTACGCGAGCAGTCCGACCGCGGCGCCGGCGCCGTGCCGGCCCTTGCGGCGCAGGAGCCACGACACGCCGTACATCGCGGCGACGCCGGAGTTCAGCGTCGCGTGCACGGAGCCGACGCGGCGCGCCTTGCGGTCGACGGCGAGGTAGTCGGCGAGGCCGCTGAGCACCGTCGGGACGGTCGCGAGAAGACCGAGCCCGACGAGCCGCTGGGCGGCCGGGGTGCTCTTCCTGCCGCCCGCGACGTCGAGCACGGCCGCGCTGGTCCACAGCCCGACGGGGACGTCGGTGAGCGTCGAGTGCAGCGCGTGGCCGAGCGTGCGGCCGTGGAGCTCGTCGCGCAGGCGCCCCTCGGACGGGACGACGGCGAGCGCGACGCCGCGGACGGCGCTGGACAGGCCGTCGAGGGCTGAGGACTCCTCGAGGGCGCGCGCAGCGCGCAGCAGGACGGGGGTGTCGGTGCCGGAGGTCATGGGGCCGCTCCTCGGTCGGGGGTCGCTCCTGGGTGCGGAGCCTCGTCCGACGGTAGGCACCATCCCGGCCGCTCGCGCGTCCCCGGCAGGGTCACCCGGCGTCGAACCGGTCCTCGCCCTCGAGGTCGGGGTCGTCCTTCGGCTGCTCCCCCGGGATGCCCTGCGTGGCGCTCGGGTTGCTGGAGGGCGACACCGAGGCGTCGTCCGCGGCCGCGTCCCGGC
This sequence comes from Cellulosimicrobium cellulans, assembly GCF_001722485.1. Lineage (GTDB taxonomy): Bacteria > Actinomycetota > Actinomycetes > Actinomycetales > Cellulomonadaceae > Cellulosimicrobium > Cellulosimicrobium cellulans_A. Next base: position 60,059 of record NZ_LWGL01000003.1, on the reverse strand, counting down.
GGACGTCGTCGCCGTCGGCGTCGTGGTCGGTGCTGCGCTCGCCCGGGTCGTGCGGTGCGGCCTGGTCGCTCATGGTGTCTCCCGTCGTGGCTCCGGTGGAGGTCCAGCGTCCGCCGGGCCGTCCTCGCACGCAGCGCGACGCCTCCCCAGATGCGACCGCACGCGGGCCGGACGACGCTGGGACCGAGAACGTTCGACGCGTCGAGAACCCGGCGCGCGCCGAGAACGCCCCGTGCAGGCAGCGGGACGGCCGACTCCCCGAGGGAGAGACGATGTTCTTCCACCGCCAAGAGCTTCAGCACAAGGCCAAGCCAGACAAGCCCGACGCCGTCTACGCCCGCAAGCTCCAGGAGGTGCTGGGCGGGCAGTACGGTGAGATCACCGTCGCCATGCAGTACGGGTTCCAGTCGTGGAACGCGCACCTGCCGGGCAAGTACCGCGACCTCCTCTACGGCATCGGTGCCGAGGAGATGGGGCACGTCGAGATGCTCGCGACGATGATCGCGCAGCTGCTCGAGGACGCGCCGCTCGGCGTGGTCGAGGGCGCGGTGCAGGACGACCCGACGGTCGCCGCGATCGTCGGGGGCACCGACCCGCAGCACGCCATCGTCGCCGGGGCCGGCGCCCGCCCGGTCGACTCGAACGGCAACCCGTGGACCGCGGCGTACGTCACGGCGAGCGGCAACATGCTCGCCGACTTCACCGCGAACGCGAACGCCGAGATGCAGGGCCGGCTCCAGGTCGCCCGGCTCTACCACATGACCGACGACCGCGGCGTGAAGGACCTCCTGGCGTTCCTCCTCGCGCGCGACACCATGCACCAGAACCAGTGGCTCGCCGCGGCCCAGGAGCTGCGCGACGAGGGTCTCGAGGAGCTTCCCGTGCCCAGCACGTTCCCGCAGAACAAGGAGCACACCGAGTCCTCCTACCAGTACATCAACTTCTCGGACGGCGAGCACGCGTCCGAGGGCCGGTGGGCGAGCGGTCCGACGCCGGACGGCAAGGGAACGTTCGAGTACGTCGCGACGCCGCCTCCCGGCGTGCCGATGCCTCCGCCCACGCAGCCCGACTCGCGCTTCCACGGCACGACGGCGAAGCCGTCGACGCTCGACAAGGCCGCAGGCGTCGTCAAGGACGCCCTGCACAAGGAATGAGGGAGACGACATGACCGCAGCATCCGCATCCGGTGCCGCCGCCCGCCCGGCCCGCACCGCACGAGGTGTCCACCAGTACCTCGCCCTGATCATCGGCGTCGTCTATCTGCTCGTCGGGATCGTCGGCTTCGCCGTCACCGGCTTCGACGGCTGGCTCGAGCACGACCACTCGCAGACCCTGCTCGGGTTCGCGATCAACCCGCTGCACAACGTCGTCCACCTGCTCATCGGCCTGCTCGGTGTGCTGCTGTGGAACCGTTCGGGCAGCGCGCGCACCTACGGGTGGATCCTCGCGATCGGGTACGGCGCCGCGTTCGTCTACGGCCTCATCGTCGTGAACAACGAGGACGCGAACATCCTCAACATCAACGGCGCCGACAACGTGCTGCACGCGGTCAGCGCGATCGCGGGCCTCGCCATCGCGCTGTGGCCGGCGCGCAAGGAGCACCCGGCGACCGGGACGGCCGCCCGGTAGGTCCACGAGCCCGCCCGCCCCGCCCGTCGGGGCGGGCGGGCCCGGACGCACGAACGGGGGCGTCGGTGCTTCGGCACCGACGCCCCCGTCTCGTCGTCCGGAGGGTCAGGCGCCCTGCCCCTCGTCCGAGGCCTCGTCGCCGGTCCGCGGGTTGACGTTCGCCGGGTCGGCGTCCGGGTCCGCGTCGTTCGACGTCCCCGCGCCCTGCGCCTCCGCGCCCTCGCGCGGGTTGAGGGACGCCGGGTCCGCGTCGGGGTCCTGGCTCGGGTCGTAGCCCTCGTTCTGCTGGCTGCTGCTCTCGCTCATCTCGTCCTCCTCGCGGTGCGGCACGCGGCCCCCGGGGTCCGAGGGGCCGGCGGTCCACACCGTGGCACGGCCGTCCGGCTCTCGCACGCTCTCGCCCGCCCCCGTGCGTCCGCGTGCCTGTGCCGCGGACCGTGCCTAGCCTGGCCGCCGAGCGGTCCCGGGTCGAGAAGCGGCTCGCACGCGGACGGACGCGGAGGTCGGGATGTCGGATCAGGTGCCGGAGCAGAAGGACTCCTCCCTCGCCGGGTACCCACGGCTGCGCAGCGTCGCCGAGGTGGCGGAGCTGGCGGGCGTCGTGGCGCCCCTGTACGTGCGGTTCAGCGGGGGACCGGAGGCGGACGCCGCGGCGACGAGCCGCGACCACGAGAGCGGGGCCCTGCTGCCAGGGCTCAGCGTCAACCCGATGAACCCGGAGCCGTGGTGGGACCGGCCGGTCGAGCACTGGGTGGCGCGCCAGCTGTGCCAGTACGCGCACCTCATGACCCCCGAGCGCTTCCCGTGGCTGCTCACCGGGACGGTCGCCGGACGCGGTCCGGACTGCGAGCCGCTGCTCGTCGAGCCCTCCCCGGTGGCGTCGATCGACCCGTCCGTCGTGGAGGAGGCGGGCCGCCTCTACCGCGAGGTGTTCGACGCGGGCCGGACCAGCACCTGACGCGCGGGCCTGCGAGCGCCGCGGGCCCTGCCTACGGTGGCCTCCCGCCGACGCTAGGAGGTCCCGTGCCCCAGTCCGCCGCCCCCACGCCCCGCTCGCTGCCGCGCGCCTCGGTGCTCGACACGCTGCTCGTCGGAGGGACGGTCGCCGTCCCGCTCCTCGCGCGCGGGCTGATCGTGCGTCGGCCCCGTGCGGTGCGCCTGGCCGAGGCGGTCGACGCCGACCGGCGCGGCGTGCGCCTGTTCCAGCGGCTGCGGCGCACCTACGGCACCGGACCGCTGCGCCTGCGGGTGCCCGGCCGCCGCGTCGTCGTGCTGCTCGCGCCCGAGCACGTGCACCGGGTCCTCGCGCAGTCGCCGGAGCCGTTCTCGCCGGCCACGAAGGAGAAGGCGGCGGCCCTGGGGCACTTCCAGCCGCACGGCGTCCTGATCTCCACGGGGGCGGACCGTGCGGACCGGCGCCGGTTCAACGAGGACGTCCTCGACAGCGGTCGCGCCGTGCACCGCACGGCGGACGCCATGGTGGCGACGATCCGGCGCGAGGTCGCCGACCTCGTCGGCACCGCGGCGGGGGAGGGGGCGCTCGACTGGGACGCGTACGCGCGCACGTGGTGGCGCATGGTGCGCCAGCTCGTGCTGGGGGCCGGCGCGCGCGACGACGAGGCCCTCACCGACGACCTGCACGTGCTGCGCGCGACGGCGAACTGGGCGTTCCTGCACCCGAGGCGGCGTGCGCGTCGCACCCGCTTCCTCGAGGGCGTGCGGCGCCAGATCGCCCGGGCGGAACCGGGGAGCCTCGCGGCGTCGATGCCGTTCGCGCACGTGAGCGACCGCACGGACCCGGAGCAGCAGGTGCCGCAGTGGCTGTTCGCGTTCGACGCCGCCGCCTGGGCGAGCTACCGGGCGCTCGCCCTGATCGCGAGCCACCCCGACGCGCTCGCGCGGGCGCGCGAGGAGATCGCGGGGCGCGACCTCACCGTGCCGCAGGACCTGCCGTACCTGCGCGCGGTCGTCCTGGAGTCGCTGCGCCTGTGGCCGACGACGCCGGCGCTCCTGCGCGAGACGACCGAGCCGACGCGGTGGGAGGGCGGCCGCGTCCCCGAGGACACGCTCGTCCTCACCTACGCGCCGTACTTCCACCGCGACGACGAGAACCTCCCCGAGGCGGACCGGTTCGCCCCGGAGCTGTGGACGGGCCCGCGCACCGAGGCCGACTGGCCGCTCGTCCCGTTCAGCGCCGGGCCCGCGGAGTGCGCGGGCCGCAACCTCGTCCTGCACGTCACGAGCACCGTGCTCGCGCTGCTCGTCGACGCGAGCGGCGAGGACGGTCCCCGGCTCGTCGGGCGCGACCCGCTCGACCCGGACACCGCCCTCCCCGGCACGCTCGACCCGTTCTCCCTGCGCTTCGCGCTCGCCGCGCAGGGTGGCTGACCGACGCGTGCCCCGGCGTGAACCGACGCGCGGGAGCGGTCGGGCGCGCGAGTGCGCGTCTCCGCGCGGTAGCGTCTCGCTCACCGTGGCACGTCGCCGAGCGTCGGCGGCCGGACCGCCGCGGGTCTCGCCCGAGGAGGGGTCTCTTGTCCGAGGTGCGTGCGGCGTCGAGGGACACGGTCGAGCTTGCCGCCGAGCCTGAGGGTCGCCGGCGTGCGAGCGGGTGGGACTGGGTGCGCACCGGTCTCCTGGTCGCGGTCGCGTGCTTCCTCGTCCATCTCGCCGGCACGCAGTGGGCGGGGTCCGTACCGGGCGCGCTGCTCCCGGCGCTCATGGCCGTCGACGCCGTGATCCTCGCGCTCTACCTGTGGCGCTCCTCGACCTCGCCGGGATTCCACCGCACCGCCCCGGGGCGGGCGTCGTTCCGGGCCGGCCTGCTCGTCTCCGGTGCCGTCTTCGCCCTGTTCGGCGCACGCGCCTTCGGCGTCCTGTAGTCCCGAGCTGCTCGGGGCGTCGACGGGCCGCTAGCCTCGGGCTCATGGCGCACCGCGTGACCGGCCTCGAGGACTTCACGCCGCAGATCCCCGCCGCCGTGGTCGAGGACCTCCGGCACCGGATCCGCTCGACGCGGTGGGTCGACGCCCCCGAGGGCCTCGGGTGGGCGGCCGGCGTCGACGTGACGTACCTGCGCGAGCTGCTCTCCTACTGGGCGGACGGCTTCGACTTCGCCGCGCACCAGGCGCAGCTCGCCGCGCTGCCCAGCCGACGAGCGACGATCGACGGGACGGCGGTCCATTTCCTCCACGCGCTGTCGACCGACGGGACCGGCGACGTGCGACCCGTGCCGCTCCTGCTCGCGCACGGGTGGCCCGACTCCGCGTGGCGGTACCGGAAGGTGCTCCCGTTGCTCGCTGCGCCGGGTGTCGCCGACGGGACGACCGGCGCGGCTCTCACGTTCGACCTGGTCGTCCCAGACATGCCGGGCTTCGGGTTCTCCGAGGCCCCGTCCGGCCCGACGCCGGACAACCGCGCGGTCGCCGGGATGTGGGCCGAGCTCATGACGGCACTGGGCTACGACCGGTTCCTCGTCGCCGGAGGCGACATGGGCAGCCATGTCGCCCGGTTCCTCGCGCTCGACTTCCCGGAGCGCGTGATCGCCGTGCACCGCACCGACGCCGGGCTCCCCGTCGTCGACGACCCGGCCTCGCTGACGCAGGAGGAGCGGGACTGGCTCGACGCCAGCAACCGGTGGCGCCTGGCCGAGGGCGGCTACGCGGCGATCCAGGGCACCAAGCCGCAGACCCTCGCCGTCGGCCTCACGGACTCGCCAGCCGGCCTCGCCGCATGGGTGGTGGAGAAGCTGCGCTCCTGGAGCGACTGCGACGGTGACGTCGAGTCCGTGTTCACGCGGGACGAGATCCTCGCCCTCCTCACCGAGCACTGGGTGGCGGGCAACGTCGGCGCCGGCGTCCGCGCGTACCGGGCCAACGCCGCGATCCCGCGCGAGCAGCACGCCCGCTACGTCGAGGTGGCGTCCGGCTTCTCCGTGTTCGCCGGCGACGTCGTGCGCCCGCCCCGTGCCTGGCTGGACCGCGTGGCGAACACCGTGTACGCCACCGAGCCGCCCCGCGGCGGCCACTTCGCCGCGTTCGAGCAGCCGGAGAGCTACGCGCACGAGCTGCGGTCGTTCTTCGGCGGCCTCTGAGGAGCCGAGCCGTCGACCCACCGGACCGATCAGGACCCGCTCGCGCCTGACATCGACGTCCCGGGCCACCATGCGCGCTCTCACGCGCGGTCGTACGCTGGTGAGGACCGCCCGTCGGACGGCCGCGCGACGAAGCCGCGCACCCACCGGTCACCATCCCGGAGGTCGAACGATGCTCGACGTCTCGGCACCTCCCCGCCCGTCCGCCCCTAGGGCGGCCCGGTCGAAGACCGGACTCGGCCGTGCCGCGGTCCGCTGGGTGACGTCCACCGACCACAAGACGATCGGCCGGATGTACCTCGTCGCCTCGTTCCTGTTCTTCCTGCTCGGCGGCCTGATGGCGCTGCTGATCCGCGCGGAGCTGTTCGAGCCGGGGATGCAGATCGTGCAGAGCAAGGAGCAGTACAACCAGCTCTTCACCATGCACGGCACCGTAATGATGCTGCTGTTCGCCACCCCGCTGTTCGCCGGGTTCGCGAACATGCTCATGCCCCTGCAGATCGGCGCGCCCGACGTCGCGTTCCCCCGGCTGAACATGCTGTCGTTCTGGCTGTTCCTCTTCGGCGGGCTCATCGCCACCGGCGGGTTCCTCACGCCTCAGGGCGCCGCGTCCTTCGGCTGGACCGCGTACACGCCCCTGTCCAGGGAGCCGTTCAGCCCGGGGATCGGGGGAGACCTGTGGGTGTTCGGCCTCGCCATGGCCGGGTTCGGGACGATCCTCGGCGCGGTCAACTTCATCACGACGATCATCGCGATGCGCGCCCCGGGGATGACGATGTTCCGGATGCCGATCTTCACGTGGAACACGCTCATCACGAGCCTGCTCGTGCTCATGGCGTTCCCCGTGCTCGCCGCGGCGCTCTTCGCGCTCGGCGCCGACCGGAGGCTCGGGGCGCAGATCTACGACCCGGAGAACGGCGGCGCGCTGCTGTGGCAGCACCTGTTCTGGTTCTTCGGCCACCCCGAGGTGTACGTCATCGCGCTGCCGTTCTTCGGCATCATCACGGAGATCATCCCCGTGTTCTCCCGCAAGCCGCTGTTCGGGTACCGCGGGATGGTCTACGCGACGATCGCGATCGCCGGCCTGTCCATGACGGTCTGGGCCCACCACATGTTCACGACCGGGGCGGTCCTGCTGCCGTTCTTCGCCCTCATGACGATGCTCATCGCGGTCCCGACGGGCGTGAAGTTCTTCAACTGGATCGGCACGATGTGGCGCGGGAAGCTCACGTTCGAGACGCCGATGCTGTGGGCCGTCGGGTTCCTCGTGACGTTCCTCTTCGGCGGGCTCACCGGCATCGTCCTCGCGAGCCCCCCGCTCGACTTCCAGGTGCACGACTCGTACTTCGTGGTGGCGCACTTCCACTACGTGGTGTTCGGCACGGTCGTGTTCGCGATGTTCGCCGGCTTCTACTTCTGGTGGCCCAAGCTGACCGGCCGGCGCCTCGACGAGCGGCTCGGCAAGATCCACTTCTGGCTGCTGTTCATCGGGTTCCACACGACGTTCCTCATCCACCACTGGCTCGGCGTCGAGGGCATGCCGCGCCGCTACGCCGACTACGCCGCGAACGACGGGTTCACCTGGGAGCACCAGGTCTCCACCGTCGGGGCGTTCGTCCTCGGCGCCTCGACCCTGCCGTTCCTGTGGAACGTGTACACGACGTGGCGCAACGCGCCGAAGGTGGAGGTCGACGACCCGTGGGGCTACGGGCGCTCGCTCGAGTGGGCGACGTCGTGCCCGCCCCCGCGCCACAACTTCGAGGCCCTCCCGCGCATCCGGTCCGAGTCCCCGGCCTTCGACCTGCACCACCCCGAGGTCGTCGCGATGGAGCACGTGGAGGAGCGGCAGGGACCGCTCGAGCAGGTGTACGGCGAGGCGGAGCGGCGGGGCGAGTCGGGCCTCGCGCGCGACCACATCATGGGGCGCCCGCGCCGTCAGGACTCCACGAGCACGCACGTGGAGGACGAGGACGGCGGCGCCCCGGGCGGGCGCGGGCCACGCCCGGGGGCGTGACCTCGCGCCGGCCTCGCCCGTGACGGCGCGCCGACCTCACCGGGGCCGGCTCACGCGGCGGTGTCGTCCCAGGGGTCGAGCACGACCTTGATGCAGCCGTCCTCCTTGCGCTGGAACGTGCGGTACGCCTCCGGGGCCTTCTCGAGCGGCACGCGGTGCGTGCGCAGGTCGAGCACCCCGAGGGGGTCCGCCGGGTCCTGCACGAGCGGCAGGACGTCGTCCGTCCACCGCCGCACGTTCGCCTGCCCCATGCGGATCGTGAGCTGCTTGTCGAAGAGCTGCATCATCGGCAGCGGGTCCTTCGCACCGCCGTACACGCCCGAGAGCGAGACGGTGCCGCCGCGGCGCACGAGCGAGAACGCCGTGTACAGGGCGGCGAGGCGGTCGGTGCCGGCCCGCTCGGTGAGCGGCGCGGCGACCGCGTCCGGCAGGAGGCCGACGACCTTCTGCGTCGTCTCGGCGACGGGCGAGCCGTGCGCCTCCATGCCGACGGCGTCGACCACCGAGTCGGGGCCGCGCCCGCCCGTGAGGTCGAGGACGACGGAGCGCAGGTCGTCGACGGCGGACGGGTCGATCGTCCGGACGCCGTGCCGCTCGGCCATGGCACGCCGCTCGGGCACCATGTCGATCCCGACGACGAGCCCCGCGCCACGGTGTCGCGCGATGCGCGCCGACATCTGGCCGATCGGCCCCAGGCCCAGCACGACGACGCTCCCGCCCTCCGGCACGTCCGCGTACTCGACGGCCTGCCACGCCGTCGGGACGACGTCCGACAGGTAGAGGTACTTCTCGTCGGGCGCGCCGTCGTGCGGCACGACGACCGGCCCGTAGTGCGCCTGCGGCACGCGCAGGTACTGCGCCTGCCCGCCGGGCACCTGCCCGTACAGCCTGGTGTACCCGAAGAGCGCGGCACCCTTGTCCTGGGACCGCACCTGCGTCGTCTCGCACTGGGTCTGCAACCCGCGCTCGCACATCCAGCAGCGCCCGCACGCGATGTTGAAGGGCACGACGACGCGGTCGCCGATCTTCAGGTCGCCCGCCTCCGGGCCGACCTCCTCGACGACGCCCATCGCCTCGTGCCCGAGCACGTCGCCGCGGTCGAGGAACATGCCCAGCACCCCGTACAGGTGCAGGTCGGACCCGCAGATCGCGGTCGACGTCACCCGGATGACGGCGTCCGTGGGTTCCTCGACGCGCGGGTCCGGGACGTCCTCGACGCTCACGTGCTCGCGGCCCTGCCAGGTCAGCGCTCGCATGGTCGCTCCTTCCGCTGGGGTTCGGTCGTTCTCTCGGTCAGCCCTTGCTCCCGGTCGTCGCGACGCCCTCGACGAAGTGCCGCTGGCCCAGGAAGAAGAGCAGGATCATGGGGACCGTCGTGATCACCGAGGCGGTGACGACGACCTCCCACTGCGACTCGCCGCCCGGGCCGAACTGGTCGACGAGCGCCTTGAGGCCGCGGGGGATGGTGAAGGTCGACGAGTCCTGCAGGTAGATGAGCGGGCGCATGAGGTCGGTCCACGACGCCTGCGCCTCGAACAGGAAGGTCAGCACGAGCGCGGGCCGGCACAGCGGGACGGCGATCCGCCAGAACTGCTGCCAGTTGTTCGCCCCGTCGAGCCGCGCCGCCTCGAACGGCTCGCGCGGCAGCCCGAGGAAGAACTGGCGCAGCAGGAAGATGTAGAACGCGCTGCCGAAGAGGTTGCCCGCCCACAGCGGCACGTTGGTCCCCACGAACCCGAGCTGGTTCCAGATGAGGAACGTCGGGATGAGCGTCACCGCGCCGGGCAGCATCATCGTCGCGAGCACGAGGCCGAACAGCGGCCCGCGCCCCGGGAAGCGGAAGTACGCGAATCCCCACGCGACGAGCGCGCTCGAGACGGTCACGGTGCCGGCGGCGAGCACGGTCACGACGACCGTGTTGCCGAGCCACAGCGCGAGCGGCGCCTCCTGCCAGACCGTCACGTAGTTGTCGAGCGTGAACGTGGACGGGACCAACCGGTTGTCGAAGACGTCGGCACGCGGCTTGAACGACGCGGCGAGCAGCCACAGCAGCGGGTAGACGAACACCGCCGTCGCGACGAGGAGCGCGACGAGCACGAGGACGCGCACGACGCGCCGTCGCGGGCTGCGGCCCGCCCGGGTGCCGCGGGGCGGCGGGGGAGGGCCGACGACGACGGGCGCGCCGGTGGTCGGGTCCGGCGCCGCGCCCGGGCCGGAGACCGCCGGCCGCGGGGGTGCGGCGGTCACCGGTCTGCTCCGTCCACCGCCGCGCCCCGCACCGCTGCGCCGCTCATCGCTGTTCTCCCTCGTAGTACACGAGGCGTCGCGACACGAGGAGCTGGACGAGCGTCACGAGCATGATGACGACGAACAGCAGCCACGCCAGCGCCGACGCGTACCCCATGTGCAGCTCCTGGAAGCCCTCCTGGAAGAGGTAGATGACGTAGAAGAGCGCGGCGTCGTTGCGGTACGTCGAGTTCCCGGCACCGAAGTACGCCGCGTACGCCTCCGTGAACATCTGGAAGCCGGCGATCGTGTTCACCACGACGACGAAGAAGATCGCGCCGCTGATCATCGGGACGGTGACGGTGCCGGTGCGCCGCCAGAAGCCCGCGCCGTCGACGCGCGCCGCGTCGTACAGGTCCTGCGGGACGTTGCGGAGCGCGGCGAGCAGGATGATGACGGCCGAGCCCACGGTCCACAGGCTGATGAGCACGAGGCCGGGCTTGATCCAGTCCTGGTCGGTGGTCCACGACGGCCCCTGGATCCCGAACCACGACAGCACCTCGTTCACCACGCCGTACTGCCCGTTGAACAGCAGCAGGAGCAGCACGCCGACGGCGACGGGCGGCGTCATCTTGGGGATGAAGAACGCCGTGCGGAAGAAGCCGGCCGAGCGCCCCGCCTGGTTGAGCAGGATCGAGAGCCCGAGCGCGAGGACCGTGTAGAGCGGCACCTGCAGCACCGTGTACACGAGCGTGTTCCACAGCGACAGTGCCACCTTCGGGTCCTGCGCCATCTCGCGGTAGTTCTCGAGACCGACGAACGTCGGGTCGTTGATGACGTCGTAGTCCGTGAGGGACAGGTACGCGCTGTACAGGATCGGCCACGCGGTGAAGACGAGGAACCCGACGATCCACGGGCTGATGAACCGCAGCGCCGCGTTGCGCTCGCGCCGCCCGCTCGGGGTCAACCGGCGTCGGCGCGGCGCACGGCTCCTGGCCGGCGGCGCCGCGGCAGGCCCGGGCGCGGTGGCCTCGACCGCGGCCACGTCACTCCTCCTCGTCCCACTGCGCCCACGCGTCGTCGAGGGCGGCCTGCGCCTCCTCCTGCGCCTGCGCCATCGCGTCGGCCGGCGCCTGCTGGCCGTTGAGCACGCGGTTCACGGCGTCCTGCCACGCGGTCTCGAACTCGTTGTCCGCGGGGTTGGCGGGCAGGGCGAACGTCGCGTCGTTCGCCGCGTACATCGCGTCGATGGCGTCCTGCCACGGCTGGGGCGCGTCGTCGGGCACGAGCTCGGTGCGGATCAGCTCGTCGGCCTCCTCGTTGCCCGTCAGCACACCGGTGAAGACGAGGCCCTCCTCCGCACGCGCGTCCGCGCGGGCCTGCGCGGCCTCCGTCCACGCGTCCGTCTCGGTCATGAGCCGCGCGAACCGGCACGCGGCCGCCGGGTTCTCGCTCCCGCGCGGCACCGCCCACGCGGACCCGGACGCGAAGGCGATCGGCTCGCCGTCGGGCGTGCGCACCGCGTCGAACGCCATGGGGGCGTCGGGCGAGGACTCGGCGAGGACGTTGATGTACCACTGCTCCATCGGCATCGCGCCGAGCACGCCCGTGGCGAACTGGTTGCCGGAGCCGAAGAAGTCCGCCGAGTCGCGGTACGTCTTCACCGCGGGGAAACCGCCCTGCGCGTCGTAGACGCCGACGGCCCACCCCAGGGACTCGACCACCTCCGGGCTGTCGAGCTGCGCGGTGCGCCCGTCCTCGGACAGCATGTCGGCGCCCGCCGCCTTGGCCCACAGCGGCAGGAACTCGGGGAGCTTCGAGTCGTAGCCGATGACGCTGAGCGTGCCGCCGTCGGCCCGCATCAGGGCCTCGTTCGCCGCGGTGACCGCCTCGCGGTCGGAGCCGTTCACGTCCTCCACCGTGAGCCCCGCCGCGTCGAGGAGGTCGGCGTTCGCCATGGTGACCTGGACCTGGTTGAACTCGGGGATCCCGTAGACGCTGCCCGCGAACGTCACCTGCTCGACCGCCGAGTCGACGAAGGCGTCCATGTCGACGCCCTCCGCGTCGATGCACTCGTCGAGCGGGAGGATCGCGTCGCGCGAGGCGAACGTGCCGATCTGGTCGCGGTTCGCGTAGACGACGTCCGGCGGGTTGCCGGACGCGACGGCGGACAGGAAGGCCTGGATGTCGAGCTCGCCCTCCGAGAGCCGCACGTCCACGCCGTCGAGGCCCTGCACCGCCCGCTCGTACCGGACCTCGCCGATCTCGTCGCCCGTGCCGAACCCCATGACGGACAGCTCCCCCGAGCCCGACCCCTCCGCCGAGAAGTCGATCTCCGCGTCGGTCTCGCCCGTCCCCTGGGCGCAGCCCGCCGCGAGGGCGAGCGCGCCGACCACGGCGCCGGTCCGTGCGGCGGCGCTGCCGCGTCGTCGTGCCATGGTGAGCCTCCTCGGGAGATCCACGGGACGCCCCCGGGTGCGGTCGCGTCCGCGCTGCTCGTGGCGCCAGGGCGGTCGCCCGACGTCGCCGCCAGTGAAGCACCGCCGACCACTTCTCACACTCCGAGCCGCTTCTCGAGCCGGACGAACCGGGCGCCGCGAGGGCGGCGGTCACGGCGTGAGCAGCACCTTGATCGCGCGGCGCTCGTCCATGGCCCGGTAGCCCTCGGCGGCCTCCTCGAGCGGGAGCGTGAGGTCGAAGACGCCGCTCGCGTCGAGCTCCCGGTCCCAGATCCGGCGGACGAGGTCCGGCAGGAAGCGGCGCACGGGGGCGGGGCCGCCGTGCAGGTGCACGGTGGCGACGAAGAGCTCGTCGCCGGAGCGCTCGACGTCGTGCGCGACGCCGACGAACCCGACGTGCCCGCCGTGGCGCGTCGCGCGGATCGCCTGCGTCATCGACTCCTGCGTGCCGACGGCCTCGATCACCGAGTGCGCCCCGAGCCCGCCCGTGAGCTCCTTGATCCGGGCCACGCCCTCGTCGCCGCGCTCGGTGACGACGTCCGTCGCGCCGTACTCGCGCGCGAGCCGCTGGCGGTCGGCGTGCCGGGACATCGCGACGATCCGCTCGGCGCCCAGCTCCCGGGCCGCCAGGACGCCGAGCAGGCCGACGGCGCCGTCGCCGACGACGGCGACCGTCTTGCCCGGACCGACCTCCGCGGCCACCGCGGCGAACCAGCCGGTGCCGAGCACGTCGGACGCGGCGAGCAGGGACGGGACGATCTCCGGGTCCGGCTCGCCCGGCGTCGCGACGAGGGTGCCGTCCGCGAGGGGCACGCGCAGGTACTGGGCCTGGCTGCCGAGCCTGCCCATGGGGACGGAGTGCACGCAGCGGGACTGGTAGCCGGCCCGGCAGATCTCGCACGTGTCGTCGGACGCGATGAACGACCCGACCACGTGGTCGCCGACCCGGATCCTCGTCACGGCGTCGCCCACCTCCTCGACGACGCCGACGTACTCGTGGCCCATCGGCTGCGGGCGGTCGACCCGCTCGGCGCCGCGGTACGGCCACAGGTCCGACCCGCAGATGCACGCGGCCGTGACCCGGATGACCGCGTCGGTCGCTTCCACGACCTCCGGTCGCTCCCGGTCCTCGACGCGGACGTCGCCCGGGCCGTGCAGGATCACTCCCCGCATGGGTCCTCCTCGTTCTCGGTGCCTCCCCGCAGCCTGCGGCATCCGGCCGCCGCCGGCACGGCGGGCCCGTGTGCCGATGTCGTGCAGATCGGGCCACGACGCGTTCCGCGCGTCCCGTGCCGTGTGCCAGGGTGCCTGCGTGGACGGAGAGACCTCGTCGGTGCCGGGACGGGTCGCGCGCGTCGTCGCGTGGACCCTCGGCCTGGGCGTCGCCGCCCTCCTCGGCTGGTTCGTCCTCCTCGTCGTGGGCGTCGGTGCCTGGAGCGACGCGTACGACGACGCGACCGCGCCCGGTCCGGCCGTCTCGCCGTCGGCGACGGTCACCGGCGCGTGCCCCGAGACCGGGACGGACGACGCAGGAGGCGGGGACCCGGCGTCGGGCACGACGTGCGCGCCGTACGACGGCGAGGCCGCGATGCGGGCGAACGAGGCGTACCGGCAGCGCGCCGGCACGCCCGAGGGCGACGCGCTCGCGGCGCAGTCGGTCCCGGCCGTCGAGTCGGCGCTGGTGCCGCTCGTCACCGGCGAACCGCTGGACCGCGACGAGGTCGTGGCGGCGCTCCGCGCGGCGGGCTTCACCGATGCGGCCGTGACACCGGAGACCTCGCCGCTCGGCCTGGTCGCGACGAGCTTCGGCGTGGGCGTGAGCGTGCCGGGCGGGTGCGTCTTCGGCGGAGTCGCGCCGGACGGCGTCACGCTCGAGGCCGGCGGCCCGATCGCGGACGGCGGCTGCCTGGCGATGCCGGCGCACTGACCTGGCGCTCCGTCCTGGCGCACCGTCCTGGCTCAAGGACCGTCGTCGGCCTCCGGCGGGTACCAGACCCGCGTCCCGTCCACGCGCGCGAACGAGGTGAGCGTGTGGGGGCGCGCCGGGCCGGGCGAGACGATGTCGCGCACCTCGACGCCGCGGACGACGAGCGCGTCCCCGATCAGCGAGCGGTGGCAGCGCCACGGCACCGCCTCGGCGCACATGATGACCAGGTCGTCGTGGTGGGAGCGGGCCACGAGGTCGTCGACGGCGTCCTGGAACTCGCGCGTCTGCATGTGGTCCGCGTACCCGCGGAACGACGCGTTGCGCCACGCGCCGTTCTCGCTGTCGGGGCGCGTGCGGCGCAGCCCGCCGAGCGGCTTCGCCCACCGGTAGGTGATCCGGTGCGCGCGCAGGCTCGGCGCGAGCGCGTCGCGGTGGAACTGCGGGTTCCGGAGCGACTTCGGCACGGTCCGCACGTCGACGAGCCGTCGCACCCCGTGGTCCCGCAGCAGGGTGACGAACTCGTCGATGCTCCGCGTGGAGTGCCCGACCGTGTGCACGACGCTCACCCCACCACGGTAGGAAAAGCCGCCGAGGAATGCGCTCCGAACCGGTCGCGGTACCGCCGGGTGCATTTCCGGCACGCGTATTCCGGCGCGGTCGCCACGACAGGCGGTGCGGGCCCGACCGGGGCTATGGTGGCGGGTCAACGCCGGTCCCTCCGCGGGTGGCGAGCAGCGGACCGTCGGCCGAAAATGCGTGCCACGGCGCCGTGGAGAGCATTTCCCCGCCGCGCGCGGGGGACGCAGAATTGGAGGTTCGTCGTGACCGGGCGGTTCTCTTCCTCGCGCTTTTCCCCGGGGCGCGGCACATTCCCCGCCGTCGCGCGGGCGGCCGTGGCCGCCGGGGTCGCGGTCGCCGTGGCGAGCGGGTGCGCGACCACGATCCCCACCGACCCGGACGGGACGCTCGACCGCGTCACGGGCGGCACGCTGCGCGTCGGGGTCTCGCCGAACCCGCCGTGGACCGAGCTGCCCGACGGCCCGGACGGCGACCCGACCGGTCTCGAGGTCGACCTCGTGGAGGACTTCGCCGCGACGGTCGGCGCGGAGGTCCGGTGGGAGCCGGGCGGCGAGGAGGACCTCGTCGGGCGGCTCGAGGACGGCGAGCTCGATCTCGTCGTCGGCGGTCTCACGGCCCGGTCGCCGTGGGCCGACAAGGCGGCGCTCACGTACCGGTACACGATCACGACCGACGACCGTGGCAGGGAGGAGCTGCACGTGATGGCCGCGCCGATGGGGGAGAACGCCTTCCTCGTGGAGCTCGAGCGCTTCCTCCTCGACCAGGACCTGCCGCGATGAGCGCGCGGTTCGGGCACACCGAGCTGCCGGAGCCCCAGGACGCGGCGCTGCGCCGCGCCAAGCGCCTGGCGTGGCTCACCATCGCCTTCCTCGTCACCGCGGTCACCGGGACCTACCTCGTCATGGGCAGCTCGCAGGCCATGAAGGCGGCGTGGGCCGAGGACATGCTGTCCTTCATCCCGCCGATCGCCTTCCTCGTCGCCGTCCGCGTCGCGGGCCGGCGGCCCAGCGCCCGGCACCCCTACGGCTACCACCGCTCGGTCGGCGTGGGCCATCTCGTGGCCGCCACGGCGCTGTTCACCATGGGCGCCCTGCTCGTCTGGGACTCGGCGTCAGGCCTGATCGCGGGCGAGCACCCGCCCGTCGGGCTGATCGAGGTCGGCGGCCACGTCGTCTGGTCCGGATGGCTCATGATCGCCGTCCTGGCCTACACGGCCGTGCCGCCGGTGCTGCTCGGACGCGCGAAGATGCCGCTGGCCGAGGCGCTGCACGACCGCGTCCTGTACGCGGACGCAGACATGAACAAGGCCGACTGGATGACGGCGGTCGGCGGGATCGTCGGCATCCTCGGGATCGGGGTGGGGCTCTGGTGGGCGGACGCCGCCGCCGCGCTGTTCATCTCGGGCAGCATCCTCCACGACGGCGTGCGCAACCTCCGGGTCGCCGTCCGGGCGCTCATGGACGCGCGCGCCGAGACCTACGACGGGGACGACACCCACCCGCTCGTCGGGCAGATCGACCGGCGGCTGGCATCGCTGCCCTGGGTCGCGCAGGCAGGGTCACGGGTGCGGGACATGGGGCACGTCTTCCACGTCGAGGCGTTCGTCGTGCCGCACGACGGGCACCAGCCGACCCTCGCGGAGCTGGTCGACGCGCGAGAGGCGGTGCTGGCGCTGGACTGGAAGGTCGAGGACGCGGTCGTCGTGCCGTCGCCGGAGCTGTCGCCGCGGCGCCTGCCCGCGGAGCCGGGGGAGCAGGGCGCCCGTGCGCCGCACGAGGGGCACGCTCCTGCCTGAGCGGACGGCCGCCGCGGACCGCGACGCGGAGCGCCGGCCGTCTCGAGGCGTGAGTGGCAGCGCACCCGGCCCGTACGATTCTCGGATGGATGCGGAGTGGTTCGTCGAGGCGACGGCGCAGTGCGCCGTCGGCCGAGAGGCGCGCGCGGTCGCGTGGGAGGACACCCCGCTCGGGCACCCGGGCACGTGGTCGAACGCCCTGCGTCACGCCGTGCAGCTGTGCTTCTCGTCGCGGTTCCCGATCATGATGGTCTGGGGCCCGGAGCTGACGATCCTGTACAACGACGGTTTCCGGCAGGTCCTCGGCACGGACAAGCACGCGGGCGCCATGGGTGCGCCGGCCCCGGTCGTCTGGCGCGAGATCTGGGACGACGTCGGCCCGCTGTTCGAGGACGTGCTCCGCACGGGGCAGGCGACGTGGCACGAGGACCTGCGCCTCGTCATGAACCGCTCCGGCTTCGACGAGGAGACGTTCTTCACCTTCTCCTACAGCGCGCTGCGCGACGACGACGGGCGGATCGCCGGGGTCCTCGACATCGCGACCGAGACGACCCAGGAGGTCGTGAACCAGCGGCGCCTCGTGACGCTCGGCGAGCTGCACGCCGCCCTGCCCACCCGGTTCGGTGACCTGCGCTCGTTCGCCCGCCCCGTGGTCTCGGTGCTCGGCGAGTGCACGGACATCGCGCGCGCCGCGTTCTACGACGTCGCCGACGACGGGCCCCAGCTCGTCCTGCAGTCGGGTGCCACGGCGGACGACGACGAGGAGCGCCGCGTCCGGCGCGCCTTCGACACCCGGCAGCGCGAGGTCGCCGACGGCATCGTCGTCAAGCCGCTGCGCGACCCGAGCCGCGGCGGGATCGCGGGCGTCGTCGTGCTCCGTGCCGCGCCCGGCCGCCCCTGGGACGGTGACTACGCGCGCTACCTGTCGGTGCTCGCCTCGACCATCGGGGCCGCGCTGCGGGACGCCGTGCGGCTGCGCAGCACCCTCGACGCGCTGCGCCAGCGCGCGAGGCGCTCCGAGCGGGAGATGGCGCGCGTCCGCGAGGTCTCGCTCGCGCTGCAGCAGGCGGTGCTGACGGACCCGCCGCACCCCGACCATCTCGAGGTGGCCGTGCACTACCAGCCCGCCGCGCTCGAGCGCGACATCGGCGGCGACTGGTACGACGCGTTCGTGAACCGCGACGGTGCCACGACCCTCGTGATCGGGGACGTGGTCGGCCACGACCTGACGGCTGCCGTGACGATGGGCCAGCTCCGCGGGCTCGTCCGTGCGATCGGCTACGACAGCGGCGAGTCCCCCGCACGGGTCCTCGAGCGCGTGGACGCCGCCATCGAAGGCCTGGCGCTGGGGCCGGCGGCGATCGCGACCGCGATCGTCGCGCGCATCGAGCAGAGCGAGCACGAGCTCCGGCACGACCTGCGCACCGTGCGGTGGTCGAGCGCGGGACACCTGCCCCCGCTGCTGGTCCGCGCCGACGGCCGCGTCGACATCCTCTCTCTGGACAGCGACCTGCCGCTCGGCCTGGTCCCCACCACCGTGCGGCACGAGCGCACGGTCGAGCTGCACCCCGACGAGACGCTCGTGCTCTACACGGACGGGCTCGTCGAGCGCCGGGACCGCAGCGTCCGGGAGGACCTCGACGAGCTGGCCCGCGCGCTCGAGGGCACGCACGCCCTCACGGTGCAGGAGGTCGTCAAGACGGCCATCGCGCGCATGCTGCCGGGCCGCGGGGAGGACGACGTCGCCATCGTGGCGCTGCGCACCGGCCCGGAGGACGTGCCGCGGCCGGCCGCGACCGCGCCGACCGCGTCCGCGACGACGGCCTGAGCGGCGGCCGCTCAGCGCGGCAGGTGCTTCTCGACCAGCCCGACGATCGCCGGGTCGTCCGGCTCGGTGCGCGGCCGGAACCGGTGCACCTCGCCGCCGGGCACCACGAGGAACTTCTCGAAGTTCCACGTCACGCGCCCGGCCCTGCCGTCGGCGTCGGGCGTCTTCTTGAGCTCGGTGTACAGCGGGTGCTCGTGCCGCCCGTTGACGCGCACGCGGTCCACCACGGGGAACGTGACGCCGTACGTCGTCGAGCAGAACTCCTGGATCGCGTCGTTGCTGCCGAGCTCCTGCAGGAACTGGTTGCTGGGGAAGCCGACGACCTGGAACCCGCGGTCCCCGTACGTCCGCTGCAGCCTCTCGAGCGTCGCGTACTGCGGCGCGAGCCCGCAGCGCGACGCGACGTTGACGACCATGACCACGTCGTCCCGGTGCTCGCCCAGCGTGCGCGTCGATCCGTCCGTCGCCCGGAAGGGGATGTCGTACAGGCTCACCGTCGCCTCCTGTCGTGGGTCGCCCCCATCCTGCCTGGTTAGGCTGACGTCGGGCCACGTGCCCGGCTGCCTGCCCGGCGATGACGCGGTGGCGCAGGGAGCGGTCCGGTCGACGGCGACGGAGCGGAGGAGCACGGCATGCGGATCGACGGCACGGTGGCGCTCGTGACGGGCGGGGCCTCGGGGCTCGGGCGGGCGACGGCGGAAGGTCTCGTCGCGGCGGGGGCGCGCGTCGTCGTCGCGGACCTCGCGTCGTCCGACGGCGCGGCGGTCGCCGACGCGCTCGGCGACGCGGCGCGGTTCGTCCCCACGGACGTCACCAGCGAGGACGACGTCGCGCGGGCGCTCGACGCCGCCGACGCCCTCGGCGGGGCGCGCGTCGTCGTGAGCTGTGCCGGGATCGTGCTGGCCCGGCGCGTGCTGGGGAAGCACGGGGTCCACGCGCTCGACGCGTTCCGCCGTGTCCTGGACGTCAACCTCGTCGGCACGTTCAACGTCGCGCGCCTCGCGGCCGAGCGCATGCTGCGCCTCGACCCGCTCGGGCCCGACGGCGAGGAGCGCGGCGTGCTCGTCCACACCGCCTCGGTCGCGGCGTACGACGGGCAGGTGGGGCAGGCCGCGTACGCGGCGTCGAAGGCGGGCGTGGCCGGGATGACGCTCGCGCTCGCGCGCGACCTCGCGCAGCACCGCATCCGGGTGGCGACGATCGCCCCGGGGATCTTCAGCACCCCCATGATGGCGTCGCTGCCCGAGGCGGCGCAGGAGTCGCTCGCGGCGCAGGTGCCCCACCCGAGCCGCCTCGGCCGGCCGGAGGAGTACGCACAGCTCGTCCGGGCCGTCGTCGAGAACCCCATGCTCAACGGCGAGGTGATCCGCCTCGACGGCGCCATCCGCATGGCGCCGCGCTGACGGCCGCGCCGGGCCACGAGGGACCGAAGGACGGAGGAGCGAGACCATGCCCGCCAGGAGGAACGCACCCCCGGGGACCGCGGGACGGGCCGCCGCACGCGCGGGCTCGTCCCGGCCCGCGACGCCGTCCGCCTCGCCGCGGACGGCGGCCGAGTTCCGGGCCGCGCTGCTCACGCTCGCGACCGCGGAGCAGCGCCGGAAGTACGCGCGCTTCTTCCCCGGCGACGACTCGTTCGTCGGGGTCCGCATGGGCGACGTCTTCACGCTCGCGAAGGCGGCGATCGACCTGCCGGTCGCGGAGATCGAGGCCCTGCTCGACGACCGCGTGCACGAGGTCCGCGCCGGCGCGTGCTCGATCATGGGCAAGGCCGCGACCGCGCGCCGTGTCGTGCCCGAGCGGCACGCCGAGCTCGTCGCGCTGCTCCTGCGGCGCCACGACCGCGTGGACACGTGGGACCTCGTCGACCTGACGGCCCACCAGGTGCTCGGCACGTGGCTGCTCGACCGGCCGCGCGACCCGCTCTACGAGCTCGCCGCCGCGCCCGACTGGCCGCGACGGCGCGCGGCGGTCGTCGCGACGGCCGCGTTCCTGCGCCAGGGCCAGGTCGACGACACGCTCGCCCTCGCCGAGCGCCTGCGCGACGATCCCGCGCCGTTCGTGCAGAAGGGCGTCGGGTGGATGCTGCGGGTCGTGGGCGACGTCGAGCCCGAGCGGTTCCGCGCCTTCCTGGACGAGCACGCCGCCGCGATGCCGCCCGCGACGCTGCGCGCCGCCGTCGAGAAGCTGCCCGCGGCAGAGCGCAAGGCCTGGGCGTCGTCATGACCGCCGGTCCCACCCACGAGGCGTTCGCCGCCCTCCTGCGTGCGTGGGGCGCTCCGAGCGCGCGACCGTCACCGTGCGGGCGTCGTCGCTGCTCCTACGACCGGCCGGCGGTCTCGAGAGGGGGCTGGCGAGCGCAGGCCATGAGCAGGTTCCCGTCCGGGTCGCGGAACTGGAGGATCGCGACCGACCCGATGTCGGTGACGTCCCCCACGAGCTCCACCCCGAGCGCGACGAGGTGCTCGCGCACGGCGGCCAGGTCCTCCACCCACCAGAAGAACCGCGGGGGCCCGTCGGCGGTGAACGCCGGCTGATGGGCGTCGAGCGCGATCCCCACCTCACCCTGCGCGGGCAGGTCGTAGATCCGGTCCTCGTGCGTCGCGGCGCCCGGGGGCAGTCCCAGCAGGGCGCTGTACCAAGCCACGGCCGCCGGCATGTCCCGGACGGGCACGAAGACCTGCCCGATCCGGTTGGTCAGGGGAGAGGGGCTCATGTGCGGCAACCTAGCGCCTGCGTCGGACGGTCCGACGTGCGTGCGGTCGACCCGCCGGCACGGCCACCGCACGTTCACCGGCCGTTCGTCCGGCGGTCCGCCGTCCGTTCCCCGCCGTCCGTACCGTCCACGTGTCCTCCGTGGTCACCACGGTCGTCGTGAGGACGTCCCAGCACATCGGACCACGGGCGCGCGAGCGTCCGCGGAGACAGGAGCTCGCGTGCAGCCCACTGCGACCCCACCCGCCCAGCACGAGCGTGTGCCCCTGACGGGTCATCGCCAGGTGCGGCTCGTCCGCGACCTCGACGTCGCCCAGCGCTGGTACCGGGACGTGCTGGGGTGCGAGGTCGACGCGTGGGGCCACGCCGTCCGGGGAGCGCTGAACCTGCTGCTGCAGGCGGCCGCGCGTCCCGAGGACGTGCGGCCCAACTCCCGGCCTGCCGAGCGGGACACGTATCCCACCGACTGGTCAGGCCCGCGCGAGGCCTGGGACTCGTACGTGTTCGTCGAGTTCGACGACTTCCCCCGCCTGGTCGACGAGCTGCGCGCCGCGGGTGCGGCGGTGACCGCCGGGCCGGACGAGGTGGTCCACAGCGACGGCGCGACGTTCCGGACCGTCACCGTCGTCGACCCCGACGGGTACGCGATCACCTTCGGGTGCGGCCGGCGCGGGACGCCGCCGCCGGCCGGGGCCGCGGACGCCTCGCCGGGCTCCCGCGAGGACCGCACCACGGGCGCCGAGCATGCGTCGCGGGGTCCGCTGGCGCGTGTGGACACGGTGTTCGTCCGGACGTCGGACCTCGCCCGGGCGGAGACCTGGTACCGGGACGTGCTGGGCCTGCGCGTGCGGTTCCGTGCGGAGGACATCGTCGCGTTCGACGTCGACCAGACCGCGCTGACGCTGCTCGGTCCCGGCTCGCACGACGGCACCCCGGTGCCGCGCGACTTCCCGGCCTTCAACTTCTACGTCGCGGACGCCGAGGCGGCGCACGCCTGGTTGGCCGACCGTGGCGTGGACGTCGACCCCGTGCAGCGCGTCAGCGCGTCGTTCGCGGAGTTCACCTTCCGCGACCCCGACGGGACGCTGCTCCAGGTGTGCTCGTTCGCCGAGTAGTCGTCGTCCGCGCGGATCTCGGACGGCGTGACGACCGGCTAGGCTGCCGAACCGATCCACCGCCCGTCAGCGGTACCCACCCGACCCGGAGGCCGACGATGCCCGACCGCCGTCCCGCCCGCGTCTGCTTCACGTCCCAGGTGCGTCGGGACCGTCTCGACGAGTACCGCACCGCCCACGCCGCGGTCTGGCCCGAGATGCTCGAGGCCCTGCGCGACGCCGGGTGGCGCGACTACCACCTGTTCCTGCGCCCGGACGGCCTCCTCGTCGGGTTCCTCGAGACCGACGACTACGCGGCGGCCCAGGAGGCGATGGCGCGCACGGACGTCAACGCGCGCTGGCAGGCGGCGATGGGCGACTTCTTCGTCGCCGACGGGAGCCCGGACGAGGGCTTCGTCGTGCTCGACGAGGTGTTCCACCTCGAGGCACAGCTGGGGCGCGCCGGCCTCCCGACAGGCTGAGCCGGCGACGGGCGTCCGCGCCCGGCCGGGGCGAGACCTGCCGCCTCAGGACCCGTCCAGGTCGACACTCGACGGTCCGACGTGGCGGCCGGTGGGCGTGCGGAGCGCATGACCCGCCGGGACGTCCACCACGACGCGCCCGCCGGCCCACGCCGTGACGGCGATCTCGCCGCCGGCGACGGGCACCACGGCAGCCGCCCAGCCGAGGTCGCCGAGCTCGGGACGGACGGAGAACTCCCGCCATCCCGGCTCGAGCGGGACCAGGCCGAGGACCAGCTCGGGGAGGGCGGCGACCGGTCCGCTCGCCCAGCCGTGGCAGAGGCTCTTCCCGAACGGCCGCCCGTACATCGCCGTCGGGTCCTCGCCCGGGAGCGAGAACTCCTCCCAGAACGTCACGGACCCCGCGTCGAGCATGGGGCCCCACGCCGCCGCGAGCTCCTCGACGGCGTCGTGACGTCTCCCCGCGAGCCCGAGGGCACCCAGCGCGAGCGAGCGCATGAACGGGGTCCGGATCTCCGCCTCGGCGATCGCCGTGAGGGCGGGCTCCGGCACCGGGCCGTCGAAGAGTCCGGCATGCACCGCGAGGAGGTTCGCGTAGTGGTCCGCCCCGCCCTCCTGCTGGTCGAGGTACGTGCGCCACACCCCCGTCTCCCCGTCCCGGCCCCGGGCGCGGAGCGTGCTCCTGACCCGGGCGGCGAGGTCGGCCCAGGTCGCCGCGCCCGCGTGGCCGACCGCTCCCAGGACGTCCGCCGCGGCCTGCAGCGCCCGGCACCACAGGACCTGGAGCGCGACCGGGTCGCGACCGGGCTCGAACGTGACCCCCCAGTCGAGCAGGACGGCGCCCGGCCCCGCCTCGGGGAACGCCTCGGTGTCCGGCCGCGGGCGCAGGACGCCGTCGTCGTCGGCGTCCGTCGCCAGACGCCGGACGAACGCGTCCAGCGCGTCGGCCTGCTCGGCGAGGAACGCGGTGTCGCCGAAGTGGCGGTGGAAGAGCTCGTGCGAGATCACCCACCACAGCGAGTAGTCGGAGATCCCGTTGATGAGGTGCGAGCGCGGCGACCCGAGCGCGCGGAGGCTGGACCGCACCACCTCCGGGTCGGCGAAGGCGTACGCGTTCGAGGCGAGGCTCAGGCCGATGTCGCCGATCCACGGCATCCGGTCGCGCTTGATCCCGTCGACCATGAGCCGCTGCATGCACAGCCGGAGGGTCAGCGCGGCCGACGCCCAGATGTCGGTGAGGCGGGCGTCGTCGCACACGAAGGCGCCCCGGCGCGGCACGGGACGCGTCGATGCCTCCACGTGGACGGACGTCGCGGTGGCGTCCCGGACGCTCGCGTACCGCAGCCCCAGGCGGTGCCGGCTCACCCACTCGCCGGGTGCGCGGAGCACGACGTCGCACCGCGACTCGCCCTGCTCCGGGTCGCCCAGCGCCTCCGCGGCCGACTCGCCCGTGACGAGCACCGGTTCGGTCGCGGCGCGCACCACGACGCGGCCGAGGGCGGGCGCCGGCGCGGCGAACAGGCCGGGTGCGACCTCGGCGAGGGGGACGTCCGTCGTCGGCTCGGGCGCGGCGAAGGCCGGTGCGGAGCCGCCACGCCGGACGTGGACGGGTTCCCACGGTGCGTCGTCGGTGGTGCGGCACTGCCATCCCTGGTCGGACGTCGCGCCGTGGACCCCGAGGCTCGCGGCGCCGTCAGGAGGCGCGGTCACCGTGACCACCAGCCGGTCGCCCGCGGCGACCCGGAGCGCGTGCGCGGTGGTGGGAGCGGGGAGGACGGCGCACGGCTCGCCCGCGGACGAGGCGGTGGCCTCGCCGTCCCGGGACGAGGGCGGAGGCAGCACCTCCACGACGGCCGGCCCGGAGGTGGAGATCGTCAGCGCCCCGCCGGGCAGGGGGCCGGAGCGGAACGTCGTCCGCGGCGCGACGCTGGCGAACGTCGCCGGGTAGTCGACGTGCCGGTTCGCGGCCCTGCCCTCGGCGACGAGGTGGTGCAGCGTGCCGAGCTCGTACTGCCCGGCCGCGTGGAGCCAGGAGACGGCGTCCTCGTCGACGAGGACGTCGGGATAGGGGTCCGGGCTGACGTCCCGGAAGCGGCGGAGGATCTCACGGGCTCCTCGCGGGGCCGTCCGGGAGCGGTCGCCGGGCGCGGGCCCGGAGCGCTCGTCGAGGTCTCCGTCGGCCGCGGGGCCGGGGTCGCACGTCATGGTCGTTCGGTCCTGTCGTCGCGAGGGCGTCGGGCGTCCGTCGCGCGGGCCGCGACGTCGCGTCCCCGAGCCTAGCCTTGAACCGCTTCACCGTGGTGCGCGGCACGTGCTGGCGGAACCGGCGCTCGCAGCCCTCGCGATCGCCGGGCCGCACGAGCGAACCGGCTCCCGTACCCCGCGTCGTCAAGGGTCTCGAGGTCGCGGAACGGTATCGATCCGGCACGTCTGTTGACACCGCAGGTGAGGTCCACCTAGCCTGACGATGAGCAGTGAATCGCTTCAACTGCATCCTTCACCTGGCGGCGCTGCCGGTGCGGTGACTTTACGAGGAGGTAAAGCGTGAACGTTCGGACCCGACTCACGGCAGCAGGGGCCCTGGCGCTCTCGGCGTCCGTCGTCCTGGCGGGGTGCTCGACGGGAGGGGGCGGGTCCGAGGACGCCTCGACCCTGACCGTCTACATCGACACGGCACCGAACTCGATCGACCTGTGGGAGGGCATCGCCGCGGCCTACGCCGACGCCAACCCCGACGTGACGATCGAGGTCGAGACCCACCCGGGCGGGTCGGAGGGCGACAACCTCGTCAAGACGCGCCTCGCCACCGGCGAGATGAACGAGCTCCTCTGGTACAACTCCGGCTCCCTGTTCCAGGCGCTCAACCCGGACCAGAACTTCCACCCCCTCGACGACGAGGAGTGGGTGTCCAAGGTCAGCGACGACTTCAAGACGGTGGTCTCCACGGACACGGCGCTGTACGGGGCGCCCGTCGGCCCGTCCTTCGGCGGCGCCATCATCTACAACAAGGACGTCTACGCCGACCTGGGCCTCGAGATCCCGACGACGTGGGACGAGTTCATGGCCAACAACGAGGCCGTCAAGGCCGCGGGCCTCACCGCCGTCGTCCAGACCTACGGCGACACCTGGACCTCCCAGGTTCCCGTGCTCGGCGACTTCTACAACGTCGAGACCATCCAGCCGGGCTGGGCGGAGGACTACACGGCGGGCAAGGCGAAGTTCGCCGAGCAGCCGGCGCTCGCCGGCTTCGAGCACCTCCAGGAGCTCGCGGACGCCGGGGTCATGAACGAGGACTTCGCCTCCGCCACCTACGACGACGGGGTCCGCCTCCTCGCCGAGGGCGAGGCGGCGCACTACCCGATGCTCACGAGCAACGTCGCCAGCGCGATCGGTGAGAACTTCCCCGAGGCGGCGGACACGCTCGGCACCTTCCCGATCCCGTCGGAGGACCCGTCGGTCAACGGCCTCACGCTGTGGATGCCCAACGGGATCTACATCCCCAAGTCGTTCGAGGGGGAGAGGCTCGAGGCCGCCAAGGAGTTCGTCGCGTGGCTCACGACGCCGGAGGCCTGCGCGGTCCAGGCGGAGACGATCACGCTCGGCGGTCCGTTCGTCATCGACGGGTGCGAGCTCCCCGAGGACGTCCCCGCGGTCGTCTCGGACATGCAGCCGTACCTGGACGAGGGCAACACGGGCCTCGCGCTCGAGTTCCTCTCCCCGATCAAGGGCCCGGCTCTCGAGCAGATCACCGTCGAGGTGGGCTCCGGCATCCGTTCCGCGCAGGACGGTGCGGCGCTCTACGACGAGGACGTGAAGAAGCAGGCGCAGCAGCTCGGGCTCGAGGGCTGGTAGGCCGTCCCCCGGCAGAGCAGCCCGAGGCTCGGAGCGTGGGGCCCGCCGACGACGGCGGGCCCCACCGCGTGAAGGAGAGAGCATGGCAACGGTGCAACCGGCCCCGGCCGACACGCACGGCACGTCCCACGACCGCTCCCGGGGCCGCCAGGCCCCGGGGCCCCGGAGCGCGCGACGCAAGCGCAGCCCGTACCCGACGTGGTTCTTCATCCCGGCAGGCGTCTTCTACGTCGTGCTGTTCGCGATCCCCACGGCGGCGTCGTTCTACTTCGCGCTCACCCGGTGGAACCTGTTCGACGCCGAGTTCATCGGCCTCGACAACTTCGTCCAGTTCTTCCAGGAGCCGGCGCTCGTCCGCGGCTTCGTCAACACGTTCGTCTACGCCTTCCTCACGTCGGGGCTCAAGGTCGTGCTCGGGCTCCTGCTGGCGGTCCTGCTCACCTCGCAGATCGTGGCGCGCGGCTACCTGCGGTCGGTCGTGTTCTTCCCGGTGCTCGTGAGCACCATCGGCGTCGGCATCATGTTCGAGGTGCTGCTCGACCCGTTCGACGGGCTCGTGAACACCGTCCTCGGCTGGTTCGGCGTCGCCGGTCCCGGCTGGCTGACGGACCCGTCGCTCGCCCTATTCTCCGTCGCGCTCGTCGACGTCTGGAAGGGCGTCGGCCTCGCGACGCTCATCTACATCGCCGGCATCGTGACGATCCCGCAGGAGTACTACGAGGCGGCGCGCGTCGACGGCGCGGGTCCGTGGAAGAACTTCTGGAACATCACGCTCCCGCTGGCCCGGCCCGCGACGGTGACCGTCGTCCTGCTGTCGCTCATCGGCGGCCTGCGCTCGTTCGACCTCATCTGGGTCATGACCCGCGGCGGCCCGGGGTTCAGCAGCGACGTCATCGCGTCGGTGATCTACAAGCAGTACCAGGCCGGGTTCTACGGCCTCTCGACGGCGGGCAACGTGGTCCTCTTCGTCGCGATCGCGCTGATCGTCTTCCCGCTCAACCGGTGGCTCAACCGCAAGGAGATCGAGTCGTGAATCGCAAGGGGCTCGTGCTGGGTTCGGTCTCCGTCCTGCTCAGCGTCGTCGTCTTCGTCGTCCCCTTCGTCTTCGTCGTCCTCACGGCGTCCAAGACGCAGCAGGAGGCGTCCCTCCTGGCCTTCTCGCTGCCCACGGAGTGGGCCTTCGTCGAGAACCTCGTCGACGTGGTGCAGACCTCGGACTACGTGCTCATCCGCGCCTTCGCGAACTCGACGATCCTCACGGTCGTGAGCGTCGCGATCATGACCGTGCTCGCCGCGATGGTGGGGTTCGTGGTCCAGCGGCGCCGCAGCCGGTGGAACCCCGTCGTGAACGCCCTGGTGCTCGCCGGGCTCATCATCCCGCCGGCCGTCGTGCCGACGATCTGGGTGCTGCAGGGCCTGGGCGCCTTCAAGACGATGGCCGGGCTCATCGCGGTCCACGTCGCCTTCGGCCTGTCGTTCTGCATCCTGCTCTTCCGGGCCTTCGTGGCGTCGATCCCGCGCGAGCTCGACGAAGCCGCGCTCATCGACGGCGCCGGCCCGGTCCGCCTGTTCTTCCGCGTGATCTTCCCGCTCCTGCAGCCGGTGATCGTCACGGTCGTCGTCGTGCAGGCCGTGACGGTCTTCAACGACTTCACCTACGCGCTGTACTTCCTCCCCGGGACGGACAACGCGACGGTGCAGCTCACGCTGTACAACTTCCAGTCGCAGGGCCTGAACCAGTGGAACCTGCTCTTCATGGACGTCCTGCTGATCACGATCCCGCCGCTGGTGATGTACATCTTCTTCAACCGCCAGATCGTCGCGGGGATGACGTCCGGCGCCGTCAAGGGCTAGTTCCGCGACGTCAGGCGGCCACGCTGGACGACCGGACGACGAGCTCGGGCTGGAAGACGACGTGGTCGCGGACGGGGTCGCCCTCGGCTCGCCGGGCGAGCAGCAGGTCTGCGGCTCGGAAGCCGATCTCGTGGGTCGGCTGCCGCACGGACGTCAGCGGGGTGGCGAGCTCGGCGGCGACCTCGATGTCGTCGTAGCCCACCAGGGCGGTGCGCGCGAGCAGCTCCGGCCGGCGGCGGCGGATCTCGCGCTGCACGCCGATCGCAACGAGGTCGTTGACGCAGAAGACGGCGCGCGGCGGCTCGCCCTCGTCGAGGAGCCGCGCGAACGCCGCCGCGCCGCCGCTGGCGTCGAGGCTCGCGAGCGGGACCTCGCGCACGGCACGAGCAGGGTCGAGGCCCCGGCGCTCCACCGCCCGGCGGAGGCCGTCGAGGCGGTCGCGGCACTGGCGGATCGCGTGGGGGCCGTTGAGCATGACGATCTCCTCGTGGCCCAGGTCCAGCAGGTGCTCGCCCGCCGCCCTGCCGCCGGCGAGGTCGTCCACGGCGACGGACGACAGCGCGGTGGTCGGGGACGGGACGTCGAGCAGGACGACGTTCACGCCCCGCGCGGCGAGCCGGAGGAGGGGAGCGAGGTCGTCGCTGGTCGGGACGACGAGGAGCCCGGAGACGCCGTGCTCCTCGAAGAGGCGCAGGTAGCGGGCCTCGCGCTCCGGGTCGTCGTCGGAGCTGGCCAGCATGAGCGTGCGACCGGCCTGCTCCAGGCGGTCCTCGATGCCCCGGGCGACCTCCGTGAAGAAGGGGTTGCGGATGTCCAGGACGATCGCGCCCACGGTCGTGATCGTGCCGGCGCGCAGCTGGCGAGCGGAGCCGTTCGGCACGAACGAGAGGCGCTGGATCGCGTCGAGGACGCGGTCGCGCGTCGCCTCCGCCACCCGCTCGGGCCGGTTGAGCACGTTGCTGACCGTGCCCACGGACACGCCGGCGAGCCGGGCGACGTCGCCGATGGAGCTGCGTCGGGGGGCGGTGGTCCTGGGCACGTCGTCCTCTCGGTCCAGGGTCGTCGACCCGCCGGGCGAGGCTCGTCCGTCGGTGGACCCAGCGGCAGCATAGCGACGGGGCCGAGCCCGCGCGCAGCGCGCGGGCCCGTCCCGGCGCGACCGGGCGATTTCCAACAGTTCACATCCCTGTCACGACCGGTATCGCTCGTTTCCTGAGGACGGTTGTGAACCGATTCATTCCGTGTTAGGTTCGCCGCAGTCGACGGATGACGACGAGGTCCGGACCCCGTTCACAGGGTCGAGCACAGGCGCTCGAGGTGAGGAGATCGATGAGCAGCACGGCCCCCGTGTCCCTGCTGGACGCGGCACAGATGATCACCGCCGACGCGGACCGCGGCCGCGCGATCCTGCTGGCCACCACGGTCCGGCTCGAGCGGGACCCTGAGGCGGTCCGCTCGGCGCGGCTCGTGTCCACCGCGCACGGCGTCTACGAGGCGCGCGTGGACGGCCGGCCGGTCGACGACGCCGTGCTCCGCCCGGGGTGGACCGCGTACGAGTGGCGCCTCCAGGTCCAGGACGTCGACGTCACCGCACTGGTGCGCGGAGGTCCCCGCGAGACGGTCGTCGAGGTGCTCCTCGGCAACGGCTGGTACCGGGGCGACCTCGGCTTCGAGGGCGCGAAGGCCAGCTACGGAACCGACATCGGGTTCCTCGGCGTCCTCGAGGTGACGTTCGACGACGGGACGGTGCAGACCGTCGCCAGCTCGCCCGCGTGGACGGCCCGCCTCTCGGACACCACGGAGAACTCGCTCTACGACGGCCAGCGCATCGACGCCCGGCTCCGTGCCGCGGAACCGACCGCGCTCCCCGTGCGGGTCGTCGACCTCGACCGTTCCGTGCTCGTGCCGCAGGTCGGGCCGCGCACGGTCCGCCAGGAGGTCCTCCCCGCCCGGCGCGTGTGGACGTCGCCCTCCGGCCGCACGCTCGTCGACTTCGGGCAGAACCTCGTCGGGTGGGTGCGCTTCACCGTGAGCGGCCCGGAGGGCACCGAGATCGTGGTCCGGCACGCGGAGGTCCTCGAGGACGGCGAGCTCGGGACGCGGCCCCTGCGGTCCGCCCGTGCGACCGACACGTTCGTGCTCTCGGGCGGCACCGACTCCTTCGAGCCCACGCTGACGTTCCACGGCTTCCGGTACGCCGAGGTGACCGGCTGGCCCGGCGAGCTCACCACGGACGACCTCGAGGCGGTCGTCGTGCACTCGGCGATGCGCCGCACGAGCGAGTTCACCTGCTCCGACCCGCTCGTGAACCAGCTCGTCCACAACGCGGTGTGGGGGCAGAAGGGCAACTTCCTCGACGTGCCGACGGACTGCCCGCAGCGCGACGAGCGGCTCGGCTGGACCGGCGACATCGCGGCGTTCGCCGCGTCCGCCTCCTTCCAGTTCGACACGGCGGACTTCCTGCACAAGTGGTTGCTCGACCTCGCCGAGGAGACGCGCCACGCCCCCGGCGGCGCGGTGCCGTACGTGGTCCCCGAGGTCATGAAGCACGGCGACGTGTCGCACTGGGACAACCCGTTCGACACGACCCCGACGGCCGTCTGGGGCGACGCCGCCGTCTGGGTCCCCGAGGCGCTGTGGCGGGCGTACGGCGACGAGAGCCGCCTGGCCGCCCACTACCCGGCGATGGTCATGCACCTCGAGTCCGTGGAGGCGGCGCTGTCGCCGTCCGGGCTCTGGGACCAGGGCTTCCAGTTCGGCGACTGGCTCGACCCCGACGCGTCGCCCCACGAGCCGGCGAAGGCCAAGGCGGACCCCGGCGTCGTCGCGACGGCCTGCCTGTTCCGGAGCGCGACGTTCGCGGCCGAGGCGGCGGGCGTGCTCGGCCGGGCGGACGACGCGGAGCGGTGGGCCGCGCTGGCGCGTCGCACGCGCGCGGCGTTCTCCGAGCACTACGTCGACGGCGGCAGGGTCACCTCCGACTGCACGACGGTCTACGCGCTCGCCATCGCCTTCGGCCTGCTCGACGACGCGGACCGCGCGGCGGCGGCCGACCGGCTCGCGGAGCTCGTGCGCGAGAGCGGGTACCGGGTGACGACCGGGTTCGCCGGCACGCCGTTCATCACCTGGGCGCTGTCGGAGACCGGGCACGTCGAGGAGGCGTACCGGCTGCTGCTCGAGAAGGAGTGCCCGTCCTGGCTCTACCCGGTCACGATGGGGGCGACGACGGTCTGGGAGCGGTGGGACTCCATGCTGCCGGACGGCTCCATCAACCCGGGCGAGATGACGAGCTTCAACCACTACGCCCTGGGCGCCGTCGTCGACTGGGTCTACCAGGTCGTCGCCGGCATCCGTCCCGCTGCGCCGGGCTACGCCGAGGTCCTCGTCCAGCCGGTCCCCGGCCCGGGCATCGACCACGTCCGCGCGGCCTACGAGTCGCGCGCGGGACGCATCGAGGTCGAGTGGACGCACGACGCCGGGGCGTTCGTCCTCGACGTGTCGATCCCCGACGGCGTCCCCGCCGAGATCGTCCTGCCCGACGGGAAGCGCACCCGCGTGACCGGCGGGACCCACCACCTGACCGCCTGACACCGACGCCGCCGACACAGCGGCACCACGTTCCACAGTCCCCGCGCCGCACGGCGCGGGAAGCGGCCTCGGCCGCCTCGAAGGGGAGAAGCACATGAGCACGACAGAGGGCACCGAGGCCCGCGTCCAGGCGGCACGGGCCGCGCTGCGGCAGCAGACGATCGAGCTGCCGTCCTGGGCGTTCGGGAACTCCGGGACGCGCTTCAAGGTGTTCGCCCAGCCGGGCGTGCCGCGCGACCCGTACGAGAAGATCGCCGACGCCGCGCAGGTCCACCGGTACACGGGGATCGCGCCGCGCGTGTCGCTGCACATCCCGTGGGACCTCGTGGACGACTACGCGGACCTGTCGCGCCACGCGGCCGACCTGGGCGTGTCGATCGGCATGATCAACTCGAACCTGTTCCAGGACGACGACTACAAGCTGGGCTCGCTCACGCACCCGGACCCGGTCGTGCGCAAGAAGGCGGTCGCGCACCACCTCCAGTGCATCGAGGTCATGGAGGCGACGGGCTCGCGCGAGCTCAAGCTGTGGCTGCCCGACGGCATCAACTACCCGGGCCAGGACTCGATCCGCGCGCGCCAGGACCGCCTCGCGGACTCGCTCGCGGAGGTCTACGCGGCCCTCACGGCCGCGCACCCGGAGAACCGCCTCGTGCTCGAGTACAAGTTCTTCGAGCCGGCGTTCTACGCGACCGACATCCCCGACTGGGGCACGTCGCTGCTGCACTGCCTCGCGCTCGGCGACCGGGCGAAGGTCGTGCTCGACACGGGTCACCACGCGCCGGGGACGAACATCGAGTTCATCGTCGCCCAGCTCCTGCGCCAGGGCCGGCTCGGGGCGTTCGACTTCAACTCGCGGTTCTACGCCGACGACGACCTCATGGCCGGCGCCGCGGACCCGTTCCAGCTCTTCCGGATCATGCACGAGATCGTCCAGGCCGGGGCGCTGGCCCCGGACAGCGGCGTGAACTTCATGCTCGACCAGTGCCACAACGTCGAGGCGAAGATCCCGGGGCAGATCCGGTCCGTGATGAACGTCCAGGAGGCGACGGCGAAGGCGCTGCTCGTGGACGCCGAGGCGCTCGAGGCCGCGCAGGTCTCCGGCGACGTCCTCGCCGCGAACGGCGTGCTCATGGACGCCTACAGCACGGACGTGCGGCCGCTGCTCGCGGACCTGCGCGAGGAGCAGGGCCTCGCGCCCGACCCGATGGCCGCGTTCGCGGCGTCGGGCTACACCGAGAAGATCGTGGCCGAGCGTGTCGGTGGCACGCAGGCCGGATGGGGAGCATGAGATGACCGGCACGACCACGACGACCACGGTCGCGGACCTCGTCGCGCGCTCGAACCGGCTCGGCTCCGACCCACGCGTGACGAACTACGCGGGCGGCAACACGTCGGCGAAGGGCACGGCGACGGACCCGGTGACGGGCGAGGACGTCGAGCTGCTGTGGGTCAAGGGCTCCGGCGGCGACCTCGGCACGCTGACGGAGAAGAACCTCGCGGTGCTGCGCCTCGACCGCCTGCGCGCGCTGACGGGCGTCTACCCGGGGGTCGAGCGCGAGGACGAGATGGTCGCCGCGTTCGACTACTGCCTGCACGGCAAGGGCGGCGCCGCGCCGTCGATCGACACGGCCATGCACGGCCTGGTCGACGCCGCGCACGTCGACCACCTGCACCCGGACGCGGGCATCGCGCTCGCGACCGCGGCCGACGGCGAGGCGCTGACCCGCGAGGTGTTCGGCGACGAGGTCGTGTGGGTGCCGTGGCGCCGTCCCGGCTTCCAGCTCGGGCTCGACATCGCCGCCATCAAGGCCGAGAACCCGCAGGCGATCGGCTGCGTCCTCGGCGGGCACGGCATCACCGCGTGGGGCGACACGTCGGCCGAGGCGGAGGAGCGCTCGCTGCGGATCGTCCGCACGGCGGAGGAGTTCATCGCGCGCCGGACGGCGGAGCGCGCCGAGCACCCGTTCGGCGCCGTCCGCGCCGGCTACGAGGCGCTGCCCGAGGACGAGCGCCGCGCCAAGGCGGCGGCGCTCGCCCCGACGGTCCGCGGGCTCGCGTCGACCGACGCGCCGCAGGTCGGGCACTTCACCGACTCCGACGTCGTGCTCGACTTCCTGGCCCGCGAGAAGCTCGCACCGCTCGCCGCGCTCGGCACGAGCTGCCCCGACCACTTCCTGCGCACCAAGGTGAGCCCGCTCGTCGTCGACGTCCCGGCCGACGCGTCGGTCGAGGACACGGTCGCGGCGCTGCGCGAGGCGCACGCGGCGTACCGCGAGGCGTACCGCGCGTACTACGACCGGCACGCTACCCCGGACAGCCCCGCGATCCGCGGTGCCGACCCGGCGATCGTGCTCGTCCCGGGCGTCGGCGTGTTCTCGTTCGGGCGCAACAAGCAGACCGCGCGCGTCGCGGGCGAGTTCTACGTCAACGCGATCAACGTCATGCGCGGTGCCGAGGCGATCAGCACGTACGCGCCCATCGAGGAGTCGGAGAAGTTCCGCATCGAGTACTGGGCGCTCGAGGAGGCCAAGCTCCAGCGGATGCCGAGGCCGAAGACGCTCGCGACGCGCGTCGCGCTCGTCACCGGCGGCGGGTCCGGGATCGGCAAGGCGATCGCCGAGCGGCTCGCGGCGGAGGGCGCGTGCGTCGTCGTCGCCGACCGCAACCTCGACGGCGCGCGCGAGGTCGCCGAGGCCCTCGGCGGGCCCGACGTCGCGGTCGCCGTGGGCGGCGACGTCACGTCGGCGTCCGACGTCGCCGCGATGGTCGACGCCGCGGCGCTCGCCTTCGGCGGGGTCGACCTCGTCGTCAACAACGCCGGGCTGTCGATCTCCAAGCCGCTGCTGGAGACGACCGAGGCGGACTGGGACCTGCAGCACGACGTCATGGCCAAGGGCTCGTTCCTCGTCGCGCGCGAGGCCGCGCGCGCGATGATCGCGCAGGGCATGGGCGGCGACATCGTCTACATCGCGTCGAAGAACTCGCTCTTCGCGGGCCCGAACAACATCGCGTACTCGGCGACGAAGGCCGACCAGGCCCACCAGGTGCGGCTCCTCGCGGCCGAGCTCGGCGAGCACCAGATCCGCGTCAACGGCGTCAACCCCGACGGCGTCGTGCGCGGGTCCGGCATCTTCGCCGGCGGCTGGGGCGCCCAGCGCGCGGCGGTCTACGGCGTGGAGGAGAAGGACCTCGGCGCGTTCTACGCCCAGCGCACGCTGCTCAAGCGCGAGGTGCTCCCCGAGCACGTCGCCGCCGCCGTCCTCGCGCTCACCGGTCCGGACCTGTCCCAGACCACCGGCCTGCACGTCCCGGTCGACTCGGGCGTGGCCGCGGCGTTCCTCCGGTGACCGCGCGGGCCGGCAGCGTCGCCGCCGTCGACCTGGGCGCGACGAGCGGCCGGGTCATCGTCGGGCACGTCGACGGCGGCGACCTGCGGCTGCGGCACGTCGCACGGTTCGTCAACGAGCCCGTCCGCACGCGCGACGGCCTGCACTGGAACCTGCTCGAGCTGTACCGGCAGGTGCTCGACGGCGTCGCGGCGGCCGAGCGCGAGACGTCCGGCGCGCTCGAGAGCGTCGGGATCGACTCGTGGGCGGTGGACTACGGCCTTCTGCGCGACGGCCGCTTGCTCGGCGTGCCGTTCCACTACCGCGACGACCGCACGGCGGCCGGCGTGGAGCGGGTGCACGGCGTGATCGGCCCCGAGAAGCTCTACGGGCGCAACGGCCTCCAGCACCTGCCATTCAACACGCTGTTCCAGCTCGCGGCGGAGGGGCCGGTCCTCGACCTCGCGGACCGCCTGCTCCTCGTGCCGGACCTCCTGGCGTACTGGCTCACGGGCACCGAGGCGACCGAGCGCACGAACGCGTCGACCACGGGCCTGCTTGACCCGCGCACGGGGGAGTGGGACCTCGAGCTCGCCGCGCTCGTCGGCGTCCCGGCGCGCGTCCTCGCGCCTCTCGTCGACCCGGGCACCCCGCTGGGCCGGATGACGCCCGAGGTCGCCGCGGTGGTGGGGCGCGACGTCCCCGTGGTCGCCGTGGGGTCGCACGACACGGCGTCCGCGGTCGTCGCGGTGCCGAGCACGGAGCCGGACGTCGCGTACGTCTCGTGCGGCACGTGGGGCCTCGTCGGGCTCGAGCTCGACGCCCCGGTGCTCACCGAGGAGGCGCGTGCTGCCGGCTTCACGAACGAGGGCGGCGTCGACGGGCGCACCCGGTTCCTGCACAACGTCATGGGCCTGTGGCTGCTGTCGGAGTCGATCCGCACGTGGGACCGCGCCGCGACGGCGGCCCAGCGCTCGAGCACGCTCCAGGAGCTGCTCGGCGAGGCCGCGGCGGTGACCGGCCCCGTCGCGGTCTTCGACGTCGACGACCCCCGGTTCCTGCCGCCCGGCGACATGCCCGCGCGCATCGCCGACTGGTGCCGCGAGCACGACCGGCCCGTCCCCGCGACGCGCGGGGAGGTCGTGCGCAGCATCGTCGAGAGCCTCGCCCAGGGGTTCGCCGACGCCGTCCACACCGCCGCCCGGCTCGCCGGCCGGAGCGTCTCGGCGATCCACGTCGTCGGCGGGGGAGCGCAGAACACGCTCCTGTGCCAGGCGACGGCCGACCGCTCCGGCCTGCCCGTGCTCGCCGGTCCCGTCGAGGCGACGGCGATCGGTAACGTGCTGGTCCAAACCCGTGCGGCGGGCCTCGTCCGCGGCGGCCTCGACGACCTGCGCGCGCTCGTCGCGTCCGCCTTCGCCCCCGTCCGACTCGACCCCCGAGGTGACCGGTGACCGCCCGACAGCTCCCCGACCCGCGCGACCTCCTCGAGCTCGTGCGGCTCAAGAAGCCGCAGCTCGACCCGCTGCGCCGCCGCCTCGACGCGGCCCTGACGATCGAGGACCTGCGCGACGTCGCCCGCCGCCGCACCCCGCGCGCCGCCTTCGAGTACACCGAGGGCGCGGCGGAGAACGAGATCTCGCTCGCCCGCGCCCGGCAGGCGTTCCTCGACGTCGAGTTCCACCCGTCGATCCTGCGCGACGTCTCGACGGTCGACACGTCCACGACCGTGCTGGGCGGGCCGTCGGCGCTGCCGTTCGGGATCGCGCCGACCGGGTTCACGCGACTCATGCAGACCGAGGGCGAGACGGCGGGCGCGGGTGCCGCGGGGGCGGCGGGCATCCCGTTCACGCTCTCGACGCTCGGCACGACGTCGATCGAGGGCGTCAAGGCCGCGAACCCGCACGGCCGGAACTGGTTCCAGCTCTACGTCATGCGCCGGCGCGAGATCTCCTTCGCGCTCGCCGAGCGGGCGGCGGCTGCCGGCTTCGACACACTCATGTTCACCGTCGACACCCCGGTCGCGGGCGCGCGCCTGCGCGACAAGCGCAACGGGTTCTCCATCCCGCCGCAGCTCACGCTCCGCACGATCGCCGACGCGATCCCGCGCCCGTGGTGGTGGTTCGACTTCCTCACGACGCCGAAGCTCGAGTTCGCCTCGCTCACCTCCACGGGCGGCACGGTCGGCGAGCTGCTCGACTCCGCGATGGACCCGTCGATCGGGTTCGCGGACCTGGACGCCATCCGCGAGATCTGGCCGGGCAAGCTCGTCGTCAAGGGCGTGCAGAACGTCGAGGACTCCAAGCGCCTCGCCGACCTCGGCGTCGACGGGATCGTCCTGTCCAACCACGGCGGCCGCCAGCTCGACCGCGCCCCGGTGCCGTTCCACCTCCTGCCGCGCGTCGTGCGCGAGGTCGGCACGGACGTCGAGGTCATGGTCGACACGGGCATCATGAACGGCGCGGACGTCGTGGCGGCGTGCGCGCTCGGCGCCCGGTTCACCCTGATCGGCCGCGCGTACCTCTACGGCCTCATGGCGGGCGGCCGCGCGGGGGTGGACCGCACGATCCAGATCCTCACGGAGCAGGTCGAGCGGACCATGAAGCTGCTCCAGGTCACGAGCATCGCCGAGCTCGAACCGCGGCACGTCACCCAGCTCACGCGCCTCGTCCCGCTGGAGCACGCCCGTCCCTGACCGGTCAGTCCTGCGCTGCCAAGCCGTTCGCCGCCATCCACGCGGGGTCCGGCTCGACGACCTGGAGCACCTCGACGACGACCCCCTCGGGCCCGGCGACCTGCACGCGACGCTGCCCCCACGGCTCGGAGACCGGGGCGAGGAGCACCTCGACGCCCTCCGCCCCGAGACGCCGCGCCTCGGCGTCGACGTCGTCCACGAGGAAGGCGAGGAGCGTGCCCGCCGCGGCCTGCCCGCGCACGCGCTCGGGCCAGGCGTGCGCGTCGGGGGTCATGAAGTCGACGCTCAGGTTCTCGTGCGCGTCGTGTCGCGTGGTGACGTACCACCCGAGGTCGGCGACCACCGTGAAGCCGAGGTGGTCGGCGAACCACCGCCCCGCGGCGGTCGGGTCCTTCACCATCAGCGCGAGCCCTACCGTGCTGAACTGCATCGTCGCACCCTTCGTCGAGCCGTGGCCTCGCTCGCCCTCGGCCGGTCGGCACGAGGGGAGGCCGTCGCTCACCGTACCCGCACGCCACCGCGTGGGTGCGGCGCCCGAGGATCTGCCCTCGCCACCCGGACTGTGGCCGCCCGGCGATCCGCCCATGCGGCCACCGTCGCCTCGACGTCTCGCGGCATGGTGACCAGCGGTGGCCCAGCCTGCGGCAGGTAGCGGCGGACGGCACGGCCGGGTGGATCCTTCGTGGCGCTACGTGCGCGCGGGGTCATGGTCGTCGCTGCTGCGCCGGGCATCGAGCCGTCCTGCTCGAGCCCGACCGCGTCGACATCCCTGGGCGGGCGTCGTCAGACGGCCCGCGAGCCCAGCTCGCGAGCCGTCTGGGCGAACGCGCGCACCTCAGGGCTCTCCCGCCCCCGGAGCCAGGTGAGGACCCACTCGGTGTCGGGGACGTCGGTGATCGGCACGTAGACCACGCCCGGGTGCGAGTAGTAGCGCCGCACGTGCGCGTTGAGCGGCGTGACCGCCTCGCCGGAGGCGACCACGGCCAAGACCTCGTGGAACGTCCGCGCCTCGGGACCCCGCAGCACGGGCCGGCCCGACGGCGTCCGGCGGGGCACCATCGCGTCTTCCCAGTAGCCGGGGACGCCGGGGCCCACGTCGACCACGGTGTGGTCGCCGAGCACCTCGATCGACACGGCGTCCTCACCCGCGAGCTCGTGCGCCGCGGGCACCGCCAGCACACGCCCCTCCGTGAGCACACGTGGCCCGACGACGATGTCGGGCTCGCGCACGGGTGCCCACATCACCTGTACGTCGGCGTCGGTCCCGCGGAGCCCGCCGAACGGGTCGGAGAAGTGGAACTCGCGCTGCTCGACGGAGCACGTGGGGTGGCGTTCCGTGAAGGCTCTCACCACGGGGAGCATCTCGTGGCCGATGATGCCCATCGCCGCGAGCCGCAGCGTCCCGGTCGGGCGTTCCCCGGCGCGGGACGCCGCCGCGATGCCCGACTGGATGAGCTCGTACCCCTGACGCAGGTCGTCGCGCAGGCGTGCCCCGACGGGCGTCAGCTCCACGCGCCGGCTCGTGCGCTCGAACAGCACGGTGCCCATGCGCCGCTCCTGCCGGCTGATCGCCTGGCTCACGCGAGCGGGGGAGACGTGGAGCCGCTCGGCGGTCCGCCCGAAGTGCAGCTCGTCGGCCAGCGTCAGGAAGATCTCGATGTCTCGTAGGTCCACCGTCACCTCTCGTCCCTCGTCCCGAGCACGTCGTCGTCCGGGGCCAGGATCGTTCATCCGGCGTGATCGATTATCCAGGGAAGTGTCATTGATCCCGTTCGCGCGGGCCTCGAGGCTCGAGCCATGAGACGACT
This sequence comes from Cellulosimicrobium cellulans, assembly GCF_001722485.1. GTDB lineage: Bacteria > Actinomycetota > Actinomycetes > Actinomycetales > Cellulomonadaceae > Cellulosimicrobium > Cellulosimicrobium cellulans_A. Next base: position 20,092 of record NZ_LWGL01000003.1, on the reverse strand, counting down.
CACCTATTTCGTCGCCCTGTCGATCGACGGACGCATCTCCGGTCCCGACGACGAGGTCGACTTCTACCCGTCCTCCGACGCCTACAGCGCCCGCATGATCGAGAACCACCCCGACGTCCTGCCGACGCACGGGCGCCGCCAGCTCGGTATCGACGGCGAGCCGAACCGGTCGTTCGACACGGTGATCATGGGCCGGCGCACGTACGAGCCCGCGCTCGACCTGGGGATCACCAGCCCGTACGCGCACCTGCGCCAGTACGTCGTGTCGACGACGCAGCCCGAGCTCGACCCCGCGGTGACCGTCGTGCGCGACGACCCGGTGGGGCTCGTGCGGGCGCTCAAGGCCGAGAGCTCGCCGCTCGACATCTACCTGGCGGGCGGTGGTGTCCTCGCCGGGGCCCTCCTCGGGGAGATCGACCGCCTGGTGGTCAAGCTGTACCCGGTGGTCGCGGGCGACGGTCGTACGGCCTTCGGGTCGGTCGGCTTCCGCCCCACGACGTTCGACCTGGCGCACGTCACGACGTTCGACGGTGGCAACGCCGTCCTCACGTACGACCGTGTCTGACCACCCCGCCGTCCGCGCCCTGACCCGGCGGGCGACGACCTTCGCGGCACGCGGCGTCGTGACCGTCCGCCTCCTGCGCGTGCGCGTCCGGGTTCGCGCGCTGCCGGCACGCGGCGCCGGGGCGTCGCCGGACGACGAGGCGGAGAGCCCGCGAGGCAGGTGCCGAAGGCGGCTCGAGCACGTCCCGGCGGTCCGGCCGGCACCGCGAGGTGCCATGCTGGCCGGGTGCGTGTCGAGCCCGTGAGCGAGGAGGTCCTGGTCGAGCGCGTCGTCGGGCGCGTCCTCGCGGAGCCGGTCCCGGGGCTCGCGCTGCGCGTCCTCGTCGACGGGCACCCGACCACGAACCCCACAGCGCTCGCGGACGCGCTCGTCGACCCGCTGCGGGCGGCAGGGCGGCCGGTCGCCCGGATCCACGTGCACGACTTCTGGCGGCCCGCGTCGCTGCGCCTGGAGCGCGGGCGCACGGACCCCGACGCGCTGCTCGAGGACCGGATCGACGTGGCGGGCCTGCGGCGCGAGGTGCTCGACGCCGTCGGTCCGGCCGGCAGCGGACGGTACCTGCCGAGCCTGCGCGACCCCGAGACGGACCGCGCGACGCGGGCGCCCTACGCCGACGCGGAGCCGGGGCTGGTCGTCGTGCTGGACGGGTCCCTCGCGCTCGGCCACGGGCTGCCGCTCGACGTGACCGTCCACCTCGCGGTGCGCGCCACGACGATCGCTCGCCGGACGCCGCCCGACGACGCCTGGACGCTCGACGCGTACGCGCGCTACGCCGCGGAGACCGACCCCGAAGGGACGGCGGACGTCGTCGTGCGCGTCGACGACCCGCGCCACCCGGCGCTCGTCGACCGCGACGCGGCGGCCCGCTAGCCGCTCCCGGCCGCGGTGCGCACCACGAGGACGCACAGGTCGTCCTCCTGGCGGCCGCTGCCCGCCGCGGTGAGGACGACGTCGCGGACACCCGCCGCGTCGAGGCCCGCGGGGGCGGCCTCGAGCGCCGCGACGACGTCCCTGATCCCGCTGCGCTGGTCCCGCGCGCGCGACTCCACGAGACCGTCGGTGTACAGGACGAGGGCGGAGCCCGCCGGGACGTCGACGTGGGCGGAGGTCACCGTGTCCACGAGCGGCACGCCCACCGGCGTCGTCAGCGCGCCGTCGAGCGCGACGACCGCACCGTCGGGGCGGAGGAGGAGCGGCGGCGGGTGGCCCGCGCGGCAGTACGCGAGCCTCCGCGTGCCGTCGGCCGCCGCAGGGCCGAGAGACGCGAACGTGCACGTCGCGATGTCGGCGAGGTCGAGCACCGTCACCAGGTGGTCGACGCGACCGAGCACCTCCGCCGGGTCCTCGAGGTCCCAGCCGACCGTGCGCAGCACGGACCGGAGCTGGCCCATCGACGCCGCCGCGTGCATGTCGTGCCCGACGACGTCGCCCACCACGAGCGCGACCGTCCCGTCCGGCCGTTCCAGCACGTCGAACCAGTCACCGCCGACGGCGGCGCTCGCCTGCTCGCCGTCGGACGCCGGGCGGTACGACACCGCGACGTCGAGGCCCTCGACGTCGGCCAGCGTCGGCAGCATGCGCTCCTGCAGGGCGCGCGCCGCCTCGTGCTCCGCCGCGTAGAGCCGCGCGTTGTCGAGGATCAGCCCGACGCGCTGCCCGAGGTCCTCCAGCATCGCGGCGTCCTGCGGGCCGAAGGCGTCCGGCTCGGGGCTCACGACCCCCACGACGCCGGAGATCCGCCCCCGGGCGCGCAGGGCGACCGTCATCGCGGAGCCGAGGCCCAGCGCCTGCATGGCTGCGAGCTCCGCGGGTGCGGCGTCCTCGGGCACCAGGTCGGGCGTGATGTCGAACGGCTGCGTGAAGCGAGAGCCGCCGTCGAGCACGTCGGTCGCGGCCGTCGAGCGGTGGGCCCAGCCGGCGCTCGCGGACAGGACGCGCGCGGCGTCGTCGAGCGCCGGGTCGGACGTCGCGACGTCCGCCCGCGGCCGCCCGCCCGGGTAGGTGATGACGACGGCCCACGCGGCGAAGGCCGACGCGAACACGGCGGCCGCCTCCCGGGGCAGCGCGTCGACGTCGAGGATCTGCGTGAGGTGCTGGGTGATGTCCATCGACGTGCTCAGGCGGCGGTTGCGCGAACGGACGTCGTCGAGCTGGCGGTCGCGCGCCTGCTCGCTCTCGATGCGTGCCGTCACGTCGGCCTGGACACCGACCACGTGCGTGACGTCGCCGCGCGCGTCGGTGATCGGCGACAGGACGAGCTGGTTCCAGAACGGCGTCCCGTCCTTGCGGTAGTTGAGGAGGGTCTCGCCGACCGTGGTGCGGGCGGCGATCCCCTCGCGCACCCGGTCGACGGTCGCGCGGTCCGTCCCCGGCCCCTGGAGGAACCGGCAGTTGCGCCCGAGCACGTCCTCGGCCGAGTAGCCCGTGGTCGCGGTGAACGCGGGGTTCACCCAGACGAGCGGCACGTCGGGCAGCCGGGCGTCGGCGATCGTGAACGACAGGTCGCTCGCGAGGACCGCCCGGCGCTCGAGCGTGCCCGCGTCGACGGGCTCCAGGACGACGACGGCGAACGTGCCGTCGCCGCCGGCCGGACCGGTGCTGGTGAGGACGCAGCGGACCCTGCCGGCGACGCCGTCCGGCGCGGCGGCGGTCACGGCGAGCCCGTCGGAGGGACCGGTCGCCACCTTGCGCAGGTCCACGGGGAGCCCGTCGTCGGCGTGGCGCAGGTCCGCGGAGCGTGCCCACTCCAGCGCGGGCGCCGGTGCGGCGACGCCGGGGGCCAGCCGGCGGGCGCGCTCGTCCTGGTGCACGACGGCGTCCCGCGTCAGGTCGAGGACCAGCACGGCCCCGGCAGGGGGCACCGGGTCCAGGGCTCCGCGATCGGTCACGCGACTGGTTCTCCGTCCTCCGGGCCCGTCGCCCGATCCGTGCCCCATCGTCCCGGGGCGAGGGCTGCGCCGTCGAATCGGACGGCGACGGGAGCCTTCCCGGTGCGCCCCGGGGAGGAACCGCGGAGCGGGGGCCTGGAGGTGCAGGCGCGGCGGTCGCGTGCCAGGCTCTGACGGTGCCGGTGCACCGCCGGTTCCGTCCCACGGAGCTGGTCGACGGCGTCCGTCGACCGTGAAGGAGATCGCCCGTGACGTCGTCCGAGGACGTCTCGATCGAGGTACCCGCCAGCGATGCCGGCCTGCCGTTCTCGCGGCCGCCCGCACGGTTCGTGCTGGTCCGGGAGTGGTCGATGGACTCCCTCGACCAGCTCAGCACGCTGCGGTCCGAGCTCGCCGCGATCCTGCGGCGGGGCGACGCCGCGCCGGACGAGGGGCTCGGGACGACGCCCGAGAAGATCGTGCTCGTCGCCTCGGAGCTCGCCACCAACGCGCTCGAGCACGGCCGGCCGCCGACGATCGTGCGGCTGCTGGACGACGACGGCCTCTGGTTGCTCGAGGTCGCGGACCACGACCGCGGCACGGTGCCGGTCTACGCGGGGGAGCGGATCCCCGGCGCGGGCGGCCTCGGGCTCCACCTCGCGCGCACGCTCTCCCTCGACGTCGGGTGGTACTCGACCCCGACGACCAAGAACATCTGGGTCACGTTCCCCGTCGACTGACAGGGCGCGGGTCGCGGACGGCCCAGCCGGCGCTAGAGCCGCACGGTGCCGGCGACGACCGTGACGCTGTCCCCGCCCACGCGGACGGAGCCGGTGGCGTCGCGCGCGACGTGCACGCGGCCGGCCCGGCCGAGCGCGCCGCCCTGGGCGGCGACGTAGCGGCCCGGCAGACGCCCGTCCGCCGTGAGCCACTGCCCGACGACGGCGTTGAGGCTCCCCGTCACCGGGTCCTCCGGGATGCCCATCCCGAGGGCGAAGCCCCGGACCTCCACGGCTGCGCCGTCGGGCCCGGCGGCGTCGTCCGGGTACAGCCCGACGACGCCCACGGACAGGTCGGGGTGCGCGGCGCGGAGCTCCGCGAAGTCGGGGGAGATGCCCGTCACCCGCTCGGCGGAGTCGAGCAGGACGACCCGCCAGCCGGGCCCGTTGTCGAGCAGACGGTGGTCGAGCACGGCCGCGCGCGGGACGCCGAGAGCGGCCACGATCGCGTCGAGCTCGTCGTCGTCGAGCGGCGCGTCGGCGAGGAGGTCGGGTGCGGTGAACGCGAGCCGCTGGTCGTCCTCCCGCCGGATCGTCACGAGACCGACCCCGCACTCCTGGACGACGACGTCGCCGTCGCGCGGCGTCCCGCCGGCCTGGAGCCAGGCGTGGCACGAGCCGAGAGTGGGGTGGCCGGCGAAGGGCAGCTCGCCCGTGGGCGTGAAGATGCGCAGGCGGTAGTCGGCGCCGCCCGCGGCTCCCTCCGCGGTGGGTGGCAGGACGAACGTCGTCTTGGAGAGGTTGGTCCAGCGCGCGAACGCGGCCATCTGCGCGTCGTCCAGCCCGTCGCCGTCGAGCACGACGGCGACCGGGTTGCCCCGGGTCGGCGTGCGGGTGAAGACGTCGACCTGGGCGAAGGGGCGGGAGACGCCGGGGGTGCCGGCCTCCGCGTGGCGCGCGCTCATGGCGGCGAGGATAGCCAGGGCGCGCGGTCCCGATGGCCCCTACGTCCCGCATGCCACTTTTGTCGGGCGAAAGACCGAAGTTGTAGACATCACGGCACAACCGCCGCTAGCCTTGCCAGCGTTGTCAGTCGACGGGGACGGCAGGGGCACCTCGTCGGCGCGGTGAACGACCCAAGGGAGCAAGGATGCTCGTACGTACCACCCGCCCACCATCCGACCCGGGGCGCTCGCCGAGAAGACGTCGCGGCGTCGCCGCCGTGACGCTCGGCGCCGTCGTCGCCGTCGGAGCCTGGGCCGTCCCCGCTGCCGCCGAGCTGCCGGAGCAGGAGCCCGGCGTGACCCTGCGGACCTTCCAGCTCGCTCAGGACCCGGGCGGCGTCTGCACGCTCAAGTCGGGCCAGACCCCGAACGTCGACAAGCTCATGCCGACGATCGACTGGTCGACGGCCCAGCAGTTCGGGGGTGAGGACAACTTCATCTCGCACGTCCTCGCCAACCTGCACGTCCCCGCGGACGGGCAGTACCAGCTCCGCGTCACGAACGACGACGGCGCTCTGGTGTACATCGACGACCAGCTCGTCCTCGAGAACGACGGCCCGAACGACTCGACGTCCGTCGAGGGCGCGATCACGCTCACCGCCGGCGTGCACGACCTGCGTGTCGAGTACTACGAGGGCGGCTTCAACCAGCGCCTCACGCTCGCGTGGAAGACGCCGGGCAGCTCGACGTTCGAGGTGATCCCGCAGTCCGCCCTGAGCACCGAGGCCGACGTCGTGCGCGTCACCGCGCCCGGCTACAAGTACTGCGAGGGCGCGACCGACACGGCCGGCGACGGCCTGCGGCTCGACTCGGTGAACCCGAACTACGAGCTCGTCGACCTGCGCCCCGAGGGCTTCGAGCCCAAGGTCTCCGGCCTCGCGTTCACGCCCGACGAGAAGCTCGCCGTCGTGACGACGGGCGAGGTCAGCTCCGGCGGCTGGCGCCCCGACCCGGTGTCCGGCGAGGTGTACTTCCTCGACGGCGTCACCACGGCCGACGGCCCCGAGGACGTCACGGTCACGAAGGTCGCGGACGAGCTGCTCAACCCGATGGGCATCGAGGTCATCGAGGACTCGATCTTCGTCTCGGAGCGCCACCAGCTCACGCAGCTCACCGACCCCGACGGCGACGGCTTCTACGACGTCCACACGAAGATCGCGGAGTGGCCCGACGGCGGCAACTTCCACGAGTTCGCGTTCGGTCTCGTCCACGACGAGGACTACTTCTACGTGAACCTCTCCGTCGCCATCAACAACGGCGGTGCGACGACAAACCCGCAGCCCGCGCAGAACCGCGGCACGTCCATCAAGATCGACCGCGAGACCGGCGAGGTCACCTACGTCGCGGGCGGTCTGCGCACGCCGAACGGCATCGGCTTCGGCCCGGAGGGCGCGCTGTTCGCGACGGACAACCAGGGCGCGTGGCTCCCGTCGAACAAGCTCATCCACATCCAGCAGGACCACTTCTACAACCACTACACGAACCCGGCCGGCCCGTTCGACGACCAGCCCGTGTCCCCGCCGGCCGTGTGGCTCCCGCAGAACGAGATCGCCAACTCCCCGGGCAACCCGATCTACGTCGAGAACGGCGAGTTCGCGGGGCAGATGCTCCTGGGCGACGTCACCTACGGCGGCATCCAGCGCGCGTTCCTCGAGAAGGTCGACGGCGAGTTCCAGGGTGCGGTCTTCCGCCACACCGCGGGCCTCGAGGTCGGCGTCAACCGCGTCATCTACGGTCCCGACGGCGCGCTGTACGCCGGCGGCACCGGTGAGGGCGGCAACTGGGGCGAGTCCGGCAAGCTCCGGTACGGCCTGCAGAAGCTCGTCCCCGTCAACGAGGACTCCTTCGACATGAAGGCGATGCGCGTCGTCGAGGGCGGCTTCGAGATCGAGTACACCGACCCCGTCTCGGACGAGGTCGTGGCGAAGCTCGCCGACGCCTACCAGCTCGAGCAGTGGCGCTACGTGCCGACGCAGCAGTACGGCGGTCCGAAGGTCGACGAGCAGCCGCTGTTCGTCACCGACGCCAGCGTGTCCGAGGACCGCACGCGGGTCACGCTGCAGGTCGACGGGCTCAAGCCGGGTCACGTCGTGCACCTGCGCTCACCGCGTCCGTTCGCCTCCGCGGGCGGCGCCGAGCTGCTCAGCACCGAGGCCTGGTACACGCTGAACTCCCTCCCGGGCTACGTCGCGCCGGCCGACCGCGGCTGGTTCGAGGCCGAGGAGGCGCAGCCGCTCGGGAGCTCGAGCCACGCGCACGACCACAGCAACTACTCCGGCACCGGGTTCGCCGCCAACATGAAGGACCCGGGCACCGGTCGCCAGTTCACGGTCGACGTCGACGCCGCGGGCACATACCCGATCCACCTGCGCTACGCGAACGGCATCCACCCGTTCCCCGAGCTGCGCGACAAGGACGTGTCGCTCTACGTCAACGGCGAGAAGGTCGGGCCGTGGACGCTGCCCACGACCGGCGACTGGAAGACGTGGAACACGGTCACGCGTGACGTCGAGCTGCAGGCCGGCACCAACACGATCGCCGTCCAGCAGGACGAGGGCGACGAGGGCAACGTCAACCTCGACGTGCTCTCCGTCGGCGACACGGTGGACATCTGCACCCCGGGCGAGGTCGAGGAGGGCTACACCGCGCTGTTCGACGGCACGCTCGCCAGCCTCAACGAGGGCTGGCGCATGGCCGGTCCGGGCGGCTTCGGCCGCCAGGAGGACTGCTCGATCCGTGGCGAGGGCGGCATGGGCCTGCTCTGGTACACGGCCGAGGAGCTCGGTGGCGACTACTCGCTCAAGCTCGACTGGAAGCTCGTGAAGGACGACAACGGCGGCGTGTTCGTCGGGTTCCCGAACCCGGGCGACGACCCGTGGGTCGCGGTCAACCAGGGCTACGAGATCCAGATCGACGCGACGGACGCGGCGGACCGCACCACCGGTGCGATCTACACGTTCCAGGGTGCCGACGCGGAGGCGGTCGAGGCCGCGCTCAACCCGGTGGGCCAGTGGAACGCGTACGACATCCGCGTCGAGGGGGACCGCATCCGGGTCTACCTCAACGACGTGCTCGTCAACGACTTCACGAGCACCGACCCGGCGCGCGACCTGTCGAGCGGGTTCATCGGCATCCAGAACCACGGCAGCGGCGAGATGGTCTCGTACCGCAACATCCGGGTGAAGGACCTGTCCGCGGAGCCCGAGGAGCTCGCGATCGACGCCACGGCGCAGGTCCGGTGCCTCGCCGGCAAGGCGTACGTCGCGGTGCGCGCCACGAACGCCGACACGGTGCCGGCGGACGTCACGCTCACCACGCCGTTCGGGACGAAGACGGTGACCGGCGTCGAGCCGGGCAGGTCGGCGTACCAGTCGTTCCCGGTCCGGTCGGCGTCGGTCGACGCCGGCTCGGCCCAGGTGACGGCGAGCGGTGACGGTCGCACGGCGGCGCTCGAGCTGCCGTACGACGCGACCAGCTGCGGCTGACGGTCGCACCCAGGGGGCCTCACGCCCGGCGGTCCGCCGCCGGGCGTGAGGCCCTCGTCGTCCGCAGGCGGGAGCGGTGGTCCGACGACGCTCCCGCCAGGACGTAGGCTGCACCCCGTCCACGACCGGTCCACCGACGGGCCGGTCGTGCCCTCGACGAGGAGGACGCACTGATGCTCGAACGGCTCGGTCGCGCCGTGGCCCGGCGACGCGTCGTCGTGCTGGCCCTGTGGGCGGCGCTCACGCTCGCCGGCGCGGTCCTCGGCGGCGCCGTGTTCGACCGCACGCAGGACGTCCCCGACGCCCCGCCCGGCAGCGAGGCGGCGCTCGCCGCGCAGTGGCACGACGAGCTCACCACGCCTCCCGGCGAGTCACCCGAGGGTGAGGTCGTCTCCGCGGTCATCGCGGGGCGCGACTTCTTCGACCCCGACCTCGTCGAGAGCGCGACGGCCGTCATGGCCGAGGTCCGCGCCCTCCCGGGCGTGGTCGACGTCTACGACGCGTACACCGCCGGCGGCCTCATCGGGGACGACGGCCAGAGCTCGCTCGTCACGGTCGAGCTCGACCCCGCGCTCGCCGACGACGAGGCGCTCGCCGCGGCCGACCGCGTCGCCGAGGTGCTGCGCACGGTCGACGCCCCGAAGGTGCTCGTCGGCGGCGAGCTGCTCGCCGAGGAGGCGTTCGTCGAGCGCGCGGTCACGGACGCGGCCTTCGGCGAGGGCATCGCCGTCGCCGTGCTGCTCGTGCTGCTCGTCGTCGTCCTCGGCGGCCTGCGCGCCGGCGTGGTCCCCGTGCTCGCGGCGCTCGCCACGATCGCGGCGGCGCTCCTGGGCCTCACCGGGCTGCTCGGCGTCGTGCCCGTGAACGAGTTCGCGGTGAACGTCGTGACCCTGCTCGGCCTCGGCCTCGCCGTCGACTACGGGCTCCTCGTCATCGCCCGCTTCCGCGAGGAGCGCGAGCGCACGCCCGACGCGCCGGTCGAGGACGTCCTGGGCCGGACCGTCGCCGGCGCGGGGCGGGCGGTCCTCGTCTCCGGTCTCGCCGTCGGCATCGCCCTCGCGGGGCTGCTGCTCCTCGGCGACCCGCTCCTGTCCGGGATGGCCGTCGGCGGTGCCGTCGTCGTGCTCATCGCGACGCTCGCCGGGCTCACGCTCGTCCCCGCGCTCGTCGCCGTCTGGCACCGGCACGTCCCCGCGCCCGGGGCGCGCACGTGGTCCCGGCCGTGGGCACGCCCCGCGGCGGCACCCGGTGCCGCCCCCACGGGGAGCGGACTCCTCGGCCGGCTCGCCGGACTCGCCCAGCGCCACGCCGTGCTCGTCGCGGTCGCGGCGACCGCCGGCCTCCTCGTCCTCGCCGCCCCGCTCGGCTCCCTCACGCTCGGCAGCTCCGAGGTGCGGTCGCTGCCCGCCGACGCCGAGGAGCGCCGCGCGTACGAGGCGCTCACCACCGGCTTCAGCGACCTCGGGATCGAACCCGTCACCGTCATCGTCGACCGGCCCGTCGAGGACGCCCGCGTGCAGGCGTTCCTCGACGAGGCGGCCGCGCTCCCCGGGGTCACCGACGCCGGGATCGACCTCGACGCCGTCGCCACCGACACCACGACCGTCGTGCAGCTCACGCCCGCCGGCGAGGCGACCGGCGCCCAGGCGCAGCAGCTCGTGCGCGACGTCCGCGACCTCCGCACGGAGCACTTCGGCGCGGGCGGGAGCACGGTCGTCCAGGTCGCCGGACCCGCCGCCGACGTCGTCGACACCCAGCAGCAGCTCCTCGACCGCCTCCCGCTCGCGCTCGGCGTCGTCGTCGCCGCGACGTTCGTGCTGCTGCTCGCGCTCACCCGGTCCGTCGTCGTCCCGATCAAGGCGCTCCTTCTCAACCTCGTCACCATCGGCGCCACGCTCGGTGTGCTCACCGCGGTCTTCGCCTGGGGCTGGGGCGAGACCCTCCTCGGCTTCGAGTCGTGGGGCGCGCTCGACGTCACCACCCCGCTCCTGCTCTGCCTCCTCGTCTTCGGCCTCTCCATGGACTACGAGGTCTTCCTCCTCGCCCGCATCGCCGAGGAATGGCGGCAGCGCGACCCGGACGAGGACCCGCGCGTTGCCAACGACCGCGCCGTCCTGCGCGGCATCACCCTCACCGGCCCCGTCGTCACCACCGCCGCCGTCGCCATCACCGTCGTGTTCCTCGGCTTCGCCATCGGCGACCTCGTCGCCATGAAGGAGGTCGGCATCGGCATGGCCGTCGCCGTCCTGCTCGACGTCACCGTCGTGCGCGGGCTGCTCCTGCCCGCGACGATGCGGTTGCTGGGGCGGTGGAACTGGTGGCCCGGGCGTCGTCGGTCCTCGTCGGTCGGTGCGGGATCGAGGTCGGGTTCGGTCGAGGGCTCCGCGGGGGCGGGGCGGGTCTACCATCCGGCCGCTCGTTCCTCGCGACCTCCCGCCAGACCCGCCACGACCCGCCCCACCCCCGCTCCGCCCTCGACCTCCGTGTCCGCGTCACCTTCAGAGCGGGCGAGGTAGCGATCCCGCTCGCCCGGGGCGGGTGCTGGTCGGGCGAGGTAAAGCCCTGCCGGGCGGCAGGGCTCTACCTCGGGGCGTCAGGCGTCGCGGAGGACCTCGGTGACGAAGCGGGACGAGCGCTCGCGCAGGCCGTCGATGCGGAGCTCGACGATCGTGTCGCGCATCGAGTCGTCGTCGCCCAGCTCGGTGCGGGTCGGGGTGCGGCGGACGTTCGCCGAGCAGCGGAAGTCCGTGCAGATCAGCGTGCCGACGGTGTTGCCGCGGCGACCCGCGGCGCCGGCGCGGCGCGCCACGTACAGGCTGACGTCGTCCGTCACGACGACGTCCTCGCACCACGCGCACAGCGCACGACGACGGCGGCCGCCCGCCTTCGCGTCCGTGGAGCGCAGCAGGACGCCGACGGGCTCGCCGTCGACGGGGACCACTGCGTACGCGGCGAGCGGCGCCCTGCGGTCGCGCCACCCGAGGTAGTCCAGGCGGTCCCAGTCGAGCGCGTCGAGGTCGGGGAGCGTCGCCTGCGCGGCCTCACGGCGCGAGGCGTTGACGAAGGACGCGCGGATCTGCTTCTCGGTCAGGGGGTTCATGGTCTCTCGGCTTCCGGGTCGGTCGGAACCGCCGGCCGGCAGGGGAGCGCACGCCGTCGCGCGCACGGACGGGCGTCCGGGCACGGGCACGACGGCGCACGCGGCCACGGCGAGGAACGCTCACCGGGGCGGCGGGCGGCGGGCGGCGGGCGGCGGGGCGGACGGATGCCGCGCAGAGGCGTCGACGACGCAGGCCCGGCCGCGATCAGCGGCAGGCGGCGACGGACGAGGCGCGGCGCGCGGGGTCGCCCGAGCAGGCCGAGACGGCCACCTCGCACCCTGCGGCGCCGTGCATCCGCTGTCTCCTCGCACCCGGGACCGTCAGCGGGCGTTCGCCCGGGACGGGTGGTCGACGTGCCGACCGACCGCACCATGGTGCACCTCGACGGCACGCAGGTCCACCGAGCTCCCGGCAGGCGCCGCCAGATGGGTCAGCGGCCGCCGAGGCGGACGACGACGATCCGGTGCCCGTCCGGGTCGGTCACGTGCGCGTAGCGGTCGCCCGACTCGGCGTCGGTCTCGGGGCCGACGAAGGGCTCCACGCCGAGGGCCGCGAGGCGGTCGAGCGTCGCGTCGACGTCGTCCACGTAGAGCACGAGGTTCGGCAGTCCGTGCCGCACGAGGGGAGCGGCGCCGTCGGGCAGCGGGACGAGCCACAGCCCCGGCTCGTCGACCCGTCCCGGGCCGACGTGCAGGAGCGGGAAGCCGTCCGTCTCCCCGCGGAAGAGCGTGCGGAAGCCGAACCCGTCCGCCCAGAACGCCGCGCTCGCCTCCAGGTCGCGGCACAGCAGGACCGTCCGACCGATCGTCGTCGTCATGCTGCCCGAGCGTAGCGACGCCGCCCGCCCGGCCACGAGCCCCCGCGAGCGCGGCCGGGCGGGCGACCCCGCGCCGTCGGGCCTACCGTGGGCGGATGGCGGACGACGGCGACATCAGACAGCACATCAGCGACCTCGTCGCGCAGGAGCGCGCGCTGCGCGAGCAGCTGCAGTCGGGGGAGATCTCGGCGCCCACGGAGCAGGAGCGGCTGCGCGCCGTGGAGGCCGAGCTCGACCAGTACTGGGACCTGCTGCGCCAGCGCGACGCGAAGCGCGAGTACGGCAAGGACCCTGACGACGCGCAGGTGCGCGACGCGGGTACGGTGGAGAACTACCTGGACTGACCGCACCTCTCCCCATGACGGTCCGTCCGCCGAGCAACAGGAGCCACTGACATGACGACGACCAGCGAGCAGGCAGCCCACAGCCCCCTCCCCACGGGGACCGAGGGTCGCGACATCCCCGGCCACGCCGGTGCCGTGCTGCGCTTCCTCCTGACGTTCGCGCTGTTCATCGGCGGCATCGTGCTCATGGGCGCGGGCGGGTCCCAGGTGGACGGCGCGCCGTGGCTCTTCGTCGGCGGTATCGCCGCGGCGACCCTCGCGTTCATGCTGCCGATGATGGGCACGGGCACGACCGAGCGCTGACCGCGCGAGAGGCACCCCGCGGGGCGGTGCCGAGGTCCCGGACCTCGGCACCGCCCCGCGCGTCCGGCCGACGCGCGACGCCGGCCCGGAGGCTACGGTGCGAGCGTCGCGCGCACCGACCGCGCCGCCGCGACGAGGTGCTCGAGCGACGGGACGGTCTCCTCGTAGCGGCGGGTCTTGAGCCCGCAGTCGGGGTTGACCCACACGACCCGCGGGTCGATGGCCTTCACCGCGAGCTCGAGCAGCTCCGTGACCTCCTCCACCGACGGCACGCGCGGGCTGTGGATGTCGTACACGCCCGGGCCGATCCCGCGGTGGTACCCCGCCGCGGCGAGCTCCGGCACGATCTCCATGCGCGAGCGCGCCGCCTCGACCGAGGTCACGTCGGCGTCGAGACCGTCGATCGCGTCGACGACCTCGCCGAACTCGGAGTAGCACAGGTGGGTGTGGATCTGCGTCGCCGCGTCCACACCTGACGTCGCGAGGCGGAACGAGCGCACGGCCCAGTCGAGGTACGCCGCCTGGTCCTCCCGGCGCAGGGGCAGGAGCTCGCGCAGCGCGGGCTCGTCGACCTGCACGATCCCGATGCCCGCGGCCTCGAGGTCCGCGATCTCGTCGCGCAGCGCGAGACCGACCTGGACCGCGGTGTCGCCGAGCGGCTGGTCGTCGCGCACGAACGACCACGCCAGGATCGTCACCGGGCCGGTCAGCATGCCCTTGACCGGCTTGTCCGTGAGCGACGCCGTGTACGCGGACCACCCGACCGTGATGGGCTCCGGGCGCACGACGTCGCCCCACAGGACCGGCGGGCGCACGCACCGCGACCCGTACGACTGGACCCAGCCGTTCGCGGTCACGGCGAACCCGTCGAGGTGCTCCGCGAAGTACTGCACCATGTCGTTGCGTTCCGGCTCGCCGTGCACGAGCACGTCGAGTCCGAGCTCCTCCTGCAGCGCGACGACGCGTGCGATCTCCTCGCGCATGGCCGCCGTGTAGTCGGCGTCGGCGAGCTCGCCCTTCGTCCACTGCGCGCGGGCGCGGCGGATCTCCGGGGTCTGCGGGAAGGAGCCGATGGTCGTCGTCGGCAGGGGCGGCAGGGCGAGGCGCTCCTGCTGGGCGGCGGCGCGCTCGGCGTACGGCTCGCGCACGGCGTCCGCGTCCGTCAGCGCGGCGGCGCGCTCGCGGACCGTCGGCACGACGACGCCGGTCGCGGTCTCGCGGGACGCGAGGGCGGCGGTCGACGCGGCGAGCTCCTCCGTCACGGCCTCGCGCCCCTCGGTGAGCCCGCGGGCCAGCGTCACCACCTCGCCCACCTTCTGGTCGGCGAACGCGAGCCAGTCGCGCAGGCGCGGGTCGAGCGCCGTGCGCGGCGCACCCGGCGTCCCCGGCTCGGCGAACGTCTCGTCCTCGACGTCGTGCGGCACGTGCAGGAGCGACGTCGAGGTCCCGACGGCGAGCGCGCCGGCCCCGAGGCCCCGCACGGCCCCCACGACGTCGAGCCGTGCAGCAAGGTCCGCGCGCCACACGTTGTGCCCGTCGACGACGCCCGCGACGAGCGTCTTCGTCGCCAGCCCCGGCACGGTGCCGTCGGCAGCGGTCCCGGTGGGCACCGCGCCCTTGACGAGGTCGACGGCGATCGCGTCGACGTCGGTGCCCGCGAGCAGGGCGAGCCCGTCCAGGGGCGCCGCGTCCGTGCCCACCCCCGCGCCGTCGGACGCGCGGCCCTGGAGCCCGCCGTACGGCGCGGCGACGAGGATCGCCGGGCGCGCGTGCGCGCTGTCGTCCGCGCCGACGGCGAGGTCCGTCGCGAGCGTGCGGTAGGCGTGCTCGACGGCCGCGGCGAGGTCGGCGGGCGGCACGTCGACGGAGTCGGTGACGAGCACCGGCTCGTCCAGCTGCACCCACGGCGCGCCGGCAGCGGCGAGCGCACGGAGCAGGTCGGCGTACGCGGCGACGACGTCGTCGAGGCGGTCGAGCGGGCGGAACCCGGCGGCCGAGGGCACGGTGTCGTCCACCTTGGCGAGCGCCAGGAACGTCACGGGCCCGACGACGACCGGCCGGGTCACGACGCCCGCCTCCTTCGCCTCGACGAAGTCGCGCACGACGCGGTCGTCGACCAACCGGATCGGGGTGTCCGGGCCGATCTCGGGGACCAGGTAGTGGTAGTTCGTGTCGAACCACTTGGTCATCTCGAGCGGCGCGTGCTCGCCGGCGCCGCGGGCGACGGTGAAGTAGCCCGGCAGGTCGAGCCGCCCGTCGGCGTCGGTGAGCGACGCGAACCGCGACGGGACCGCCCCGAGCGCGGCGACGACGTCGAGCACCTGGTCGTAGAAGGAGAACGAGCCGGGCACGGACGCGTCGTCGGCGCCGAGCCCGAGGTCGACGAGGCGGCGCACGGTCGCGAGGCGCAGATCGCGGGCCGTGGCCTCGAGCTCGTCGGCGCTCGTGCGCCCGGCCCAGAAGGACTCCACGGCCTTCTTGAGCTCGCGGCGGCGCCCGATGCGCGGGTAGCCGAGGACGGTCCCGGCAGGGAACGGGACCGGGGAGTGGGGTGCCGGGAGGTGGGTAGGGGAGGGTACGGAAGTGGTCATGGTCGATACCTCGTGCTGGTCCGGTGGACCGGTCAGACGGCGCTGCCGTGGGTGGCGGCGCCCGTCGCGGGCAGGGAGGTGCCGGTGACCCACGGCCCGCTGGCCAGGTCCGGGAGGAGCGGGTCCGCCGCGGCGCTCGAGGCACTCGAGCCGCCGCCGTCGTCCCCGCGCGTCCCGCCGCCGAGGTGGACTCCCTCGAGCAGGTCGAGTGCGGCGCGGTGCTTGTTGAACGTGTACACGTGCAGGCCCGGCGCACCGGCGTCGAGGACGCGCTGCGCGAGGTCCACCGAGTACGCGATCCCGTAGGCGTGCTGCGCCTCCGGGTCGGGCAGGGCGTCGAGCGCCTCCAGCAGGTGCCGGGGGGCGGGGACGCCCGTGAGCTCCTCGACGCGGCGGAGCCGGCGGGGCTCCGTCGTGGGCAGCAGCCCGGCGAGGATGGGGATCGTCACGCCGGCCGCGCGGGCCTCCGCGACGAAGTCGGTGTACGACGACGCGTCGTAGAACAGCTGCGTGATCGCGAAGTTCGCCCCCGCCTGCTGCTTCTGCCACAGGCGGCGCACCTCCTGGGTGCGGGTCGTCCCGGCGTCGCGGTTGCCGTCGGGGAACGTCGCGACGGCGATGGTCAGCGGGCGCGCCGCCCCGCGCAGCGCCAGCGCCGGGTCGGCGGCGCAGCGTGACGCCTCGACCTCGCGCAGCAGCGCGACGAGCTCGATGCTCGACCGCACGCCGTCGGGCGCGGGGCGCCAGTCCGGCTGGTCCTTCGGGGGGTCGCCGCGCAGCGCGAGGAAGCTCCGCACGCCCGCGTCGAGGAAGTCGGCGATGACCTCCTCGACGTCCTCGCGCGACGCACCCACGCACGTCAGGTGCGCGATCGCGTGGACGGGGGTGCCGTGCAGGAGCGTGCCCATGACCTCGAGCGACGTCTGCCGGTCGTTCCCGGCAGCCCCGTAGGTCACGGACAGGAAGTCGGGGTGCGTGGCGACGAGCCGGCGGGCCGTCTCCCAGAAGTTCGGCGCCGCCTGCGGCCGCCGCGGCGGCATGAGCTCGAACGACACCGTGGGCCGCGCGGCTCCGCCGTGTGCCTGCCCGACGGCGTGCGCGACGCTCACGGCGCGACCTCGCCGGGCGTGGGCGCAGCCGGACGGCGCACGCCCGGGCGGTGCGCGGAGGATGCCTCGTCGACCATGGTCACTCCATCGACCCTGGCGTTAGCACCGTTGTCCTCGGGAGGCTTCCGTCGGCGGGTTGCTGCGGTGTCGTCGAGCCAGGACTCTCGACCGCTCTGGATGGTTGTCTCGATCCTAGAGGCCATCCGCCATGCGGTCGAGAGTGACCGCCACGTGAGACGACGTGACAGCGGGCGAGACGGCCGGCGAGTCGGAGGCTCGCGTCCGGTCGTCGCCGCGCGCCCCGGAGGGCCGAGCGATACCGTCCTGCCGTGGCCGCCGACGACGAGGAGCGCCCGCACCGCAGGTCGCTGCGGGAGACCGTCACGGTCGTCGTGCTGTCGATCTCGGCGGTGCTGACCGCCTGGAGCGGGTTCGAGGCGAGCAAGTGGGGCGGCGAGATGTCGATCGCCTTCTCCCGGGCCTCCTCCCAGCGCATCGAGGCGGCGCGCGAGGCCGCGACGGCGGACGCGGCCCGCGCCGTGGACCTGCAGGTCTTCAGCCTGTGGCTCGAGGCGTACGCGACCGACGACGCCCAGCTCGAGGAGTTCACGCGCGCGCGGTTCACCGACCACTTCGCGCCCGCGTTCGAGGAGTGGACGGCCGAACGGCCGCTGCAGGACCCGGACGCGGCGCGCAGCCCGTTCGCCCTGGACTCGTACGTCCCGCCCGGCGAGGTGGAGGCGGCGGAGGCCGACGCGCGGGCCGACGCCTACTTCGCCCAGGCGCTGGTCAACAACCAGCGCGGCGACGACTACACGCTCGTCACCGTGCTGTTCGCCCTCGTGCTGTTCTTCGGCGCGTTCGCGGGGCGGTTCCGCTCCGAGCGCGCGGCGTGGACGATGGTGGGGGCGGCGTGCGTGCTGCTGGTCGTCGGCATCGGCTTCCTGCTCGCCTTCCCGAAGATCGTCTGACCGCTCGCGAGGAGGCGTGATGGAGCGCACGACCACCGACCCCGACGACCTCGTCGCGTCGTCGCCCGACCGCTTCCGGGACGACGTGGCCCGGCTCGACGCCGAGATCTCGCGCATCATGGCCGGCCACTCGCGCGTGCTGTGGGAGGGCGTGTTCTGGGGCGGGACCGAGCAGCGGATCATCGGCTACGGCGACCTCGTGCAGCAGCGGTCGCGCGGCGAGCCGGTCGAGTGGTTCGTCGTCGGGCTCGCGGCGCAGCAGGACCACGTGAGCCTGTACGTCAACGCGACCGAGGACGGGCGGTACCTCGCGGAGACGTACGGGCCGGAGCTCGGTGACGTGAAGGTCGGCAAGGCCGTCGTCACGTTCCGGTCGCTCGACCGCGTGGACGTCGACGCGCTCCTGCGCCTCGTCGCGCGGGCGGCCGCCCAGGTGGACCCGACGCCGCGCCCCACCGGCGAGCTCGAGGTGGCGGAGGACGGCGCCCGCGACCTCGTCCTGCGCCGCACGTTCTGCGCGTCCGCGGCGGACCTGTGGCCCGACGTCGCGGAGCCGGCGGGCCTCGCCCGGTGGTACGGCGTCGTCGACGGCGACCCGCGCGCGGGCGCGACCGTCCGCCTGCGCATGACCGCCGAGGACGGCGCACCGGCCGACGAGGTGGACGTGCTCGCGTGCGACCCGCCGCGCTCGTTCTCCGTCGACCAGGGCGGCTGGCGGGTGTCCGTCGCGCTGACGCCGCGCCGCGGTCGCGCGACGGAGCTCGAGCTGCGGCACCGGCTCGGTCCCGACGACGAGCCGGGCGACATCGGCCCCGGGTGGGAGTACTACCTCGACCGGCTCAACGCCGCGCGCGGCGGGCCGCCCGCGAAGCCGTTCGACGCCTACGTCGAGGCGCTGCGCGGGCACTACTCGCCGTGACCCCTGGGCCCGGGCGGGACCGGCGGCGTACGGTGTCGCGGTGCGCACCCTGACGACCGACCGGCTCCTCCTGCGGCCATGGACCGAGGACGACGTCGACGCCGTCCTCGACATCTACTCGCGCTGGGAGGTGGCGCGCTACGTCGGCACGACGCCGCGCGTGCTGGAGCACCGCGACGAGGCCGTCGAGCGCATCGAGCGCTGGCGTGCCGCCGACGACGGGACGCACGGCGTCTGGGCGGTCGTCCCGCTCGGCGCGACCGCGCCCGACGCCGCCTCTGAGCACACGGTGCCCGTGGTGCCCGTGGTGCCCGTGGTGCCCGTGGGCACGGTCCTGCTCAAGCCCATCCCGGCGTCGGGCACGGGCGAGCCCCCGCAGCCGTCCGGGGACACGGAGATCGGGTGGCACTTCCACCCCGACGCGTGGGGGAAGGGCTGGGCGACGGAGTCGGCGGCGGCCGTCCTGGCGCACGCCTTCGAGCGGGGGCTCGACCGCGTGGTCGCGGTGACGCACCCCGACAACGCGGCCTCGCAGGCGGTCTGCCGCCGCATCGGGATGGCGCACCGCGGCACGACCGACGCGTACTACGACGCGACGTGCGAGCTGTTCGAGGTCACGCGGGAGCCGGCACCCCGCTGAGGCGCCACGCGATCCATCGGCGCGGCAGGCGGACCGGGCGCCCCCTAGGCTCGGGGGCATGGATCTCGAGGAACGCCTGGCCGTCTTCATCGACTACGAGAACCTCGCGCTCGGCGCGCGCGAGCACCTGGGCGGGATGGCGTTCGACTTCGGACCGATCGCGGACGCCCTCGCGGTGCGGGGCCGCGTGGTCGTGCGGCGCGCGTACGCGGACTGGTCGTACTTCGACGAGGACCGCCGCTCGCTCACGCGCCACCAGGTCGAGCTCATCGAGATGCCGCAGCGCATGGGCGCGTCGCGAAAGAACGCGGCCGACATCAAGATGGTCGTCGACGCGATCGAGATGGCGTTCGAGCGCGACTACATCTCGACCTTCGTCATGTGCACGGGAGACTCGGACTTCTCCCCGCTGGTCCACAAGCTGCGCGAGCTCAACAAGCGCGTGATCGGCGTCGGGGTCGAGAAGTCGACGTCCCGGCTCCTGCCGCCGGCGTGCGACGAGTTCCTCTTCTACGACCGGCTCGAGGGCGTCGACGTGCCCGACGAGCCCGACGAGGCGCGCGGTGCGTCGCGCCGGTCGTCCGGGCGTCCCGGGAGCGCGGGCGGCGGCGCGCCCCGGGGTCGGCGCCGTGCCGCGTCGAGCACGGCGGAGAAGGC
>NZ_LWGL01000298.1 GCF_001722485.1 Cellulosimicrobium cellulans | reverse complement strand
GCGGCGGCCGAGGGCACGCTCGCCGGTCACGGGCACGGCCACGGGCACGGCCGCGGCCGGTGGGGCCGCGGCCTGGCGTTCGGCCCCATCGCGCCGCAGGCCGCCTCGACCGACGCGCTCGTGGTGCCCGACGGCTACGCCTGGCGCCCGATCATCCGGTGGGGCGACCCGATCCTGCGCGGCGGCGAGGAGTTCGACGTCGCCCGCCAGACGCCGGAGCAGCAGGCGCTGCAGTTCGGCTACAACAACGACTACCTCGACATCCTCCCGCTCGAGCGCTCGCACCACCTCGCCAACTGCCGCACGCCCGGGCGCGGGCCCGGCCGCGGCACGCGCGGGCTGCTCGTGACGAACCACGAGTACACGAACCCGGCGATCATGTTCGACGACTCCTACGACGCCGCGACGCGGCGCGCGATCGAGCGGGCCGCGCACGGCATGTCGGTCGTCGAGGTGCGCCGGCGCCGCCGGGGCGAGCCGTGGGACTACGAGCGCCGCAGCCGCTTCAACCGCCGCGTGCACATGAGCACGGAGTTCCACGTCACCGGCCCCGCCGCGGGCTCGGACCTGCTGAAGACGGTCGCGGACCCGTCGGGCACGCGCGTCCTCGGCACGCTCAACAACTGCGCCGGCGGCACGACCCCGTGGGGCACCGTGCTGTCGGGCGAGGAGAACTTCCACGGGTACTTCCGCACGTCCGGCCAGGGCGCCGACGCCCGGTACGGCCTGCGCGACGCGCCCACCGGCTACGGCTGGGAGCTCGACGACCCGCGCTTCGACGCGCGCAACCCCGGGTACGAGAACGAGCCGAACCGGTTCGGCTGGATCGTCGAGATCGACCCGTACGCCCCCGACGAGGCGCCGGTCAAGCACACGGCGCTCGGCCGCTTCAAGCACGAGGGCGCGAACGTCATCCTGTCGCGGCGCGGCCACGCGGTCGCGTACATGGGCGACGACGAGCGCTTCGACTACGTCTACAAGTTCGTCTCGTCGCGCACGATGCGGCCGGGCAGCAGCGGGTGGGCGCGCCGGCACAACAAGCAGCTGCTCACCGAGGGCTCGCTGTACGTCGCGCGCTTCCACGGCGACTCGCCCGCCGGCGAGATCGACGGCTCGGGCCGCCTGCCGTCCGACGGCGCGTTCGACGGCCGGGGCGAGTGGGTCCCGCTCGTCGTCGACGGGCGCAGCGCGGTCGAGGGCATGTCGGTCGAGGAGGTCCTCGTCCGTACGCGCATCGCGGCCGACCGGGTCGGGGCGACCAAGATGGACCGTCCCGAGGACGTCGAGCCGAACCCGGTGACCGGGCGCGTCTACGTCGCGTGCACGAACAACACGTCGCGCGGCCCCGCGGGCGCCGAGGCGGCCACCGAGCCGAACCCGCGCAACACCAACCGCGACGGCCACGTGGTGGAGATTGTGGAGGACCGTGACGACGCCGCGTCGCGCACGTTCTCGTGGAACCTGCTGCTCGTCGCGGGCGACCCGGCGACCAACGGTTCGGCCTACTTCGCGGGCTACCCGAAGGAGAAGGTCTCCCCGATCTCGTGCCCCGACAACCTCGCGTTCGACGCCGAGGGCAACCTGTGGATCTCCACGGACGGCCAGCCGAGCACGATCCAGAAGTGCGACGGGCTGTTCAAGGTGCCGCTCACGGGCCGCGAGCGCGGGCACGTGCAGCAGTTCCTGTCGGTCCCGCGCGACGCCGAGACGTGCGGCCCCGTCGTCGACTCCCAGGACCGCATGGTCTACGTCGCGGTGCAGCACCCGGGGGAGGACGGCACGTTCGCGAGCCAGAACTCGTACTTCCCGGACTACGTGACGCCGGGCGCGCCGGTGCCGGCGGGCGCGTTCGCCGGGCCGCGGCCGTCCGTCGTCCAGGTCTGGCAGGACTGACCCGCGGCGGGCCGCCGCCCGCACCGCCGGACGCCCGACGGCGCCGATCACCCGCGAGGGGGGCCG
>NZ_LWGL01000297.1 GCF_001722485.1 Cellulosimicrobium cellulans | reverse complement strand
CCCTGGTCCTCGGCTGGGCCGTGGGGCGCTCGGGCCGCGCGCGGCTCGGCCTGACGCTGTTCCTCGTCCCGTGCCTGGCCATCGCGGCCCAGGCGTGCTTCGTGGCGCTCCAGCAGCTCGCCGCCGGGAACACCGGCCCGGTCTACATCGACTCGCCGATCGCGATGCACAAGAACTTCATCGGCTGCGTGCTCGCGTTCGCCGCGCTCGTCGCGTACGCGCGCCCGTGGTGGGTCGGCTGGCCGCGCTGGTTCGCGCTCGCCTCGTTCTGGCTGTGCACGCTCGGCGTGCTCGCGGCGCAGGCGCGCCAGGCGCTCGTCGGGCTCGCGATCGGCATCATGCTCATCACGCTGCGCGGCGACCCGGACCGCAAGCGCTCGAAGCTCATCTTGCTCGCCGCGATACCGGCCATCTACTTCGTCGTGCTCGCCGTCCAGGAGCAGCTGACGTCCGGCAACCAGTTCAACTCCGCCAACCAGCGCCTGACCTGGTACGCGGACTCGGTCGACGTGTGGCAGCGCAGCCCGTGGGTCGGCATGGGTCTGCGGTGGTGGACGGCGGGCGTGACCGAGTTCGTGTTCCAGCCGCCCAACGTCGAGCTCGAGGTGCTCACGTCGGCCGGGATCGTCGGTCTCGTCGGGTTCCTCGTCCTCTTCGTCGGCGGAATGGTCGTGCTGTGGCGCATCAACCCACGGTTCGGCACGCTCGCGTTCGCGATGCTCATGATGCGCTTCGTCCAGGGCCAGTTCGACCTGTTCTGGGTCTCCGTGCAGGTCACCGTGCCGTTCGTCATCGTCGGGGTGTGCCTCGGCGCCGAGTCGTACGCCGCGTCGCGCCGGCAGGCGCGCGAGTCGGGGGCCCGTGCGAGCTCGCCGGACGACCTGCGCTCCGTGCAGGAGATGGTCACCCGATGAGGATCGTCCAGATCGCGCCCGTGATCGCCCCCGGCAGCGGCGTGGGCGGGGTGGCCCACCACCTCGAGGAGTCGTTCGCCCGCGCCGGGGTCGCCACGGAGCGGTTCACGCTCGCCGAGGCGCGCGGGGCCTGGCTGCCGGAGCCCGGCGAGGGCCTGCGCGGGCGCGTCGCGCTGCTCGCGCGCGTCGTGTGGTTCTCCACCGTCGGCACGGTGCTGGCCCGCCGCTACCTCGCCGCGCGGCCCGACGCGGTGTCGGTCTGCCACAACGACGTCCTCGCCGGCGACGTCTACGTCAACCACGGCATCCTGCGCGTCGCGATGCGCGCCCGCGGCGGCTACGCGTGGCGCATGGCGCGCAACCCGCTGCACCTGTTCACCGCCGCGCGCGACGCGCTGCGGTACCACGGGCGCTACCACCGCGTCGTCGTCAACCTCACGCGCGCCGAGCGCGACGGGCTCCGGGCCACGTACCCGCGCCTGCGCGTGCCCGCGGTCGTCGTCGGCAACGGCGTCGACGTCGACCGGTTCGCTCCCCCCTCGCCCGAGGAGCGCGCCGCCGCGCGCGCGGCCGCCGGGGTGCCCGACGGCGCCACGCACGTCGTGTTCGTCGGGCACGAGTTCGACCGCAAGGGGCTCGGCCTCCTCCTCGCCGCCGCGGCCGACCTGCCGGACGTCCACGTGAGCGTCGTCGGCGGGACGCCCGACATGCTCGCGCAGGTCCGCGAGCAGGTCGCCCGCCTCGGCACGGCCGACCGGGTGCACCTCGCGGGCCGCGTCCCGGACCCGCTGCCCTGGCTGCA
>NZ_LWGL01000296.1 GCF_001722485.1 Cellulosimicrobium cellulans | reverse complement strand
CGGGCCGGCCGGGGGGGCGGTCCTCGGCCGGGGCCCGCTCGTCGCCGCGTGCGCCATAATGGACGGCCGCGCCGAGCCGGTGCGGCACGGCGCGCGGCGCCCGGGACCGCGACGAAGGGACAGCGTGGGACGTTCGGACGAGCTCAGGCTCGAGCAGGAGGTCGTGGACACCCTCTACGCGCGCCTCGACGAGCTGCGCGCCGCCGCCCGCGCGCGCCTGGACCGCGTGCGCCGCTCGGGGCCCTCGGGGTCCCCGCAGAACCGCAGCGAGCGCGACGCGTTCGCCACGCTCTACGAGGACCGCGTCGCCCAGCTCGACGCCGTGGAGGACCGGCTCGCGTTCGGGCGTCTCGACCTCGACGACGGCACGCGGCGCTACGTGGGGCGCATCGGGCTCACGGACGCCGAGCACTCGAGCCTGCTCACCGACTGGCGCGCCCCCGCCGCCCAGGCGTTCTACCGCGCCACGGCCGCGCACCCCGACGGCGTGGTGCGCCGGCGGCACCTCGTCACCCAGCGCCGCAGCGTGACCGGGATCGAGGACGAGCTGCTCGACCTCGACGCGCCCGAGGAGGTCACCGGCTCCACCCTGTCGGGCGAGGGCGCGCTCCTCGCGGCCATGACCGCGGGGCGCACGGGCCGCATGGGCGACATCGTCGCGACGATCCAGGCGGAGCAGGACGCGATCATCCGCTCCGAGCTCGGCGGGGCGCTCGTCGTCCAGGGCGGGCCGGGGACGGGCAAGACCGCGGTGGCCCTCCACCGCGCCGCCTACCTGCTCTACGCCCACCGGCGCGTGCTCGAGCGCTCGGGCGTGCTGCTCGTGGGGCCGAGCCACTCGTTCCTGCGGTACATCGACCAGGTCCTGCCGTCCCTCGGCGAGACGGGCGTCGTCAGCGCGACGGTCGCCGACCTCCTGCCCGGGCTCGTCGCGGACGGGGACGAGGACCCGCGCGTCGCGCGCGTGAAGGGCCGCGCCGTCATGGCCCGCGCGGTCCGCCGCGCCGTCCGGGCGCGCGAGCGCGTCCCGGCGGCCGACGTCCCGGTCCGGCTCGACGGCCGTGACCTCGTGCTGCGGCGGCGCGACGTGCGCGACGCGATCGCGAAGGCGCGCCGCACCCACAAGCCGCACAACCTGGCGCGCGTGGGCTTCGTGCGCGACATGCTCGCGCGCCTCGCCGACCAGTACGGGGCCGCGCTCGGCGAGCCGCTCGTCGGGGAGGACCGCGCGGTCGTGCTGGAGGACCTGCGCGCGCACCGCGACGTGCGCGTGGCGCTCAACCTCGCGTGGCTGCCCATCACGCCCGAGCGGCTCGTCGAGGACCTCTACGTCAAGCCGCACCGGCTCGCCGAGGCGGCCCCCGAGCTGTCGGAGGCGGAACGGCGCCTCCTCGAGCGCCCCAAGGGCGCGCCCTGGACGCCGGCCGACGTGCCGCTGCTCGACGAGGCCGCCGAGCTGCTCGGCGAGGACGACCAGGCCTCGCGCGCCGAGGCGGCCGCGCAGGCCGCGCAGCACGCGCAGGACCTCGAGTACGCGCGCCAGGTCCTCCAGTCGTCCGGCGCGGGCGGCGGGCTCGTCGACGCCGAGGTGCTCGCCGGGCGGTTCGCGGCGAGCGGGCCGCGCCTGACGACGGCCGAGCGCGCCGCGCAGGACCGCACGTGGACCTACGGGCACGTCGTCGTCGACGAGGCGCAGGAGCTGTCGGCGATGGCGTGGCGCATGCTCGTGCGCCGGTGCCCGACGCGGTCGTTCACGGTCGTCGGCGACGTCGCGCAGACGTCGTCGCTCGCCGGCGCACGGTCGTGGGCCGGGGCGCTCGACCCGGTGCTGCGCGACGGCTGGCGGCTCGCCGAGCTCACCGTGAACTACCGGACCCCGGCCGCCGTCGCGGACGCCGCCCGGCGCGTCGCCCTCGCCGCCGGCCTGCCCGTCTCCCCGCTGACCTCGGCGCGCGAGGTCGAGGGCTCGCTGCGCGTCGTGCCGG
>NZ_LWGL01000295.1 GCF_001722485.1 Cellulosimicrobium cellulans | reverse complement strand
CGCGGCCCGCGGCGCCGAAGCCGGGCGCACCGCGCCCCGCGCCGAAGCCCGCCCCGCGCGGCAAGGCCGGCTGAGGCACGACCCAGGACGACCCTGCACTGGGTCCGCGCCCGCCGGCCCGGACCCGAACACGTCGCCCGCCCACCGGCGGGGGACCGGACACGAGGAGAGACGGCAGCCATGCCGAAGAACAAGACGCACTCGGGCGCCAAGAAGCGCTTCCGCATCACGGGGAGCGGCAAGGTCATGCGCGAGCAGGCCAACCGCCGTCACCTGTTCGAGCACAAGCCCACCAAGCGCACGCGCCGTCTCGCGCAGGACCAGGTGGTCTCGCCCGCAGACGTCAAGTCCATCAAGAAGCTGCTCGGCAAGTGACCGGCGCGGTGGCGGTCCGCCACCGACCGGCTCGTCCCTGAGCCCAGACCTACTGCAAGGAGCATCACGTGGCACGCGTGAAGCGGGCGGTCAACGCCCAGAAGAAGCGCCGTACGACCCTCGAGCGCGCCAGCGGCTACCGCGGCCAGCGCTCGCGCCTCTACCGCAAGGCGAAGGAGCAGGTCACCCACTCCCTCGTCTACTCCTACCGCGACCGCAAGGCGCGCAAGGGCGACTTCCGCAAGCTGTGGATCCAGCGCATCAACGCGGCGTCCCGCGCCCAGGGCCTGACGTACAACCGCCTCATCCAGGGCCTCAAGGCCGCGGGTGTCGAGGTCGACCGTCGTCTGCTCGCGGAGCTCGCGGTCAACGACGTGGCGGCGTTCAACGCGCTCGTCCAGGTCGCGAAGGACGCGCTCCCCGAGGACGTCAACGCGCCGAAGGCCGCGGCCTGAGCAGCCGCACCCACGCCACGGGCAGCTCCTCGTCGAGGGGCCGCAGGGCGTGCGCGAGGCGGTCCGCCACGCGGCGGACCGCGTCCGCGACGTCTACCTCACGCCCGCGGCGGCCGACCGGTACGCCGAGATCGTGGGGGACGCGCGTGCGGCGCGCCTGCACGTCCACGTCGCGACGGCCGAGGTGCTCGCCGCGATGAGCCCCGACGCGCAGGGCGTGCTCGCGGTGCTGCGCTCCGAGAGCGGGAGCCCCGCGGACCGGCTCGCCGCCACGACGGCCACGCTGCCGCGCGAGCGCCCGGCGCTCGTGGCCGTCCTCGCCGCCGTCCGCGACCCCGGGAACGCCGGCACCGTGATCCGGGCCGCCGACGCGACGGGTGCGGACGCCGTCGTCCTCGCGGGCGAGAGCGTGGACGTGCACAACCCGAAGGCCGTGCGCTCCACGGCCGGATCGCTCTTCCACCTGCCCGTCGTCGCGGGCGTCTCGCTCGCCGTGACCGTGGACGCCCTGCGGGGCGCCGGGCTCCAGGTGCTCGCGGCCGACGGCACGGGCGACCACGACCTCGACGACCTGCTCGACGTCGCCGGGACCCCGGCGGCCGCCCCCGGGCCGGACCTCGCCCGGCCGACGGCGTGGGTGTTCGGCAACGAGGCGTGGGGCCTTCCCGCCGAGCACCGCGCGCTCGCCGACGCGGTCGTGCGGGTTCCCATCCGGGGCCGGGCCGAGTCGCTCAACCTCGCGACCGCCGCGACCGTGTGCCTCTACGCGTCGAGCCGCGCGCGCCGCGGGCAGCCCGCGTGAGGCTCTTCGCGGCCCTGTACCCCGACGAGGCCGCGTGCGCGCACCTCGACCTCGCGCTCGCCGCCGTCCGCGCGCACGAGCCCGTCCTGCCCGGTGGTGCGCCGCTCGCGCGCTGGACCCCGCGCGAGTTGTGGCACCTCACCGTGTCGTTCTACGGGGACGTGCCCGACGGTGCGGTCCCCGACCTCACGGTGTCGCTCGCCGACGTGGCGGCGCGCACCGCGCCGCTCGAGCTGTCGCTGCGGGGCGCGGGCGTGTTCGACCGCCGCGTGCTCTGGGTCGGGGTGGGCGGCGACGCCGACGCGCTGCGTGCCCTGAGCGCCGACGCGGCGGGCGCGGCCGAGGAGGTCGGCGAGCACGTCGACCGCCG
>NZ_LWGL01000294.1 GCF_001722485.1 Cellulosimicrobium cellulans | reverse complement strand
GCGCCACGGCCCACGCGGCGAGCCCGGCGAGGGCGACCGCGGCCCCGAAGGGCGCCGCGCCGAGCACGCTCGCCTCCGGGCCGGCCGAGGCGAGCGATCCGAGGCCGAGCGGCAGCCACGAGGCCGCGGCCGACGTGCCGCCCGAGAGCAGGGTGACGGCGCCGCGGACGAGGGGCTCGACGAGCACGAGCGCGCCGAGGACGACGATCGTCGCCACCTGGCCGCGCACGAGCGTCCCGACGCCGAGGCCGAGCCAGGTGAGCAGGACGAGGACCACGAGCCCCCGCCCCCAGATGCCGAGCACCTCGCCGGCCGAGAGCGCGAGGCGCGCGTCCGGCGTCGTCGCGAGGGCGACGAGGAGCCCTGCGGCGCTCACGACGGCGAGCGCCGCCCCCACGAGGAGCGCGACCGTCGCGGTCGCGCCCGCCTTGCCGGCGAGGACCCGCAGGCGCGACGGCTGGACGAGCGCGGTGGGCACGACGCCGCCCGTGCGGAAGTCGGTCGTCACGGCGAGGGCCCCCAGCAGGAGCATGCAGACCGCCGTCACGCCGGTGGACCCGGCGCCTCCGCCGCCACCGGCCAGGAGGTCGAGCACGGTCCGCTGGAACGCGGCCGTGGCCGGGTCGGCGAGCGCCCCGAGGTCGGGGGCGAGGTCGGCGGGCAGCCCGGCGGCCGGGCCCGTCGCGGACGCGAGGCCGTCGAGGACGCGGGGGAGGGCGACCAGGAATCCCTGGACGACGAGCATGCCGCCGACCGCGACGGAGGCGATCACCCACGCGGCGCGGGTGCTGCGGAGCTTGAGCATCTCGGCGCGGTACATCAGCGCACTCCTTCGGTGGTGGCGGTGAGGTCGAGGTAGTAGTCCTCGAGCGAGCGGTCGGCGACGAGCTCGTCGAGCGGTCCGGCGGCGACGACGCGTCCCTGCCCGACGACGACGAGGTCGTCCGCGACCTGCCGCACCTCGGCCAGCACGTGGCTCGCGAGGAGCACCGCGCCGCCGTCGTCGGCGAAGCCGCGCAGCAGGTCGCGCAGCCAGCGCATGCCGGCGGGGTCGAGCCCGTTCGCGGGCTCGTCGAGCACGAGCACCTCGGGCTCGCCGAGGAGCGCGGCGGCGAGCCCCAGGCGCTGCCGCATGCCGAGCGAGTACGTGCGCACGCGGCGGTCCGCGGCGGGCGTCATGCCGACGAGCGCGAGCACCTCGTCGACGCGCCGCGCCGGGAGGCGGCCGGCAGCGGCGAGCACGCGCAGGTGGTCGCGACCCGTGCGGCCCGCGTGCAGGCCGCCCGCGTCGAGCAGCGCTCCGACGGTCCGCGCCGGGTCGGCGAGGTCGCGGTAGGCGCGGCCGCCGATCGTGGCGCTGCCGGCGGTGGCGGACGCGAGGCCGAGCAGCACGTGCAGCGTCGTGGTCTTCCCGGCGCCGTTCGGCCCGAGCAGCCCGACGACGCGGCCCGGCTCGACCGAGAACGTCACGTCGTGGACGGCGTCGAACGCACCGTAGGACTTGCGCAGCCCTGAGGCCTGGACGACAGGCACGGTGACTCCCTTCCGTGGGCGGTCCGCACGGGGCTCCGTGCGGTGTCACCAGCGTCGTCGCGGGGGAGGGCCCGGGTCTTGGGCCGCGCGGGGGAACCGTCCTTGCGACCCGCGGGGGAGGCCTCGCGTCCGGCGGTGGCACCCACGTCCCACGACCGCGCTGTCGGGCCGGGCGAGAGCCGGGCGTCGTCCCAGGTCAGCGCCGCGGGCGTGACAGGGCGCCCGGGCATGGGGCAGTGTGGTGTGCCCGACCGACCGTTCGGTGGGCTGCGTGCTGCGCTCCCACCGCGCCTACCGCGCAGGAAGGAGGCGATGTGCCCCGTCGTCCCGGACCGTCCGACCACCCGTCCGACCAGCAGTCCCGGCAGGACCCCACCGGCGGCCACGACCTCCGTCCCGCGGCACGCGGCGCGCGGGCGTCGCAGCGCTCCCTCCCGTGGGGCGCCGTGGTCGCGGGCGCGGGCGCGGTGACGCTCGTCGTCGCCGCTGCGGGCATGGTCGGCG
>NZ_LWGL01000293.1 GCF_001722485.1 Cellulosimicrobium cellulans | reverse complement strand
GTCCGCGACGAGCTCGACGACCATCTCGCCGCGCGCCGCCGCGGCGAGGCACGCGGCGACCGGCCCCGGGTCGCGGTGGTGCAGCGGGCGCATCCCGTTGAACAGGTGCGTGGCGGTCAGCCGCGCCCCGGGCCGTCCTGCCGCCGCCATCGCGGCCAGCCCCGCGGCGATCGCGGCCTCGGTCTGCTCCGCGCTGGCGTCGGTGTGCCCGATCGAGGGCACGGCGCCGGCGTCCGCGAGCGCCTCGAGCACGCCGCCGCGCCCGACGACGCCCGGGACCTCGGGCGCGACCGTCATGGTGCGCAGGTGGCCGCGGGCGGCGGTCGCCACGGCGCGGACGAGGTCGGGGTCGCCGTCGAGCATGTCGTGCGGGTTCTGCGCGCCGCAGCGCGCCGCGGCCAGGAAGGGCCCTTCGAGGTGGATCCCGGCGAGCTCCCCGGCGTCCGCGAGCGAGGCGAGGGTCGCCGTGCGTGCGAGCAGCACGTCCGGCGGGGCGGTGACGAGCGAGGCGACGAGGCTCGTCGTGCCGTGGCGCAGGTGCTCGTGCGCGGCGACGCGCGCCTCGTCGGGAGTCGTGGCGCCGGGGAAGCTCGCTCCCCCGCCGCCGTGGTCGTGCAGGTCCACCAGCCCGGGGAGCATCGTGCTGGTCCCGGCCGGGCCGACGTCGGCGTACCCGGCCCCGGCGGCGTCGGCGCGCGGACCGACCCACGCGATGCGGTCGCCGTCGAGCACGACGACCCCGTCGTCGAGCACGGCGGTGGGCGTCACGACGCGGCCGGCGAGGACGCGGGGCGCGTCCGCCCGGGCGTCGGCGGGCTCGGTGCGCGGGGCTCGGGGGTCGGCCATGTCCTCATTCTGGCGCACTTCGTACACCCTGCGTGCAAACTCCTCCGGTCAGGCGGTACGCCGCCGCAGGAGCCGCTCGGCGCCGCGGCCGAGGTGGTGCGCGAACAGCCGCTGGAACGTCGGCAGGGCCCACGAGACCGGCCGCAGCCACCACAGCACCGGGCGGCTGAACACCTCGATGCGCCACCACAGGTCCCCCGCCGCGTCGCGCTCGACGGCGAACATCTCCTCCCCCACGAACGCGTGCCCCGGCAGCGTGCCGTACGCGAACGCGACCCGGTCGGGGCTGCGCTCGACCCAGACGACCTCGCACACCTCCCGCAGGACCACCGGTCCGACGCCGAGGAGCGTCGTCACGGGCACGCCCGGCGCGGCGGCGGTCGCGCCCGTCTCGAGCCGCACGCGCGCGGCGGCGTGCACCCGCCAGGTGAGGAGCTGCTCGCCGAGCCACACGAGGTCCTCGACCGGGTGGGCGTGGCGCGACAGGCGGTGCCGCACCGTCAGGTGCCGGTAGCCGTCCGGCCGCTCGCCGGCGCGCGTCGCCCCGACCTCGGGGTAGGTGAAGGTCATGCGGTCTCCTCTCGTCGGGGCGGCGCGCCACCGTGCCGCGCGCGCACCAGGGACGCCTGCGCGCGGTCCGGCGCGCGGCGCTCGAGCAGCCGTGCCGCGAGCAGCGAGCACAGCACGAAGCCGAGGGCGTTCGCGACGCCGTGCGTCGCCGCCATGACGTCCAGGCCGGGGTGCGGCAGGTCCGTCGCCTCGCCCAGCGCCCACCACACCGCGAGGACCATCGACGCGGTGACGGTGACGGCGCCCACGGCGAGCAGCGTGCGCGCGGCGGGCGGCACGACGGGTGGCGCCGTGCCGTCCCGCACGAGCGACCGCAGCGTGGCCCACGCGGTCGCCCACAGCGCGAGCGCGAGCACCACGGCACCGACGAGCTCGGCGACGTCGCCCACGAAGTAGCCGACGAGCACGAGCGCCGTGCCGGCGGGGACGCCCCCTGCCCCGGCGACGGCGAGCGGGTCCGGGCGGTCGCTGCGCCGCGCGAGCGCGGCGACCGTCCCGGCGACGAGCGCCGCGCCGAAGCCCGCGTAGAGCATGTGCGGCACGGTGAGCGCGAGGTACGTGCCGGAGAACCCGAGGAGTCCCCAGCCTGCCCGCTCCGCGACGAGCGCGGACGCGCCGACGGCCGGCA
>NZ_LWGL01000292.1 GCF_001722485.1 Cellulosimicrobium cellulans | reverse complement strand
CGGTGTTGGCGCCGGTGACGTAGGCCTGGTGGTGCTTGGAGTGGTGCAGCTCCATGATCCGCCCGGAGATGTGCGGCTCCAGCGCACCGTAGTCGTAGGACAGCTCGGGCAGCGTGTAGACAGGCATGGTTCCTCAGGTTCCTTCCGTCGGTGTCCTGCCACGCTAGGACCTCGACCACGGTCGAGGTCAAGGGCGGCGCGCTGTGATCTCGCAGGTCGGGACCGGTGCGAGAGGGGGACGGAACCTCGACGGCGTCCGCTGCGTCTACGTCGTCATGGGACGCAGACCGGTGGGGGCCCGATGAGCGAGGCGAGCAGGGTCGAGGTCGTCGTCGTGCCCGGGGACGGCCCGGCGACGGCACGGGACGAGTTCACCGCGTTCGCGCGCGAGCACGCCGCGACCCTGTACCGCGTCGCCTACCTCCTGTGCGGCGACCCGCACCGCGCGCAGGACCTCGTGCAGCAGACGTTCGAGCGCACCTTCCGCGCGTGGGGCAGGGTCCGCGGAGGGACGCCGCTCGCCTACGCGCGGAAGGTCCTCGTCAACCTGCGCGTCGACACGTGGCGGCGCACGCGCCGCGAGCACGTCGTCGACCCGCACGACCTCGTGCACCTCACGGGCGAGGAGCCCCCGACCGGCGCCGCCCGGCGTGCGGCGCCCGGGTCCGACGCGCACGTGGCCGACCGCGACCGGGTCGTGCGGGCGCTCGCGGAGCTCCCGGTGAAGCAGCGGCGCGTCGTCGTGCTCCGCTTCCTCCTCGATCTGGGCGAGGCGGAGACCGCGCAGACGCTCGGGGTGCCGGTCGGCACGGTGAAGTCGCAGGCGTCCCGGGGCCTGGCCCGCCTGCGGGTCCTGCTCGAGGAGCGGGACGACGAGGCCTCCACGAGCGCTCACCGTACCGCGGCCGCCGACGCCACCGCTGAGGCCACCGCCGGGGCGACGACCCGTGCCACCACCCGGACCACCACCGCCGAGAGGAGACCGTCATGACCAGCACCGACCCGCTCGTGGACCGGCTGCGCGACGCGGCCGCGCGCGTGGGCGTGCCCGACCTCGACGCGGACGCGATGGCCGGTCGCGCCGTCCGGACCGTGCGCCGTCGCCGCTCGGCCGCCGTCGGCGCGCTCGCGGTCGCCGTCGCGGGCGTCCTCGCACTCGCGCCGAACCTCGGCGAGCGGCTCCGCGAGCCGGTGACCACCTTTCCCGCCCAGGTGACGCCGTCGACCGCCGAGGTGACCCCTCCCCAGGCCGTGACCGACGGGCTGCCGCACGTCGACGGCGTCGAGCCCGGCGTGCCCGACGGGTGGCAGGAGCACGAGCTCGCGGGGCTCGTGTACGCGCTGCCCGGAGCATGGGAACCGCACGGCGATCCCGCACGGACCCAGGCCCGCTACCGAGCGTGGATCTCCGGTCCCGACGACGCCGTGGCTCCGGGGACACCCGCGCAGGCGGACGTCTCGGTGAGCAGCGGGTACGTCTCGTGGGAGGCACCGGACGACGCGTACCTCGAGGCGGCGGAGGAGAACTGGGGCGCGACCGTCGAGACCGCCGACGTCCCGGGCGCGGACTTCGTCGTCGTCGTGAGGCAGCCGTTCGGGCTCGACGACGGCACGCCCGGCGTGCAGGTCCAGGTGCAGGTCCGCGAGGCGGGTGGCGTCGGGTACGGCATCCTCCTGTCCGTCCCGGACACGCCGCACGGCGAGGGAATCGTCCGAGGGCTCCTCGGGTCGCTGTCGTTCGCGGGGGACTGACGGCCGGTGACGGCGCGTGACGGGCATGATGGTCGCGTGCCCGACGACGCCCGCTCCGGCCTCCGCGTGACGCCGGGCCTGGTCGTGCCCGAAGCGGAGCTGTCGTGGCGGTTCTCGCGCTCGTCGGGGCCGGGCGGTCAGGGCGTCAACACGGCGGACTCACGCGTCGAGCTGTCGTTCCTCATGTACGGGTTCTTCAACACCGTGCCGCGCGAGCTCGACGAGGCGGCCAAGCTCGACGGCGCCACCCACGCGCAGATCTACTGGACGATCATCCTGCGCCTCGTGGCCCCGATCCTCGC
>NZ_LWGL01000291.1 GCF_001722485.1 Cellulosimicrobium cellulans | reverse complement strand
CGACGCGGCGTGCCGACGCCCGAGCCCGGCGGGAACGACGGCGCGCGCGGTCGTGGCGGGCCTGGCGGGAGGCCGCGAGGCACGAGCGGCCGGATGGAAGACCGCGCGCGCCGTCGTGGACGCCGGGCGGACCGCACCCGCACGCACGACGACGCCGGGCGGACACCCGCCCGGCGCCGTCAGGAGCACTCAGTCGCGCGTGAGCTTGCGGTACGTCACGCGGTGCGGACGTGCCGCGTCGGCGCCGAGGCGCTCGACCTTGTTCTCCTCGTAGGACGCGAAGTTGCCCTCGAACCAGTACCAGCTCGCCGGGTTCTCCTCCGTGCCCTCGTACGCGAGGATGTGCGTCGCGACGCGGTCGAGGAACCAGCGGTCGTGGGACACGACGACGGCGCAGCCCGGGAACTCGAGCAGCGCGTTCTCGAGCGAGCCCAGGGTCTCGACGTCGAGGTCGTTCGTCGGCTCGTCGAGCAGCAGGAGGTTGCCGCCCTGCTTGAGCGTGAGCGCGAGGTTGAGGCGGTTGCGCTCACCGCCGGACAGCACGCCCGCGGGCTTCTGCTGGTCCGGGCCCTTGAACCCGAACGACGCGACGTACGCGCGCGAGGGGATCTCGACGTTGCCGACCTTGATGAAGTCGAGCCCGTCGGAGACGACCTCCCACAGCGTCTTCTTCGGGTCGATTCCGCCGCGCGACTGGTCGACGTAGGAGATCGACACGGTCTCGCCGACCTTGAGGTCGCCGCCGTCGAGCGGCTCGAGCCCGACGATCGTCTTGAACAGCGTCGTCTTGCCGACGCCGTTCGGACCGATGACGCCGACGATGCCGTTGCGCGGCAGCGTGAAGCTCAGGCCGTCGATGAGCTGGCGGTCGCCGAAGCCCTTCTGCAGGTCCTTCGCCTCGAGGACGACGTTGCCCAGGCGCGGGCCCGGCGGGATCTGGATCTCCTCGAAGTCGAGCTTGCGCGTGCGCTCGGCCTCGGCGGCCATCTCCTCGTAGCGGGCCAGTCGCGCCTTCGACTTCGTCTGGCGGCCCTTGGCGTTCTGGCGCACCCACTCCAGCTCCTCCTTGAGGCGCTTGGCGAGCTTCGCGTCCTTCTTGCCCTGGACCTGCAGGCGCTCCTGCTTCTTCTCGAGGTACGTCGAGTAGTTGCCCTCGTAGGGGTAGAGGCGGCCGCGGTCGACCTCGCAGATCCACTCCGCGACGTGGTCGAGGAAGTAGCGGTCGTGCGTGACGGCCAGGATGGCGCCGGGGTACGTCGCGAGGTGCTGCTCGAGCCACAGCACGGACTCGGCGTCGAGGTGGTTGGTGGGCTCGTCGAGGAGCAGCAGGTCGGGCTTCTCGAGCAGGAGCTTGCAGAGCGCGACGCGGCGGCGCTCACCACCGGAGAGCACGGACACGTCCGCGTCCGGCGGCGGGCAGCGCAGCGCGTCCATCGCCTGCTCGAGCTGGGAGTCGAGGTCCCACGCGTCGGCCGCGTCGATGGCCTCCTGCAGGGTGCCCATCTCGGCGAGGAGCGCGTCGAAGTCGGCGTCGGGCTCGGCCATGAGCGCGGAGATCTCGTCGAACCGCTGCTTCTTGGCGAGGATGTCGGCGACCGCCTCCTGCACGTTGCCGAGGACGGTCTTCTCCTCGTTCAGCGGCGGCTCCTGCAGGAGGATGCCGACGGAGAAGCCCGGGGAGAGACGTGCCTCGCCGTTCGAGGGCGTGTCGAGGCCGGCCATGATCTTGAGGATCGTGGACTTCCCGGCGCCGTTGGGGCCGACGACCCCGATCTTCGCGCCGGGGAGGAAGTTCAGCGAGACGTCGTCGAGGATGACCTTGTCGCCGTGCGCCTTGCGCGCCTTGTACATGGAGTAGATGAACTCAGCCACAGCCTGTTGTTCCACCGTTTCGGTCGCTCGCGGGTTGTCGACCCCTCAGCCTACGCGGTCGGGCCGCCGCACGGGTGCTCGCGCCGAGCCCGCCCGCGCGGCGGCCTCGCGTCACACCGCGGCGAGGCGCGCGTCGTCCAGGGCGTCCGCGTCGGAGGGCTCCAGCGCGTCGGCGGCGTCGACCGCCGCCCACGGGTCGT
>NZ_LWGL01000290.1 GCF_001722485.1 Cellulosimicrobium cellulans | reverse complement strand
ACCTGCCGCACCCCGCCGCGACCCGCGTCGACGACGAGGACGCCGGCTCCCCGGCCCGCCCCGTCCGGGCGCCCGCGCCGTCCCCCGCTGCCCCTGGCCACGGGCCGGAGGCAGGGCTGGAGACGGGGCCGGAGGCAGTGCCGGAGCCCGCCGGCGTCCCGGCCGACGCGCCCCCCGCCCCCCGCGCGGCGCCCCGCGAGACCCGCAGGAGCCGGAGCCGGTCGCGCGCGCAGGTCCCCAGCTGGGACGAGATCGTCTTCGGCGCCCGCCCGGAGCACTGAGCCACCGCCCGGCGGCGCCCGTCAGCCGGACAGGTCGAACGACAGCCCGTCGGCGGGGCCGAGCGCGCGCGCGGCGGCCGTCGTCATGCGCCGCATGTGGTGCCGACGGCACAGCACCTCGTACGCGACCTCGCCGGAGCCCTGCCCGACGTCGCCCACGATGACCTGCTCGCCCTCGACGACCATGCGCCCGTCGACCGTGCGCGCGTTGTGCGTCGCGCGCGCCCCGCACCAGCACAGGGACTGCACCTGCAGGACCTCCACCCGGTCGGCGAGCTCGATGAACCGCGCCGACCCGGGGAACAGGCGCGTGCGGAAGTCGGCGGTGATGCCGAACGCGAAGACGTCGATCTCCGTCTCGTCCACGAGGCGCGCGAGCTGCTCGACCTGCGCCGGGGAGTAGAACTGCGCCTCGTCGCAGACGAGGTAGTCCACGGGCACCGGCTGGCCCGTCACGAAGGACCAGAAGTCCGTGTCGTCGCGCACCTCGTGCGCGACGACCTCCAGGCCGAGGCGCGAGGACAGGCGGTCCGTCCCGGCGCGGTCGTCGCGGGAGAAGATGAGCCCGCGCCGGCCACGGGCGGCGTGGTTGTGGTCCAGCTGGAGCGCGAGGGTGGACTTGCCGCAGTCCATCGTGCCGGAGAAGAAGACGAGCTCGGCCATGCGGGCCCTTTCGCGGTCGGTCGGTCGCGGGTGTCGGCGGTCAGCCCGCGGTCACGAGCAGGGGGACGCGCATCTCGCGCTCGGTGAGCGAGCCGTGCACCCCGATCAGGGCGAGCGACGCGGGCGTCTGGGTGCGCGAGTCGACCACCGTCGCGAGGCCCCGCATCGCCACGAGGAGGTCGCCCGCGGCGGCCACCGCCTCCGGCCTCGGGTCCGGGCCGAGCAGCCCGCGACCGAGCGCGTCGTCGCGCTCCAGCACGACGGCGTGGTCGCCCAGCACCTCGCGCCAGCGCGCCGCGACGTCGGGCGCGCGGCCCGGCTCGGCGTACACGTGCACGGCACGCGGCTCGCCGCCGACGAGGGCGACGTCCCGGCCGAGCACCGGGTCCGTCGCGACGTCGCGGCGCAGCGCCGGGTCGACGTCGACCATGCCGTGGTCGGCGGTGACGAGCAGGAGCGTGCCGGCCGGCAGGGAGCGCGCCAGGCGGGCGAGCTCGCGGTCGAGCGCCTCGAGCTCGTCGCCCCACTGCCACGACCCGGAGCCGTGGTGGTGGCCGGCCTTGTCGACCTCGCCCCAGTAGAGGTAGACGAGCCCGGGGCGGCGCAGCGCCCGCAGCGCCGCGTCCACGCGGTCGCCGAGGCGCTCCGCCCCGGCGTACGCGCCGCCGCGCAGCGCGGCCAGCGTCATGCCGGAGCCCGCGAACCGTGCCGGTCCGGTCGAGGTGACGGCCACCCCGGCGTCGGCCGCGACGCCCAGCAGCGGCGGCTCCTGCTGGACCTCGTGCGGGGGCAGGGCCCCCTCCCACGACACCATGTTGGCGAGCTCGCCCGTGGCCGGGTTGCGCTGCGTGTAGCCGAGCATGCCCGTGCGCCCGGGCGCCGTCCCGGTGCCGAACGCGCCGACCGCGGCGGCGGTGGTGCTCGGGAACGTCGAGGTGAGCGGGCGCGCGTCGGGCAGCAGCGAGCGCAGGAAGGGCGCGTGCCCCGCGCGCTCGGCGAGGTTGAGGTGCCCGAGGCCGTCGACCAGCACGACGCACACGCGCTCGGCCGCCGGCAGGCCCAGGTCGCGGCGGGCCGCCGCCCCGTCGAGCCCCGTCGCGGTCGTCACGGGCACGCCGAGCGCGTCGAGCGACGCGGGGAGCACGGCGGC
>NZ_LWGL01000289.1 GCF_001722485.1 Cellulosimicrobium cellulans | reverse complement strand
ATCGTGACGCTCGGCGAGGGCGGCACGCCGCTCGTCGAGGCCCCGGCGCTCTCGGAGCGCACGGGCGCGCAGGTCTTCGTCAAGGTCGAGGGCATGAACCCGACGGGTTCCTTCAAGGACCGCGGGAAGAAGACGTTCTCAAGCGGCGACACGAGCATGGTCGCCTGGCAGCGCGCCTGCGCCGACCCGCGCTCGACGACGCTCTCGGTGTCCGGCTGCCACGCGCCCTCGGTGCACAGCGGGCGGTAGGCGACGAGGTTGGCCGGGTCGGTGACCGTCGCGATGGGCTCGATGCCCATGTCGTAGTAGCTGATGTTCGCGTCGCCCGCCGCGCCGTCGTCGTCCCAGCGCAGCGCCCAGCGCAGCGTCATCGTGCCGCCCTGGACCGCGAGCTCGCGGATCGTCACGGTGAGCGTGCCGGCGTCGCCGTCGCCGGGCGTGTCGATCGTCTGCTCCGCCATCACGGCGTCCGCGACGCGGGCGGTGCCGACCTCGTCGACCGCCGCGGTGCTCTCCTCGGACGCCGTGGCGCCCGACGAGGGTGCGGGCTCGTCCGCGCTGCGCACGAGGCTGCAGCCCGAGATCGTGAGGGCGACGACTGCGGCGACGGCGACCGCCGCCGGACGCGTGCTGGGCATGGTTCTCCTGTCCTGGGGCTCGAGCTCGCTCGAGGTCGGCTGGGGGGATCGGCGCGGGGCGACGGCGGCACGCGACCGCTGCGAGCATCGCACACGGCCCGCGGCGGCCAGAAGCGCGGGCGATGGGGAGGACTCCCCCGGGCCACGACTTCACCCGCTCACCGGCTCCCGGGCCGCGCGGACCGGCCCCGGTCCCCTCAGCCGAGCCGGTCGCGCAGCGCGCGCGCCGCGTGCTCGGGGTCGCCCGCCTGCGTGATCGCCCGCACGACGACGACGCGCGTCGCCCCGGCGTCGAGCACCGCGTCGAGGCGCTCGGAGTCGATGCCGCCGATGGCGAACCAGGGCGTGCGCGGCGCGGTCGCGGCGACCTCGCGCAGGAGGTCGAGCCCGACGGCGGCGCGCCCCGGCTTCGTCGGCGTCGCCCACAGCGGCCCGACGCAGAAGTAGTCGACGTCCGGGTCGGCCTCGGCCGCGGCGGCCTGCGCCGCCGAGTGCGTCGAGCGCCCGAGCACGGGGTCGCCGCCGAGGAGCGTGCGGACCGCGGGGACGGGCAGGTCCCCCTGGCCCATGTGGACGACGGGCGCGCCCGTCAGCCCGGCGACGTCGGCACGGTCGTTGACCGCCCACAGCGCGCCGTGCTCGGCCGCGACGCGCGCGACCGTCTCCTGCAGCTCGAGCTCGCGCGCGACGTCGAGGGTCTTGTCGCGCAGCTGCACGACGTCGACGCCGCCCGCGAGCGCCGCGTGGAGGAAGTCCTCGAGGTCGCCGCGCTCCTCGCGCGCGTCGGTGCACAGGTAGAGGCGGGCGTCGGCGAGCCGGGCGCGTGCGGCGGCCGCGGTGGGGGTGCTCACCCGACGGAGTGTAGGACGGCGCGCCCGGCGGGCCGGGTACGGTGTGCGGGAGCACGGGAGCCCCGCACGGGGCTGAGAGGGCGTAGGAGCCGACCGTCGAACCTGATCTGGGTCATGCCAGCGAAGGGAGCGCACATGCACCAGCACGTCCGTCCGCCGTCCGACGGCGCGCGGGACCTCGCCGTCGTGGGTGGGGGGATCGTCGGGCTCGCCGTGGCGTGGCGCGCGGCGCAGGCCGGCCTCACCGTGACCGTGCTCGACCCGGCCCCGGGTGACGGGTCGACGCACGCCGCGGCCGGGATGCTCGCGCCCGTGACCGAGGCGGACTTCGGCGAGGACGCGGCGCTGCGCCTGCACCTCGTCGCCGCCGCGCGCTGGCCGGGCTTCGCCGCCGACCTCGAGGAGGCGACGGGCACCGCCGTCGGGCTCCGGAGCGCCGGGACGCTCAGCGTCGCCTACGACGCCGACGACCTCGCGCTGCTGCGCCGCGTCCTCGCGCTCCACGCCGCGCACGGCCTCGCGTCGCACGAGCTGACGACCGCCGACGCGCGACGGCGCGAGCCGCTGCTCGGGCCACGCCTGTCCGGCGCCGCGTGGGCGCCGGGC
>NZ_LWGL01000029.1 GCF_001722485.1 Cellulosimicrobium cellulans | reverse complement strand
TGACCCAGCCCAAGAACGCGCTGGTGCGCCAGTACCAGCGGATGTTCGCGATCGACGGGGTGGAGCTGGAGTTCACCGAGACCGCGGTCGAGGCGGTGGCCGAGCAGGCGCTGCTGCGCGGGACCGGGGCCCGGGGGCTGCGCGCGATCATGGAGGAGGTGCTGCAGCAGGTGATGTTCGACGTCCCGTCCCGTGATGACGTGGAGAAGGTCGTGATCACGCGCGAGGTCGTGCTCGACAACGTCAACCCCACCCTGGTGCCGCGCACCAGCCCCGCCGCTTCACGCGCCCGCGCACCGCGGGAGAAGTCCGCCTGACCCTGCCGCGTCCCGCTCGGGCGCGGAGACGTGCCGGGTCGCGTCCGGTCGCGGTGGGGTGGTGCGCGCGCCGTCTACCATCCGCGCCGCTCGTCCCTCGCGCCGCTCCCGCCAGACCCGCCACGACGGCGCGCGCCCCACCCCACCCCGCCCTCACCCGATGTCTCACCCTCGGCGCCGAGCACGACGGTGGTGTCGTTTTCCGCGTGATAGCGGCCTTAGGGTCGTGGTCGACGGCAAGCAGGGTCGTGGTCGACGTCCGATGTTCAGGCGTCGGTGGTGACGGGGCCGCCGTAGAGGTCGTCGATCGTGGAGGCGAAGTCCGCCACGACGGCGGCGCGCTTCACCTTGAGCGACGGGGTGAGGTAGCCGTTGTGCTCCGTGAAGTCCGTCGTCAGGACGGTGATCTTGCGGATCGACTCCGCGCGCGAGACCGCCTCGTTGGCGCGCTCGACGGCGCGGTCGAGCGCGGCCCGGACGTCGGGGTGCGACGCCGCGGCGTCGACGTCCATCGCCGGCAGGCCGTGCGAGGACAGCCAGCCCGGGAGCATCTCCGCGTCCAGGGTGACCAGCGCGCCGATGAACGGGCGGTGGTCGCCCACGACGACGACCTGGCTCACGAGCGGGTGCGCGCGCAGCCGGTCCTCGAGGACGGCCGGTGCGACGTTCTTGCCGCCCGCCGTCACGATGATCTCCTTCTTGCGGCCCGTGATGCGCAGGTAGCCGTCCTCGTCGAACGAGCCGAGGTCGCCCGTGCGGAACCACCCGTCCTGCAGCGCCTCCGCCGTGAGGTCGGGGCGGTTGCGGTAGCCCCGGAAGACGTGGTCGCCGCGCACCAGGAGCTCGCCGTCGTCGTCGATCCGCAGCGTGGTGCCGGGGAACGCCGGGCCGACCGTCCCGATCTTCGTCAGGCCCGGCAGGTTCACCGCCGTCGGGGCCGTCGTCTCGGTGAGGCCGTAGCCCTCGAGGATCCGCAGCCCGACACCGCGGAAGAAGTGCCCCAGCCGCTCGCCGAGCGGCGCCCCGCCGGAGATCGAGTACGTGAGCCGGCCGCCCATCGCGCTGCGCAGGGTGCGGTAGACGAGACGGTCGGCGACCGCGTGCTGGACGCGCAGCGCGAGGGACGGGCCGCGAGGCGTGTCGAGCGCGCGCGAGTACGCGATCGCGACCCGCGCCGCCCACTGGAACGGCTTCGCCTTCCCGGCGGCGCGCGCCTTCTGCTCCGCCCCGTTGTAGACCTTCTCGAAGACGCGCGGCACCGCGAGGAGGAACGTGGGCCGGAACGTGCCGAGGTCCGCGACGAGGTTCCTCGTGTCGGCGCTGTGGGCGAGGACCGAGTCGGCCGCGACGACCACGACCTGGATGAACCGCGCGAAGACGTGCGCGAGCGGCAGGAACAGCAGCGTCCGCGCGCCCGGCGCGTCGAGGATCTCGGCGAGACCGGCGCGCCCGTTGACGGCGAGGTGCACGAAGTTGCGGTGCGTGAGCTCGACGCCCTTCGGCCGACCCGTGGACCCCGACGTGTAGATGATCGTCGCGAGGTCGTCGGCGGACCGCGCGGCCTGGCGGAGCTCGACCTCCTCCGCGGCGACCTCGGCACCTGCGGA
This sequence comes from Cellulosimicrobium cellulans, assembly GCF_001722485.1. GTDB lineage: Bacteria > Actinomycetota > Actinomycetes > Actinomycetales > Cellulomonadaceae > Cellulosimicrobium > Cellulosimicrobium cellulans_A. Next base: position 25,350 of record NZ_LWGL01000029.1, on the reverse strand, counting down.
GCGCAGCGCCTCCACGGCGCCGTCGTCGACGACGAGGACGTCCGTGAGCGCAGGGAGCCGGTCCCGGACCTCGGCGAGCGTGGCGGCGTGGTCGGCCGTCTCGACGACCGCGAGGCGGACGTCGGCGTCTGAGCAGATCCAGTGCACCTGCTCCGGCGACGACGTCTCGTAGACGGGCACCGGCACCGCGCCGACCGCCCAGAGCGCGAAGTCGAGGAGCGTCCACTCGTAGCGCGTGCGCGACATGATCGCGACGTGGTCGCCGACCGCGACACCACGGGCGACGAACCCGCGTGCGACGGCCAGCACGTCGTCCGAGAACTCGCGCGCCGTCATCGCCGTCCACGCGCCGCCGGAGGCGTCGCGGCGCTCGATCATCGGCGCGTCCGCCCCGCGGGCGACCCGGTCGGCGAGGAGCGTGCTGACGGTCGCCCGCGGGGAGACCTCGACGAGGCCGGGCGACTCGTGTTCCGTCATGGGGGTGCTCCGCAGGGTGGACGGTGGAGGGACGGCGTGCACTTTACCCCGGACGTCCGGTACCGCGTTCCGCGTCCCCACCAGCGGTGGACGCGGCGCCGGGGCCCGGCGCCCGGCGCCTACGATCGGACGGTGACCCCCGAATCCGAAGGCGCCGCGCCGTCGCGCGCGCACGGCGCCGTGCCGTCCGAGATCCTCACGCTGCGCCAGAGCATCGACAACATCGACGCCGCGCTCGTGCACCTGCTCGCGGAGCGGTTCAAGTTCACGCGCCGCGTCGGGGAGCTCAAGGCGGCGGGCGGGCTGCCGCCCGCGGACCCGGAGCGGGACCGGCAGCAGATCGAGCGGCTGACCGGCATCGCGGCGGCTGCCGGGCTGGACCCCGCCTTCGCCGAGGCGTTCCGCGAGTTCATCGTCGGCGAGGTCATCCGCCACCACGAGATCATCGCGGCGGAGCACGCCGCCTCGGGCGAGGGAGCGCCCGTGCTCGACACCTACTCCTGAGCGCGACGTGCGGGCCCTGCGGTTCTGACGGAGGCTGGGGGAGACCGAGGGCGGGCCGCCGCGGTCCCGCGGACGCCCGCCCGTCTGCCGACGGACGTCATGAGGTGTACGCATGAAGATCGATTGGCTCAAGCCCTTGCTCGGCCACCCCGGCCCCTTCGCCACCGTCTACCTGGACGCGACGCGGGCCAACGAGGTCGGGTACCGCGAGGTCGAGAACCGCTGGAAGGGCGTGCGCCGGGAGCTGCACCAGCAGGGCGCTCCCGACACCGTGCTCGACGACCTCGAGGAGGTGGTCCTGCGGCCCACACGGGTCGCCGGCCCGCACGGGCGGGTGCTGATCGCCGACGAGACCGGCGTCCTCGTGGACCGGGTGCTGCAGGACCCGCCGCCGCTCACGCAGGGGCGGTGGGACCAGGTCCCTGCCCTGCTGCAGGCCGCGCGCGCGGGCGACGAGGCCGTGCGGCACGTGCGCGTCGCCGTCGACCGGACCGGCGCGGACATGCTGTGGTCCGACGACGCGGGCTACGTCACGGGCGCGGAGGCGGAGACCGTCCAGGGCGACCACGACGTGATCAACAAGGTGAGCGCGGGCGGCTGGGGCCAGCGTCGCGTGGAGACGCGCGCCGAGGACTCCTGGGAGCGCAACGCCGAGACGGTCGCGGCCGAGCTCGAGCGTCAGGTCGCCGAGCACAAGCCCGAGGTCGTCCTCCTCACGGGCGACGTGCGCTCGGTGCCGCTCGTGCGGCGCGCGCTCGGCCGGCAGGTCGAGGAGCTCGTCGTCGAGGTCCCGGGCGGCGGCCGCGCCGCCGGCATCCAGGAGGCCGCGTTCGAGGACAACGTCGCGGACGCGCTCGACAGCTTCCGCGAGCGGCGCCGGGAGAAGGTGCTCGCCGAGTTCCGCCAGGAGCAAGGTCGTGAGTCCGGGGCGGTGACGTCCGTCGACGACGTGGTCACCGTCCTGACGCGCGGCCAGGTGGACGAGCTCATCCTCGCCGACACCTACGCGCAGGACGCCAACCCCGACGGCCGGACCCTGTGGATCGGGCCCGACCCGATGCACATCGCCGCCGCGCGGGCGGACCTCGAGGCCCTCGGCGTGAGCGAGGGGATCGAGGAGCTGCCCGCGCCGATCGCGCTCGTGCGTGCGGCGATCGGTCAGGACGCCGGCGTGACGTTCGCCCCGGAGGGCAGCGTCGAGCTCATCGAGGGCGTCGGGGCCACGCTCCGCTGGTCCGACGAGGGCACGCCCAAGGAGGTCGCCGCGACGATGTCCGGCGACGACTCGCGCCTGCGCGGCGAGGTCATCTGACGCCTGACGCGACGACGCCCTCCCCGGCACGTCCGGGGAGGGCGTCGTGCTGTGCCGTGCTGTGCGGGCGGCGCCGTCCTCAGCCCTTGCGGCGCTGCTCCGGCTCGCCGAGCTCGGAGGAGACGACGACGATCCCGCCCTGGACGGCCGCGTCGCCCTGGCCCTCGGCCGCCTCGACGAGGTCGAGCGCGCCGGTGACGCGCCCGCCGTTGCGGACGTCGACGACGGCCGCCTCGACGCCGGCGAGCGACGCGGCGGGCACCGCGACCGTCGCCGCGAGGATCGGCGTGCGCATCGACACCTTCGCCTCGGACTTGATCTTGCGCAGCGCGGCGAGCGCGTGGCCCGCGGCGGTGAGCACGGCCGGGTCGGCGCCCTGGGCGGCGTCGCGTGCGACGTCGGGCGTGGGCCAGGCGGCGCGGTGGATCGAGCCCTCGGACGCGCGCCACCACGACCAGACCTCCTCCGTCGCGAACGGCACGAACGGCGCGAAGAGGCGCAGCAGCGTGTCGAGCGCGATGGCCAGCGCGACGCGCGCGGAGCGCGTCTCGCCGGGCACGTCGGACGCGGCCGCGCCGGCACCGTAGGCGCGGTCCTTCACGAGCTCGAGGTAGTCGTCGCAGAACGTCCAGAAGAACGTCTCGGTGATCTCGAGCGCGCGCGTGTGGTCGTACGCCTCCAGCGCCTCGGTCGCCCGGGCGACGACGTCCGCGAGGCCCGCGAGCATCGCGCGGTCGAGCGTCTCGGTGACGTGCGCCGGGTCGAGGACGATGGTGTGGCTCGCGCCCTCGCCGGCGTCGGGGTCGGCGCCGAACGACAGCGCGAACTTCGAGGCGTTGAGGATCTTGATCGCGAGCCGGCGGCCGATCTTCATCTGGCCGACCTCGAACGCCGCGTCGGTGCCGAGGCGGGCGGACGCCGCCCAGTAGCGCACGGCGTCGGAGCCGTGCTCCTCGAGCAGGCCCATGGGCGTGACGACGTTGCCCTTGGACTTCGACATCTTCTTGCGGTCGGGGTCGAGGATCCAGCCCGAGATCGCGGCGTTCTTCCACGGCAGCGAGTCGAACTCGAGGTGGGAGCGCACGACCGTGGAGAACAGCCACGTGCGGATGATGTCCTGGCCCTGCGGGCGCAGGTCCATGGGGAACACGCGCTCGAACAGGTCCGGGTCGACCTCCCAGCCGCCCGCGATCTGCGGCGTGAGCGACGACGTCGCCCACGTGTCCATGATGTCCGTCTCGCCGACGAAGCCGCCCGGCACCCCGCGCTGGTCCTCGGTGTACCCGGCGGGCACGTCGGACGACGGGTCGACGGGCAGGACGTCCTCGCTCGGCACGAGCGGGTGGTCGTGGTCCACCTCGCCGGACTCCAGCACCGGGTACCAGAGCGGGATCGCGACGCCGAAGAATCGCTGGCGCGAGACGAGCCAGTCGCCGTTGAGGCCCCCGACCCAGTTCTCGTACCGCACGCGCATGAAGTCGGGGTGGAAGTCGAGCTCCTTGCCGCGCTGGAGCAGCTCGCCGCGCAGGTCGCGGGCCCCGCCGTCGGCCGTGGTCCAGTCGCGACCGCCGTTGCGGATGTACCACTGGCGCGACGTGACGATCTCGAGCGGCTTGTCGCCCTTCTCGAAGAAGTTCGCCTTGCGCTGCGTCGCGACGGGCTCGCCCTCGAGGTCGCCCGACGCGCGCAGCGCGTCCACGACGGCGGTCCGCGCGGAGAACGTCGTCTTGCCGGCGAGCTCCTCGAACGCGGCGCGGCCGTGGGCGGAGACGATCCACTCGGGCGTCTCGCGGACGATGCGCCCGTCGCGCTGGATGATCGAGCGCGTCGGCAGCTGCAGCTCGCGCCACCACTGGACGTCCGTCAGGTCGCCGAACGTGCAGCACATCGCGATGCCCACGCCCTTGTCCCGCTCGGCGGCGGGGTGGGCGAGCACGGGGAGCTCGACGTCGAACAGGGGCGAGCGCACCGTCGTGCCGAACAGGTGCTGGTAGCGCTCGTCGTCCGGGTGCGCGACGAGCGCGACGCACGCGGGCAGCAGCTCCGGCCGGGTGGTCTCGATGTGGACGACCTCGCCGGTGCTGTCCTCGCCGTCGGCGCCGACGCGGTGGAAGGCGACCTTGTGGAAGTGGCCCGGGTAGTCGCGCGCCTCGAGCTCGGCCTGGGCGACCGCCGTCTGGAACGTCACGTCCCACAGGCCCGGTGCCTCGGCCTGGTACGCCTCGCCGCGCGCGAGGTTGCGCAGGAACGCCCGCTGGGCGGCCGTGCGCGAGCGCGCGTCGATGGTCTGGTAGTGCTGCGCCCAGTCGACCGAGAGCCCGAGCCGGCGCCACAGCGTCTCGAACTGCTTCTCGTCCTCCGCGGTCAGCCGCTCGCACAGCTCGATGAAGTTGCGCCGGCTCACCGGCACCTGGTCGGCCGCCTTGACGGACTTGCCCTCGCCACCCTCGTGCGGGGGCTCGAAGCCCTCGACGTAGGGCAGCGTCGGGTCGCAGCGCACGCCGTAGTAGTTCTGCACGCGGCGCTCGGTGGGCAGGCCGTTGTCGTCCCAGCCCATGGGGTAGAAGACCTCGAGCCCGCGCATGCGCCGGTAGCGCGCGACGACGTCGGTGTGCGTGTACGAGAAGACGTGCCCGACGTGCAGCGAGCCGGACACCGTGGGCGGCGGGGTGTCGATCGAGAACACCTGCTCGCGGGACTTCGTGCGGTCGAACGCGTACGTGCCCTGCTCGGTCCACCGCGCGTCGTAGGTCGCCTCAAGGCCGTCGAGGCTCACGCGGTCGGGTACTCCCGCGACCACCGCGCGGACGACGTCACCGGCTGCGGCGCCGGGGGGAGTGGTCGTTGCTGCCGTGGTGTCGGCCGCGCCCGCGGGCGCGCTCGTCGGGAAGTCGCTCATGGTCGCCCATTGTCCCAGATCCGGCCACGCCCCCCGACCGCGAACTAGGCTCGTGGCCATGTCCTCAGACCTCACCGTCGGCTACGCCGCGATGCTCGAGCAGTTCCACCCGTCGGAGGCGGTCGCGCTCTCCGCCCACGCCGAGGAGCACGGCTTCTCGGGGACCATGGCGGCGGACCACTTCCAGCCGTGGGTGCCCGCGCAGGGGCACGCGGCGTTCGTGTGGAACGTGCTGACGGCCGTGGGGGAGCGCACGCGCGGCGACCTCGGCCCGGGCGTCACGGCGCCGACCTTCCGCTGGCACCCCGCGATGGTCGCGCAGGCGTCCGCGACGCTGGCCGCGATGTACCCGGGCCGGCACTGGCTGGGCCTCGGGTCGGGCGAGGCCCTCAACGAGCACGTGGTCGCCGGGTACTGGCCGGAGGCGCCCGAGCGCATCAACCGCATGTTCGAGGCGATCGACATCATCAAGAAGCTCTTCTCGGCGTCGCTCGCGGGCAAGGACGTCAAGCACTCCGGGCAGTTCTACAAGATGGAGTCCACGCGCCTGTGGACCATGCCGGAGGTCCCGCCGGAGATCCTCGTCGCCACCGCGGGCCCCGTCACGGCCAAGCGCGCGGGCAAGCACGCCGACGGCCTCATCACCGTCGGGGCGCCCCTGGAGAAGATCTCCATGCTGTTCGGCAAGTTCGACGACGGCGTCCGCGAGTCCGGCCGCGACCCGCAGACGATGCCGAAGGTGCTCCAGCTGCACCTGTCGTGGGCCGAGACGGACGAGGAGGCGCTCGCGAACGCGATGACCGAGTGGCCCAACGGGGGCATGAAGTTCCCGAAGGCCGACATCCGCTCGCCGCACGACTTCGAGCAGATGGCCAAGCTCGTGCGCCCGGAGGACTTCGAGGGCCGCATGGTCATCTCGTCCGACCCCGACGAGCACCGCGCGTACATCCAGAAGTTCGTCGACCTCGGCTTCGACCGCATCTACCTCCACAACGTGGGTCGCAACCAGCGCGAGTGGATCGAGGTCTTCGGCCGCGACGTCCTGCCGAAGCTCGGCCGATGAGCGTGCCCGTGCCCGACGGCGGCGGCCGCCCGGGCGGGGCGGTGCGCCTCACGGCGTGGGCGCCGTCGGGCCTGGGCGAGGTGCGCCCGGGCGACGACCTCGCGGGGCTGGTCGGGGACCTGCTCGCGCAGGACGCCCTCGCGGCCGGCGAACCGCTCGCGGAGGGCGACGTCGTCGTCGTGACGAGCAAGGTCGTGTCCAAGGCGGAGGGCCGCGTGGTCGCGGCCGCGGACCGCGAGCAGGCGATCACCGACGAGACCGTGCGGGTCGTCGCCACGCGCGAGCGGCCGGGGCAGCCGCCGCTGCGGATCGTCGAGAACCGGCTCGGTCTCGTCATGGCCGCGGCGGGCGTCGACGCGTCGAACACGCCCGAGGGCACGGTGCTGCTCCTGCCCGTCGACCCGGACGCCTCGGCCCGGGCCCTGCGCGCCGCGCTGCGCGAGCGCTTCGGCGTCGACCGGCTCGCGGTCGTCGTGACCGACACCATGGGGCGCGCGTGGCGCGACGGGCTCGTCGACGTCGCGATCGGGGCGGCGGGGATCGCCGTCGTCGACGACCTGCGCGGCGGGGTCGACGCCCACGGGCGACCGCTGTCCGTCACGGTGACCGCGGTCGCGGACGAGATCGCCGCGGCGAGCGAGCTCGTGCGCGGCAAGGCGGACGGGCGGCCGGTCGCGGTGGTGCGCGGCCTGGGTCGTCACGTCACGGCCGACGACGGACCGGGCGCCCGCGTGCTCGTGCGGTCCTCGGCCGACGACCTTTTCCGCGAGGGCAGCGCCGAGGCGTACGCGGACGGCTACCGCGCCGGGTTCGCCGAGGGATTCCGCGAGGGGTCGGGGCACGAGCCGGTCGCCGGCACGGCGCCGGGCGCCTGAGAGGCGGCCACGGTGCGCCCGGCGCAAAACGCTGGGTGGCGCCTCGGCCGCCCGGTTACGGTGGCGCCGTGCTGCCCGCCGACTGGATCGCCCACCGCCGCCCCGACGACCGCGAGCCCGTGGGCTGGATCCGGCCCGAGGGCGACGACTGGGTGGCCGTGTCGCCGCTGGGCCGCGACCTCACCGGCCCGGTCGACTGGCTCGCGGCCGAGGAGGCGCTCGAGGAGTCCGGCCTGGCGTGGCTCGCCGACGTGTGGATGCTCGAGCGCCCCGACGGGGCGCCCGTGCGGGTGCGGATCGTCGAGGTCACGCCCGACGGCGTCGTCGTGCAGACCGACGACTTCGGCGCGGTCGACGTCCCCGTCGAGCGGTACGCCCTGCCGTGGCCGGCGCCCGCCGCGCTGCGCCCGCGGCGTCCCGACGACCCCGACGGCCGGGTGCTCGGGGGCCGGTGACGGGTCGCCGCCGGGGTCGGCGAGCGCGCGTCAGCCGGCCTCGGTCGTGCCCTCGTAGAGGCCGACGTGGTTGCCGTCCGGGTCGGTGAAGATCGCCCACCACGACGTGGGGCTGATCTCGGAGCGCTCCATGACGACGGTGCCGCCCATGTCCCGCACCTTCGCGAGCGTCTCCTCGATCGAGTCGACCTCGACGTAGCTGCGGGGCTGCACGAAGTCGTCGGAGCGCGGGGCGAGCCCGCCGCCGCTGATCTTGTTCGGGGCCTGCCACATCGGGTAGCCCTCGTAGCCGGGGACCTCGGCGATCTCCCAGCCGAACAGCCCGCTGTAGAACGTCGTGGCCCGGCCCATGTCGGTGACCGGGATGTCGATGTGCGTGATGTCGCCGTGCGCCACGATTCCTCCAAGGCCGATCCGCCGGCGGGCGGGGCCGCCCGCCACAGGTCAGCGTAGGGCGGGCCCCGCCGCGGCACCAGGGTCCGGCGGAGCGGGGCGCCGGGGCGGGCGCAACCCGCCTCCGGTCAGCGCGCGAGCGGGGAGTGCCCGGCCTGCACGCGCTCCGCCTCGGGCACCGGCCCGGGCGGCGTCCCGTCGCCGAACGGCCGGCCGCCGAGGGACTCGCGCCCGTGCGGGGTGAGCCAGCCGGAGAGGTCCGGCCCGGCGGGCACGATGCCCGACGGGTTGATGTCCGTGTGGACGCGGTAGTAGTGCTCCTTGATCTGCACGAAGTCGACGGTGTCGCCGAACCCGGGCGTCTGGAACAGGTCGCGCGCGTACGCCCACAGCGCCGGCATCTCGGTGAGCTTGTTCCGGTTGCACTTGAAGTGCCCGTGGTAGACGGCGTCGAAGCGCACGAGCGTCGTGAAGAGCCGCACGTCCGCCTCGGTGATCGTGTCGCCGACGAGGTACCGCCGGTCGGCGAGGCGCTCCTCGAGCCGGTCGAGCGCGGTCCACAGGCGCTCGTACGCGCGCTCGTAGGCGCGCTGGGAGCCGGCGAAGCCGCACCGGTACACCCCGTTGTTGACCTCGGTGTAGACCTCCTGCATCACCGCGTCGAGCTCGTCGCGGTGCGCGGCGGGCAGCAGGTCGGGCGCGCCGTCGCGGTGGAACGCGCCCCACTCGGTCGACAGGTCGAGCGTGATCTGCGCGAAGTCGTTCGTCACGACGGCGCCCGTCGGCACGTCGACGACCGCGGGCACGGTGATGCCGCGCGGGTACTCCGGGTCGCGCGCGAAGTAGGCCTCCTGCAGGCGCTCGATGCCGAGCACCGGGTCGCGCCCGTCCGGGTCGAGGTCGAACGTCCACGACCGCTGGTCGTGCACGGGACCCGCGAGGCCCATAGACAGCGCGTCCTCGAGGCCGAGGAGGCGGCGCACGATGATCGCGCGGTTCGCCCACGGGCACGCGCGCGCCGCGACGAGCCGGTACCGGCCCGGCTCGACGGGGAAGCCGTCGCGCCCGTCGGCGGTGATCCGGGTCTGGATGTAGCGCGTGTCGCGCGTGTACTCCTTGCCGGGCACCGAGTACGTCCCGCCGCGGGAGTGCTCCTCGTGCTCGGTCGCCGTGCCGTCGCTGCCGGTCGTGCCGGTCGTCGTGTCGTCCACCGTCAGCCCTTCGCCGCGCGTGCCGCGGCCTTCGCCGCCTTCTTCGTCGCCCGCACCTCGTCGAGCGAGCCCTGGTCGGTCACGTCCGCGATCGAGCGGCGCGACCCCTCCTCGCCGTACGCGCCGGCCGCCTCCCGCCAGCCCTGCGGCTCCACGCCGTACTGCTTGCCGAGCAGCGCGAGGAAGATCCGTGCCTTCTGGTCGCCGAAGCCGGGCAGCGCCTTGAGGCGCCGCAGCACGAGCGCGCCGTCGGGCGCGTCGCCCGACGGCGCGGGGTCGGTCCAGATGCGGGTCACGTCGCCGTCGTAGTCGTCGACGACGGCACGCGCCACCGCCTGCACGCGGCCCGCCATCGCACCGGGGTAGCGGTGGATCGACGGCGGCGTCGAGGCCATGGCCGAGAACTCCTCGGGGTCGGCCTCGGCGATGCGGCGCACGTCCAGCCCGCCCATGCGGCCGGCGATCTTCGCCGGACCCGCGAACGCGGTCTCCATCTGCACCTGCTGGTCGAGCAGCATGCCCACGAGCAGCGCGAACGGGTCGCTGGACAGGAGCTGGTCGGCCTCCGGGTCGCCGGTGAGCCACAGGTCGCGTGCCATGCGGCCCATCATCGCAGGCGGGTCGTCCGGAGGCGTCCGCACGGGCTCCACCGACCGCCCGTCGTCGACCGGTCGTCCGTCGTGCGCCGCCTCAGCGCACCATCCGGATCTCGGCGAGACCACCGAACCGCGGGTCCGACGCCTCGCGCGTGCCGTCGGCCTCGAAGCCGTGCCGGCGGTAGAACGCCAGGGCACGCGGGTTGCGCTCCGCGACCCAGAGCTCGGCGGGCGTGCCGGGCGGGACGGCGGCCTCGAGCAGCGCGGTGCCCACCCCGGTCCCGTGCCAGGCGGCGAGCACGTAGAGGGAGTAGAGCTCGAGGTCGCGCACGGGCGGGTGGGCGACGTGCGCACCGACGTGCGGGCGGCCCGCCATCGCGAAGCCGACGACGGCGCCGTGCGCCTCGGCGAGCACCACGCTCGTGCCCGGGCGCGGGCGGACCAGCCGCCGGTGCCACCAGGCGGCGTCGCCCTCGGGCTCGGCGGCCTCCCAGGACGACGGCGGCAGCAGGTCGGTGTAGGTCTCGGTCCAGCAGCGGTGCTCGACGGCGCCGAGCGCCGCGGCGTCGTCGGGTCCGGCGGGTCGCAGGCGGACCGGCGGCGTCCCCCCGTCGGTCGCCGGCGTGCCCCCGTCGTGGACCGCCACTCAGCGCCGCCGACCGGTGCGGACGAACGGCTCCCGGCCGATGCCGGTGGCGACGCGCGCCGTCGACGGGTCGAGCACGTGCACGGTCGTCCGGACGACCCGGCGGGAGAGCGGCATCCGTCCATCGTCTCCCATGGTGGCGATCGTGCAACGCGTCCCGACGGCGCGCCGCTGCACCCGTCGACCGCCGCGCCCGCCCGCACCTATCGTGGCGGCGTGGTCACGCGCCTGCTCCTGCTCGCCGACACCCACGTGCCCGCCCGCGCCCGCGTCCTGCCCGAGCAGGTGTGGCGCGCGGTCGACGCGGCCGACGTCGTCGTGCACGCGGGCGATTGGGTCACCGTGGACCTGCTCGACGCGCTCGAGGCGCGGGCGGCGCGGCTCGTCGGCGTCGCGGGCAACAACGACGGGCCCGAGCTGCACGCCCGGCTGCCCGAGGTCGCACGCACGACGATCGAGGGGCTGCGGGTCGCCGTCGTGCACGAGACCGGCGGGAAGGAGGGGCGCGAGCGGCGTGCGGACGCCGCGTACCCGGACACCGACCTGCTCGTCTTCGGGCACAGCCACATCCCGTGGGACACGGTCTCGCCCGGCGGCATGCGGCTGCTCAACCCCGGGTCGCCGACCGACCGGCGCCGCCAGCCGGTCTGCACCTACCTCACCGCGACGGTCGACGCCGGCGCCCTGCGCGACGTGGAGCTGGTGCCGGTGGAACGGTGAGCGCGGCGGCCTGCCCGCGGTGGGCGCGGGGACGCCGGCTCAGGCCGCGCTCGCGCGCTCGCGGTGCTCGGCCGGGCTCACGCCGCGCACGCGCTTGAACGCGGCGCTCAGCGCGAACGGCGTGCCGTACCCGACGGCGCGCGCCACGGACGCGACGGTCGCGCCGTCCTCGAGGAGCAGGTCCGCGGCGAGGTCGAGGCGCCAGCCCGTGAGGTAGGTCATGGGCGGCTCCCCGACGAGCTCGGTGAAGCGGCGCGAGAACGCGGCGCGCGAGAGCCCGACCGCGCGAGCGAGCGCGTCCACCGTCCAGGGACGCGCCGGGTCGTGGTGCACGAGGCGCAGGGCGGCACCGACGACGGGGTCGGCGTCAGCGCGGTACCACCCCGGGGCGTCCGGGCGCGAGAGCCACGTGCGCAGGCACGAGATGAGCAGGAGGTCGAGGAGCCGGTCGAGCACCGCCTCCTGGCCCGGCAGGTCCTGGACGACCTCGCGCGCGAGCATCTCGACGAGCCCCCCGTCGACGTCGCCCCGGCGCAGGACGACGCGCTGCGGGAGCACGCGCAGGATCCGGCGGCCCACCTCGCCGTCGAGCGGGTACGTCCCCGTGACGACGACCGTCTCGCCGTCGGGGTCGTTGCCCCACGAGCGGACGCCGAGCACGGTCATGGGTGACGGGCCTCCGTCGACCGCGCGGCACATGTCCGACGCCGGACCGACGACGACCTGCGGGGCGGTCGACGGCGAGTCGGCGACCACGTAGTGGTCGGGACCGCGCAGCAGCACGACGTCGCCCTCGCCGACGTGCACGCCGCCGTTGCCGTCCGGGTCGCCGCCGTCCCGTCGGTCGTCGCCGCCGGCCGGGCCGACCCACGCGGAGCCGCGCAGCACCGGGACGATCGTCAGCGGCGCCTCGTCCTCGATGCGCATGCTCCAGGGCGCCGTGAGGTGGCTGCGGAGGAGGAAGGCGCCCCGCGCGCGGGGGCCGTCGAGGAGCCCGGCGACGACGTCCATGGGCCGAGCGTAGACCGCGCGTCGGCGGCGCGGAAGACGATCGCATATGCGCACGAGCCGATCGACCATGGAACGTCTCGCGGTGGGTCGCTTGACTGGCAGTCGTACCGCACCGGAACGCCACGACAGGAGACGACCATGACCTCGACACCCGTTCCCACCGCGACGCCGATCCTCAGCACGGAGCCCACCTCCGCCACGACGCCGGACCCGGCGCCGGCCGACCCCCCGGGCGCCTACGTCGTGCTCGGCGCGACGGGCAAGAGCGGCCGGCGCGTGGCCGACCGCCTCGACGCGCTCGGGCTGCCGGTGCGGCGCGCGTCGCGCAGCGCCACGGGCGCGACGACGCGGTTCGACTGGGCCGACGAAGCCACGTGGGCCCCGGTCCTCGCGGACGCCGAGGCCGTGTACGTCGCGTACGCGCCCGACCTCGCCGTCCCGGGGGCGCCCGAGACCGTGACGCGCCTCGCCGAGGTCGCCCGCGACGCCGGCGTCCGGCGCTTCGTCCTGCTCTCGGGACGCGGCGAGACCGAGGCGCAGCGGGCCGAGGCGGCGGTCGCCGAGGTGTTCCCCGCCCGCACGGTCGTGCGGTGCGCGTTCTTCGCGCAGAACTTCAGCGAGAGCTTCCTCCTCGACCCGGTGCTCGACGGGGCGCTGGCGCTCCCGGTGGGCGACGTCGTCGAACCGTTCGTCGATCTCGAGGACGTCGCCGACGTCGCCGTGGCCGCCCTGACCGACGACGCCCACGCCGGGCAGGTCTACGAGCTCACCGGACCGCGCCTGCTGACCTTCGCGGACGCGGTCGCCGAGATCGGCGCGGCGAGCGGGCGCGACGTGGCGTTCGTGCCGATCGCGCTCGACGAGTTCACCGCGGGGCTGGCGGCTGCCGGTCTGCCGGGCGACGTCGTGCAGCTCATGGCATACCTCTTCACCGAGGTGCTCGACGGCCGCGGCGCCCATGTCACCGACGGCGTCCGCCGTGCGCTCGGACGTGAGCCGCGCGGCTTCCGCGAGTTCGCGGCGCGTGAGGCCGCGGCCTGGACGCCCGCGGACCGGCTGTGAGCACGTTCGACCTCCTCGTCCTCGCGGCGGTGGTCGCGACCGGGCTCGCGGGCGGCGTGCTGTACGCCTTCTCCGCGTTCGTCATGGCCGGGCTCCGGCGGCTCGACCCGGGCTCGGGTGCCGCCGCGATGCGGTCGATCAACGTGACGGCCCTGCGGCCACCGCTCATGGTCCTGCTCGCGGCGTCCGTCCTGCTCCCGGCGGCAGCCACCGTCGTCGGGTTCGTGAGCGGCGAGGCCCGGGCGGGGTGGGCGCTCGCGGGTGCGGTCGTCGCGCTCGTCGGGATCCTCGGGATCACAGGGGTCGGGAACGTGCCGCTCAACGACCGCCTCGAGGCCGCGGTCGACCCGGCGGCCGAGTGGGTCGCGTTCGTCCCGCGGTGGCTCGCGTGGAACCACGCACGCACCGCCGCGGGCGCCGCGGCGGCTGCCCTGCTCGCCCTCGCGCTCGTCTGATCGGGTCCCGGCGACCGGCTCGGGCGACCGGCCGCCGTACGTGGCCCGGGCCCGGTCGTGGAATAGCGACGACCAGAACCGGGTTTCGCCGTCATGAGCGACGTCACACCCGCCGAGACCGGCGCCGGCGAGCAGGACACCGTGCGGCGCGTGCTCCGGGACACCGAGACGTGGGCCGTCGTGGGCCTGTCCAACAACACCGCGCGGGCCGCGTACGGCGTCGCGCGGGTGCTGCAGCAGGCGGGCAAGCGCGTGGTGCCCGTCCATCCCTCGGCCGAGACGGTGCACGGCGAGCAGGGGTACGCGTCGCTCGCGGACATCCCCTTCCCGGTCGACGTCGTGGACGTGTTCGTGCGGTCGGAGTTCGCGGGCGACGTCGCGGACCAGGCGGTCGCGATCGGCGCGAAGGCGGTGTGGTTCCAGCTCGACGTGATCGACGAGGACGCGGCGCGGCGCGTGCGCGACGCCGGGCTGGACATGGTCATGGACCGCTGCCCGGCGATCGAGCTCCCGCGGCTCGGGAGCGTGGCGTGAGCGCCGTCGTCGACCCGGGCACGGACCTCGGCCGCCGCGCCGCGGCCCGACTGGTCGACGAGACGGTCCTGTGGCTCGTCACCGTCGATCCCGAGGGCCGGCCGCAGCCCACCCCCGTGTGGTTCCTGTGGGGCGCCGGGGGCGACGTGGTCCTCCAGAGCCAGCCGCGCACGGCGAAGCTGCGCAACGTCCGGCGGAACGAGCACGTCGCGCTCCACCTCAACAGCACGCGCTCGGGCGGGGACGTCGTCGTGCTCACCGGCACGGCCCTGGTCGACGACGCCGGCCTGACGCCCGCCGAGCGTGCCGCGTACGACGAGAAGTACGCCGCGGACATCCGCGACCTCGGCATGTCGGCCGACGAGTTCCACGCCGACTACTCCGTGACGGTGCGCGTGCGCCCCGAGCGGCTGCGCGGTCTCTGAGCGGACCGGCCAGGACGGCCGCGCGACCGCCGGTCAGTCGCGCGGCGTGAACGTGAGGACGGGCCGACCGGTGCGCGGGTGCAGGAGCACGTCGGTCCGGACGCCGTAGACCGGGTCGAGCACGTCGGGCACGAGGACGTCGCGCACGTCGCCCGCCGCGACGACGCGCCCGCCGGACAGCAGCACCACGTGGTCGCACGTCTGGGCGGCGAGGGTGAGGTCGTGCAGCGCCGCGAGCACCGTCACGCCGTCGTCGGCGAGGCGGCGCAGCACGCGCATCGCGTCGAGCTGTGCGGCGATGTCGAGGTGGTTCGTCGGCTCGTCGAGCATGAGGAACGCCGGCTCCTGGGCGAGCGCGCGCGCCATGTGCACGCGCTGACGCTCGCCGCCCGAGAGCGTCGCCACCTCGCGGCCCGCGAACGCCTCCATGCCGACGGCGGCGAGCGCGTCGTGCGCGACCGCCCGGTCCGCGGCGGTGTCGCCCGCGAGCAGCGAGCGGTGCGGGATGCGGCCGAGCAGGACGGCGTCGAGCACCGTGAGCGGCAGGTCGGTCGTCGCGTCCTGCTCCACGAGCGCGAGGACCCGGGCGCGACGGCGCCGCGGAAGGCCGAGCAGGTCCTCGCCGGCGAACCGGACGCTGGCGGGCGCGGACCCGTCGGCCGTCGGTGCCTGGACGCCCGCCAGGACGCGAAGGAGCGTCGACTTGCCCGAGCCGTTCGGCCCGAGCAGCCCGCTCACCGCGCCCGGGGGCGCCGTGACGTCGACGCCGTCGAGGACCAGCCGCCCGTCGACCGACCACGAGACGCGGGCGGCGTCGAGGCCCTCGCCCGGTCGAGCGTCCCGCGCTCCCGCCGTCGGTCTCGTGGGCGTCGGCTCCCGGTCGGTCCGCACGTCCGTCATGCCGTCCTCCTCCCGCGCCACAGCAGGAGCGCGAACACGGGCGCGCCGACCGCGGCGGTGACGATCCCGACGGGCAGCTCGCGCGGCGCGAACACCGTGCGGGCGAGCGTGTCGGCCCAGACGAGGAAGGTCGCGCCGAACAACGCCGACAGCGGCAGGAGCAGCCGGTGCCGGGCGCCCGTGAGCAGGCGCACCGCGTGCGGCAGCACGAGGCCGACGAAGCCGATCGACCCCGACTGCGACACGAGCGCCCCGGTGAGCAGCGCGACGCCGACGAGCAGCAGCCAGCGCACGCGCCGCACGTCCACCCCGAGCGCGGCGGCCGCGGTGTCGCCGAACGTGAACGCGTCGAGCACCGAGCCCGTCGACGCGAGCAGCGTCCCGAGCACGAGCGTGGCGATCCCCGCGACGGCGACGGACGTCCACGTCGCGCCCGCCACGGACCCCATGAGCCACGAGAGGATCTCGCGGTAGGAGTCCCCGGTCGCCGACCAGAAGATGACGAAGCTCGTGGCCGCCGCGGCGAGCTGGCTCACCGCGAGACCGGCGAGCACCGTGCGGGTCGGGGTGATCGTCCCGACCGCGCCCGCCAGCGCGAGCGCCGCGACGAGCGCCGCCACGGCGCCGCCGAACGCCGCGACGGGCAGGAGCACCGTCCACCCGACGACGAGGACGAGCACCGCCCCGAGCGACGCGCCCGACGACAGGCCGAGCAGGTAGGGGTCGGCGAGCGGGTTGCGCGTGAGCGACTGCATGACCACACCGCACACCGCGAGCCCGGCGCCGACCGCCGCGGCGGTGAGCACGCGGGGCAGGCGCAGCTGCCAGACCATGCCGTCCTGGAGCGTCCCGAGGGGTTCGACGCCGAGCGCGCCGCCGAGCCCGAGGTGCGTGGCGACCGAGCGCCACACGTCGCCCACGGCCAGGTCCGCGGGCCCGACCGTCACCGCGACGAGCACCGTGACGACGAGCGCCGCGACGCCGGCGGGGAGCCACCACGCCGCCCCGCGGCGCGCGCGGGGGCCCGCCCCCGTCGTCGCGGGGACGTCGGCGCGTGCGCGCAGCGCGGTCACCGGTCCAGCGCCTCCAGCTGCGCGGCGAGGTCGACGACGGCGTCGACGTTGCGCACGCCCGCCTCCGTCGCCGGGAACGGGATCGTCAGGTACCGGCCCTCGCGCACGGCGGTCATCCCCGCGGTCGCGGGGTTGGACTCGAGGCGCTCGATCTTCGACTCGGCGGTGTTCCACGCGGCGTCGACGAGCACGAGCACGTCCGGGTCGGCCGCGATCGCCTCCTCCCACGCGAAGGAGGTCCACGTGTCCTCGACGTCGCACGCGACGTTCTCGAGCCCGACGGCGTCCATGATCATCTGCGGCGCACCGATGCCCGCGCCGACGTAGGGGATGTCGTCGCCCGAGGAGTACCAGAGCGCGGTGAGACCACGGTCGTCGGGCTCGACGCCCTCGAGCGTCGCGCGCTGCTCCGCGACGAGGTCCGCGGCGGCCTGCTGCGCGTCGAAGATCTCGCCGACCTCGGTGATCTCGGCGAAGACGTCGTCGAACGTCAGCGGGTCGGGCATGTAGCCGGGGGCCTTGCACGCCGCGGGGGAGACGTACGTCGCGACGCCCAGCTGCGCGAGCGTCTCGCGGTCGCCCGCGCCCTCCGCGGTGAGGTTGGACTCCCAGCCGGCGTACACGAGGTCGGGCTCGAGGGCGAGCACCGCCTCGGCGCCCGGCACCTGGTCCGACATCGGCTCGGCCACCGCGGGCACCTCGGCCGCGGCGTCGGCGAGGGACTCGGGCACCGGCCCGTCCGGGAACGCGGTCGCGACGATCCTGTCGCCGAGCCCGAGGGCGAGCAGCATCTCCGTGGTGCTCGACTTGATGGTCACGACGCGCTCCGGCGCGGCGTCGAACGTCACCTCGAACCCGCAGTCGTCGAGCGTGAGCGGGTACCGGGTGGACGTCGGGGTGGACGTGGCCGTCGCGGAGCCGTCGGCCGTGCCCGACGACGCGGTGTCGCCCGCGCCGTCCGCCCCTCGGCCCGCGGTGCCGGACGAGCACGCCGTGACGGCGAGGAGCAGGGCGCTCGCGGCGGTCGCGAGGAGGGGTCGGGCGGGACGGCGGGACGGACGACGGGTCTGGCGACGGGTGTGGAGATCAGGAAGGGGCACGCGGTTCACTCCGGCGGGGTCGGGCGCGCGACGGCGGTGCCTCCGGAGGACGTGTCCCGGGGCGTGCGTCGACGCAGGCAACGGTGCTGTGCTGGACGCGTCATCTCGCGCCACGCGGACCTGCGGCCCAGATCCGGGGCCACCCCGCCGGGCCAATGCGCACGGCCCGCGGTCCGTCGTCCAGCCTACACACCGGCCCCGCTCGCGCCCGGCGTGCCGCCCCGCACGACGAGCCCGCACTCGTAGGCGACGATCACCGCCTGGACGCGGTCACGGACACCGAGCTTGGCGAGCACGTTGCCGACGTGGGTCTTGACCGTCGTGGGGGAGAGCACGAGGCGTTCGGCGGTCTCGGCGTTGGACAGCCCCTCCGCGACGCACCGCAGCACGTCGAGCTCGCGCGGGGTGAGCGCACGCAGGCGCGGGTCGAGACCGTCGCCGGGCGGCTCGGCGCCCCCTCCGCCGGCCGGCAGGTGCGGGGCGAACAGGTCGAGCATGCGGCGCACGACGCGCGGGGCGACGACGGAGCTGCCCGACGCCACCGTGCGGATCGCCTCGACGAGGTCGCCCGGCCGCGAGTTCTTGAGCAGGAAGCCGCTCGCCCCGGCCCGCAGGGCGGCGAAGGCGTACTCGTCGAGGTCGAACGTCGTGAGCACGAGGACCCGCGTCGCGGGGTGCTCGGCGACGACGTGCCGGGTCGCCTCGATGCCGTCGAGGCCCGGCATGCGGACGTCCATGAGCACGACGTCCGGGGCGAGCGCGCGGACCTGGTCGACCGCCGTCGCACCGTCCGACGCCTCGCCGACCACCTCGAGGTCGGGCTCGGACTCGATGACGAGGCGCAGGCCCATGCGCAGCAAGGCCTGGTCGTCCACCAGCAGGACGGTGGTCACGCGTCGCCCCCTCCGTCGCACGGCAGGACGGCACGCACGACCCAGCCACCGCCGGGTCGCGGCCCCGCCTCGACGTGGCCGCCCAGCACGGCGGCGCGCTCGCGCATGCCGAGGATCCCGCGGCCCGTGCCGCCGCCGGCTCCTGGCCGGGTGCCGCCGTCGTCGACGACCTCGACCTCGACCGCCGAGGCGCCGCGCCGCACGCTCACCGTCACGGACGGCGTGCCGGGTGCGTGCCGGAGCACGTTCGTCAGCCCTTCGCCGACGATCCGCACGACCGCGAGCCGCAGCGAGGTGTCCGGCGGGAGCGCGCTGTCGAGACCGTGGGCGGCCACGGGCAGCCCGGCCGCCCGGAAGCGGTCGACGACGGTGCGCAGGTTGGCCTCCGCCGGTGCCGGCGGTCCGTCCCCCGCGTCGACGTCGGAGTCCTCCGCGGGATCGAGCGCGCCGAGCACGCGCTGCATGTCCGCCAGCGCCTCGCGCCCGGTCCGCGAGAGCTCCTGCAGCGCCTCGCGCGAGCGGTCGGGAGCGCGGTCGAGCGCCGCACCAGCGCCGTCGGACAGCGCCACCATGACCGAGACGCTGTGCGCGACCACGTCGTGCATCTCCCGCGCGATGCGTGCGCGCTCGGCGGCGCGGGCGAGCGCCGCGCTCTGGTCGCGCTCGCGGGCCAGCGCCACGTAGCGCTCCACGAGGTCGGCCGCGTGCAGGCGACGCGCACGCGCGGCGGAGCCCGTGGACACGCCCAGCAGCAGGAGCGCGAGCAGGAGGAACACCGAGGCCGACCGGCGGCCCCCGGAGAACGGCGGCTCGTCGAGCCTCCGCACGGGGTCGCCGTCGGGCGTCATGATCGGGTCGCTCCAGAGCATGATCTCGGCGAGGCCGATGTCCTGCCACCACCACAGGGCGACGGTGACGGCGACGAACACGGCCGCGCACGCGGTCCACGCGGTCCGCGGCGGGCGCGTGGCCGCGACGGTGTGCAGCGCGCACGCGAGGCACACGCCGAGGACGCCCAGCACGCCCGCGACGGCGAGCGACACGACGGCGAGGCCGGTGAGCGCGGCCGTGACGACGAGCGGGCTCGCGCGGCGGACGGCGAGCGCGGCCGCGCCCAGCCCGGCGCCGGCGAGCCACGCCGTGGCGACCACCTGCGCGACGGGCGCGTCGGGGGAGAACAGCCCGAGGTTCGTCGAGCCCTCGACCGTGTCGAGCGCGACGACCGAGGTGACGAGCCCGAGGATCAGCGTCCCGCCGACGATCGTCACGTCGGCGACCCACGGGCGCTCGGCGACGGCGCGTCCGAGCGGACCGCGCCGTCGTACCTGCGCATCCGTCAGCCCGACCACGGGCACACTCTCTCATCGCGAGCGCGCCCTGGGCGGTCAGCGGAGATCATGGTGTCGCAGCCGGTAGCCCGCCGCGGCCAGCAGGACGACGACCCACGCGGCGAGAACGAGGCCCCCGCCCCAGGTGCCGAGATCCGGGCCGAGGCCCGTCGCGTCGAGGGACGCGAGCCGCGCGTCGTCAAGGAGCATCCGCGACCCCGTGCCCGGCAGGAGGGCGCGCACCGTGTCGGTCACGCGCCCAGGGTTCGCCGCGAGGACCTGGTCGAGGACG
This sequence comes from Cellulosimicrobium cellulans, assembly GCF_001722485.1. Taxonomy (GTDB): domain Bacteria; phylum Actinomycetota; class Actinomycetes; order Actinomycetales; family Cellulomonadaceae; genus Cellulosimicrobium; species Cellulosimicrobium cellulans_A. The sequence goes on along the minus strand of NZ_LWGL01000029.1, from coordinate 5,126 downwards.
ACGAGGAGCGTCACGCCGGCGACGAACGCTCCGGCGGGCCGGCGGACGAGCGCCCCGGCCCCCAGGCCGAGCAGCGCGATCCCGGTCAGGTAGAGCACGAAGCCCGCGAGCTGTCGCGCCGCCTCCGGGCCGGCGAGGCCGCCCGCCGGCCCGGCACCGTGCTGCCCGAGCGTGGCCAGGAGCGACCCGCCGAGCGCGGCCGCCGCGACGAGGAGGCCCGCGGCGGCCGTGACCGACGTCTGCGCCGCGAGCACCGGGAGCCGCCGGGGCACGGCCGTGAACGTGGCGCGGAAGGTGCCCGTCGTGTACTCCTCGGTGCCGACGAGCACCCCGAGCACCAGCGGGCCGAGCTGGGCGAGCACGTAGCCGGACACCACGAGGCTCGCCGCCGGCCGCGCGTCGCTCGCGCGCGCGTACATGCCCGTCGCCACGGCGAGGGCCGCCGCGACGAGCACCGTGGCCACCAGGACCCACCAGGGCCAGCGCAGGGTCGTCAGCTTGGTCAGCTCAGCGGCGAGCACCCGTCCGGAGGCCACGGGGGACCGCGGTGGGGTCGTCGTGCGGTGCATCGGCTCGTCCTCCGGTCAGGCCAGGTCGCGGGCGCGCAGCCGGTAGGCGGCGCCGCCCAGGGGGACGAGGGTCCAGGCGGCCAGGACGAGCCCGGCGCCGAGCGCCCCGAGGTCCGGTGCGCCCTCGAGCCCGCCGACGTCGGGAGGCGACGTCATGACCTGGCCGGCGCCGCTGGGGAGGAACGTGGCGACGGTGTTGGCGACGGCCTCCTGCTGCGGCACGTCCCCGGACGCGGCGGCCGCCATGGGGTCGCCACCGACGTCGGACGCCACCACGACCGCCACGGGCAGGACGAGGACGAGGACGACCGCGGTGGTCAGCGCCGGGACCACGCGGCGCAGCAGCGCCCCGACCGCCAGGCCGAGCAGGGCGAGACCGACGAGGTACAGCACGATGCCGACGAGGACCTGCGGCGTCCCGTCCGCCGTGAGGTCGGGGGTGATCCCGCGGGAGGCGGCGGCGGGCAGGACGCCGACGACGCTCGCGGCGACGGCCAGCAGCGCGACGACGAGCGAGAACGCCGCCGTGGCGACCAGCTGCCCGAGCAGGACGGGCAGGCGCCCGGGGACCGCCGTGAAGGTCGTGCGGAACGCGCCGGAGCCGTACTCCTGGGTCCCCACGAGCACACCGAGGACGAGCGGACCGACCTGCGCGAGCAGGAGGCCCCCGGTCAACGAGTCCGCCGGGTCGAAGCCGGGGTCGCCCGACGAGGCGTTCGCGGAGACGTAGGTGAGCGCGCCGGCCACGACGACGGTCGCGACGGCGGTCCAGACGGACGAGCGCAGGCTCGTGATCTTCACCCACTCGGAGGCGACGACGCGGGCGAGGGTGACGCGGCCGCGTGCCGCCGCGCGGTGCTCGGGCCGCTGCGCGGGGGCGGGGGTGCGGGCGGGCGCGCTCATCGGGCACCTCCAGCGGTGGGGGCGCCCGCCGGGGCGGCGCCGCCGCGGTACTGCACAGCGCCGGCGGTCAGCTCGAGATAGGCGTCCTCGAGCGAGCGGCCGTCGGTCACGAGCTCGGGCAGCGGCGCGTCGGCGAGGAGCCGGCCCTGCCCGATGATCACGATGCGGTCCGCGCACAGGGCCAGCTCGTGCATGAGGTGGGAGGACAGCAGGACGGTCCGGCCCTCGGCCGCGAGGTCGCGCACGAGCCGGCGCACCCACAGCACGCCGTCGGGGTCGAGGCCGTTGACCGGCTCGTCGAGGATGAGGACCCCCGGGTCGCCGAGCAGCGCGCCCGCGATCCCGAGACGCTGGCCCATGCCGAGCGAGAAGGTCCCGGCCCGGCGGCCCGCGACGGACTCGAGGCCCGTCATCGCGATGACCTCGTCCACGCGCGAGCGCGGGATGCCGTGCGTCCGGGCCTGGGCGAGCAGGTGACGGAACGCGGTGCGGCCCGGGTGCACCGAGCGGGCGTCGAGCATGACCCCGACGGCGTGCAGCGGCGCGGCGAGGTCGGCGTACCGCTTCCCGTCCACGGTCGCGGTGCCGGACGTCGGGCGCTCGAGCCCCACGACCATCCGCATGGTCGTGGACTTCCCGGCGCCGTTGGGGCCGAGGAAGCCGGTCACCGCTCCCGGCGGGGCCGTGAACGTCAGCCCGTCCACGGCGGTGGTGGGGCCGTAGCGCTTCGTGAGCGCCTCCACCTGGATCATGGGTCCTCCTGTCGTCGTCGGACGCGTCCCCGGTCCCGGGGTCGTCCGGCGTCGACGCTACGGAGGGAGCCCGGGCTGCCAGCACCTGCGTGCGGCGGAGATCGGCGGCGCGCCGCCCTCCTCCTCGAGGAGGAGGGCGTGCGCCCGCGGGACGAGCCGTCACCACGAGCTGTCACTTGAGTCGTCACCTGAGCCGTCACCACGGGCCGTCCGCAGGGGCGTGGCAGAGTGTCCGCGTGACCGAGCCCGCGACCCCGTCCGCCGCCCGCCCCGCGACGCCGCCCGCCGACCGCCCCTCGGCCTCCCCGCTGCGCGCCGTGGTGACCGGCGCGTCGTCGGGCATCGGCGAGGCGTGCGTGCGCCAGCTGCGCGCCCGCGGCTGGGACGTCGTCGCGTTCGCGCGGCGCGCGGACCGCCTCGCGGACGTCGCGGAGCGCACGGGCGCGCACCCGGTCGTCGGGGACGTGACGTCGGACGACGACGTCGCCCGCCTCGTCGCCGAGGCCGGTGCGCGCGGACCGGTGCACGCGCTGCTCGACGTCGCCGGGTTCGCCCTCGGCGTCGACCACGTCGACGCGGCCGACGTCGACGGCTGGCGCGCGATGTACGAGACGAACGTGCTCGGCACGGTACGCGTGACGAAGGCGTTCCTGCCGCTGCTGCGCGCGTCCCGCCGCGGCGACATCGTGCTCCTCACGTCGACCGCGGGCCACGACGGCTACCCCGGCGGGTCCGGCTACGTCGCGTCCAAGCACGCCATGGTGGGCCTCGCGCGGACGCTGCGGCTCGAGCTCGCCGGCGAGCCCGTCCGCGTCATCGAGATCGCGCCCGGCATGGTGCACACGGCCGAGTTCTCGCTCACGCGCTACGGCGGCGACCAGGCGAGCGCCGACGCCGTGTACGACGGGGTGGAGAACCCGCTCACGGCCGACGACGTGGCCGACGTCATCACGTTCGCCGTCACGCGCCCGCACCACGTCAACATCGACTCGCTGATCCTGCGCCCCCTCGCCCAGGCGTCGACGACGTCGGTGTGGCGCGGCCCCCTCGTGCCGAAGGGCGAACCCGCACCGGCGCCCGACGAGACGCACCGGGACGGCTGACGCGCCGGGCTCACCGAGACCCCGGGACGAGCGGGACGGCGTCAGGCGCGCGTCGCGACGAGCTGCAGGTACTCCCACCCCATGGCGCCGTCCGCGTCCAGCGAGCGGTCACCGAGGTCGCGCAGCGCCGCGTCGAGCTCGGCGAGGCGCTCCGGCTGCTCGGCGAGCGAGCGCCGCACGGCGATCGTCGGCCCGTACCGGCTCGCGAAGAACTCGCGGAACGCCTCGCCGTCGGCGAAGGCCGTCACCGGCAGGGTCCGCACCTCGGTGCGGACGTCCCGCACCCGGTCGCCGAGCAGCGCGCGCACGTGGTCCTCGTCGCCCCACAGCGGCGGAGGTTGCGCGCCGGGCGGGGGAGCGGGCGCGTACGGCTTCATCGTCGCGAACATCTGCCCGATGAAGCCGGCCGGCGTCCAGCTCGCGAGCCCGATCGTCCCGCCCGGGCGCGCCACGCGCACGAGCTCGTCGGCCGTCTCCTGGTGGTGCGGCGCGAACATGACGCCGATGCTCGACAGCACCACGTCGAACGACGCGTCGTCGTAGGGCAGCATCTCGGCGTCCGCCTGCTCCCAGGCGAGATCCACGCCGCGCTCCGCCGCCGCGCGGCGCCCGACGTCGAGCAGCTCGGGCGTGAGGTCGGACGCGACCACGTCGGCGCCCGCCGCCGCGGCGGCGATCGCCGCGGTCCCCGTGCCGGCGCCGACGTCGAGCACCCGCTGGCCGGCGTGGACGCCGCACGCCGCGACGAGGTCCTCGCCGAGCGGGCGCACCACCTCCGCGACGGCCGGGTAGTCGCCCGACGCCCACATCGCGCGGTGCCGCGCCTTGAGGTCCGCGGGCGTCACGGTGTCCGTCATGTCTCGCTCCTGGTGTCGTGCCCGCGCGACGCGGGCCGTGGTGGGTGGTGTCTCCCAGGCTCGACCCGGCGCACGACCGCATCCAGTTCCGGATCTGTACCGGCCGGTGTGCCCGCCGGCGCCGCCGAGGGCACTGGCCGCCCGCGCCCGACGGCGGTTCACTGGAGGAGGGGGCGGGTCGCGACGGGTCCGGACAGCTCCAGGCGAGGGAGGCGCGCGATGTCGACCTACGGCCAGTTCTGCCCGGTCGCCAAGGCGATGGAGCTGCTCGACGAGCGGTGGACGCTCCTCGTCGTGCGCGAGCTGCTCGCCGGCAGCACGCACTTCAACGAGCTGCGACGCGGCAACCCGCGCATGTCGCCGGCGCTCCTCGCCAAGCGTCTGCGCACGCTCGAGCGCGCCGGCGTGGTGCGTCGCGGCGACGACGGCGGACGGCCCGCCTACCGCCTCACCGCCGCGGGGGAGGAGCTGCGCCCCGTCGTCGAGGCCCTCGGCGCGTGGGGCGTGCGCTGGGTCGGCGAGCTGGGCGAGGAGGACCTCGACCCGCACCTGCTCTTCTGGGACGTGCGCCGCACCGTCCCCGTCGACGCGTGGCCGCACGAGCCGACGGTCGTGGAGTTCCGCCTCGACGACGTGGAGCGGTCGGTGGCGCGCTGGTGGCTCGTGGTCCGGGCCGGCGAGGCCGACGTGTGCGACGTCGACCCCGGGCTCGAGCCGGCGGTCGTCGTCCGGACGGGGCTGCGCGTCCTGACCCGCGTCTGGCGCGGCGACTCCTCGTGGGAGCAGGCGCTGCGCAGCGGTGCGGTCGTGCTGGACGGCCCGGCGGACGTGCGGCGCAGCCTGCCGCTGTGGCTCGGCCAGGGCGGCTTCGCGCGCGTCCCGCGCCCGGCCGCCTGACGTGCGAGGCTGAGCCCGTGCCCGCCCCCACCGCCCGTCCCGCGG
>NZ_LWGL01000288.1 GCF_001722485.1 Cellulosimicrobium cellulans | reverse complement strand
CAGTCGCTGTGGAACTCGGTGAACATCCTCGTCGAGCTCGTCTTCAAGTAGGTCGGAGGAAATCGTGCTGATCCAGGTCTTCCTCGTCGTCGCGATCGGTGTCGTGACCGTCCTCCTCACCCGCTCCACGGCCGACGCACGTCACCAGGCGATCCGACGTCTGCTGCTGGTGGGTTTCGTCGTCGCCGCCGTCGTCTCGGTGCTGTATCCCGAGTGGCTCAGCTATGTCGCCAACATCATGGGCGTCGGACGAGGCACCGACCTCCTTCTGTACGCACTCGTCATCGCCTTCTTCAGCTACATCGCGACGAGTCACCGCCGCGCAAACCTGCTGTCGCGCAAGATCACGTTGCTCACCCGCGAGCTCAGCCTCGCCGAGGCGAAGATCTCGCGGGTCGACGCGTCGGTCGACCACGTGGAGGATCGTGACGCTGCGGCCGAGCGCGACGAGGCGTCCTGACCCTGCACAAGTCCTCCACCCGGCCGTGCACGCACCCACGCCGCGTCACTGCACAGGCCGCTTATGCTCGATCTCCGTGACGTCCCATTCCCGTGCCCAGACCCGCAGCGCGGCGGCGACCACGCCGTCGCGCGGGCCCGCGCACGCGCGGAGCCACCGCACGCACCGGCTGGGCCGCTCCGTCGGCCTGGTCACGACGGCGGTCCTCGCCTTCGGCGCGGTCGGCGGGGCGTCGGCGCTCACGGATATCCAGGGCAACATCGCCAGCGCGGACGTCGACGACCTGCTCGGCGAGCGTCCCGAGCAGTCGACGCCGGACCCGAGCGACCCGAACGCCGGCAAGCCGCTCAACATCCTCGTGATGGGCTCCGACGAGCGCGGGGGCGACAACGGGCACGAGGTCGCGGGCGTCGACGGCATGCGCTCCGACACGACGATCCTCGTGCACGTGTCGGCCGACCGTTCCCGTGTCGAGATGGTCTCCATCCCGCGCGACTCGCGCGTGGACGTCCCCGCGTGCACCGTCACGGGCGGGAAGACGACGGCGCCCGCGAACACGCGTTTCAACGCGGCGTTCGCGAACGGTGCCATGACCGGCGGCGACGTCGCCTCGGCCGCCGCCTGCACCATCCGGACCGTCGAGTCCCTCACCGACGTCTACGTCGACGGCTTCGTCGTCGTGGACTTCGCCGGGTTCCGGAACATGGTGAACGCGATCGGCGGAGTCCCGATCTGCATCCCCGAGGCGATCTACGCGCCCAAGGCGGACCTCCAGCTCGCCGCGGGCTGGCAGACGCTCGACGGCGCCCAGGCGCTCGGGTTCGCGCGCGCGAGGTACGGGGTCGGGGACGGATCCGACCTCAGCCGGATCGGTCGCCAGCAGCAGCTCCTTGCCGCGACGGTGAACCAGGTGCTGTCCAAGAACCTCCTCGCCGACCTCGGCCAGGTCTACGGCTTCGTGGACGCGGGGACGAAGTCCCTCACGATGAGCGAGAACCTCGCTTCCATCCAGAGCCTCGCCGGTCTCGCGTTCAGCCTCAAGGGCGCCACGAGTGGCAACATCACCTTCATGACCGTCCCCAACACAGCGGACCCGCAGGACCCGGACGCCACGGTCGTGTGGACGGACGAGGCGGACGAGATGTGGGCGAAGGTGCGCGCCGACGAGCCGATCGTGTCGGCACCCCCGCCGGCGCCGGAGGAGACGGCACCCGCGACGGACGGCGAGGTGGCGTCGGACCCCGCCACGCCGTCACCCGACGGTGCCGCGAGCGACGGGACCGGCCAGGGCGGCACCACCGACGGCCATACGCCGACGGAGCCTGCGCCCGTCGAGACCAGGGAGGCGGGCAAGGAGGCCTTCTCCGCCGCCGACGAGACCGCTCAGTGCGGGTGAGCGCACCATGACCGATCCTCGCCGCGACCCGAACGCCCTGCCGCCGAGCTTCACGCCGCAGGGTGGGAGGGCCGCGCGCCCGTCGTCCGTCGACGACGCGATCTCGGTCGGGAACAGCGGGAGACGGTCGCCGTCGAGGCCGCCTGGCGCCGACGACGCGGTACGGCCGGAGCCACGGATCCGCCGCCAGTCGTCTCGCGAGATCCCGGCCGCTCCGTCGCGCCCGGGCACGCCCCCGCCGGCACCGCCCGCGCGCACGCCGCGCCGTCG
>NZ_LWGL01000287.1 GCF_001722485.1 Cellulosimicrobium cellulans | reverse complement strand
GCGCGACGAGGAGCAGCGCCGCCTCGATGCCCGCGTCGAGCCGCGGCGCGTCGCCGAGGCGCGCGGCGGACGTGCGCGCCGTGTCGACGACGATGAGCACCCGGCGGTCGCGCTCGGGCCGCCACGTGCGCACGACCATGTCGCGGCCGCGCGCGGAAGCGCGCCAGTCGATGGACCGCACGTCGTCGCCGATGACGTACTCGCGCAGCGAGTCGAACTCCGTGCCCTCGCCCCGGACCTGCACCGCGGCCCGCCCGTCCATCTCGCGCAGGCGCGCGAGACGGCTCGGCAGGTGCCGCCGCGAGGCGAACTCGGGCAGCACCCGCAGCCGCCCCGGGACGGGCAGGGAGGCCTGGCGCGCGGCGAGGCGCAGCGGGCCGAACGAGCGGATCGTCACCCGGTCGGCGACGCGCTCGCCGCGGCGGGTCGGGACGAGCACCGTCACGACGCGCGCGGCCTCCCGGGGCGGGAGGTCGACGGCGTGCCGGTTGACCTGCGTCCCCGCCGACGGAGGCCACGCGTCCCGCACGAGCGCCCGCAGGCGGCGCGGGGCCAGGTTGGTCAGCGTGAGCGTCGAGGTCGTGCGGTCGGTGAGGCGGACCGAGCCGGGCACGCGCCGCTCGATCGCCACGCGCCGCGGCGAGGCGGCGAGCGCGACGTCGACCGCGCACGCCACGACGACGAGCACCGTCCACACGAGCACCGTGCCCGGGACGGGGAACACCAGCACCGGCACGATCCCGAGCGCCACGAGCACGACGGCGCGCCAGGTCAGGGCCACGTCGAGCGCCTCAGCGGGGGACGGGCACGGACGCGAGGACCGTGTCGAGGACGCTCTCGGCGGTCACGCCCTCGAGCTCGGCCTCCGGGCGCAGCTGCACGCGGTGCCGCAGCGTCGGGTGGGCCAGCGCCTTGACGTCGTCGGGCGTCACGTACGACCGCCCGGACAGCCACGCCCACGCGCGCGCCGTCGCGAGCAGCGCGGTCGCGCCACGGGGCGAGACGCCGAGGGAGAGCGACGGCGACTGACGCGTGGCCCGGCACACGTCGACCGCGTACCCGAGGACCTCGCGCGCGACCTGCACGCGCGCGACCTCCGCGCGCGCCCGGTCGAGCACGTCGCGGCCCGCGACGGGGCGCACGCCCGCGCTCGCGAGGTCGCGCGGGTTGAAGCCCGCTGCGTGCCGGGCGAGCACCTCCACCTCCTGCTCGCGCTCGGGCAGGGGCAGCACGAGCTTGAGGAGGAAGCGGTCGAGCTGGGCCTCGGGCAGCGGGTACGTGCCCTCGTACTCCACGGGGTTCTGCGTCGCGATGACGAGGAACGGGTCCGGCAGCGGGCGCGGCGTGCCGTCGACCGACACCTGGCGCTCCTCCATGGCCTCGAGCAGCGACGCCTGGGTCTTCGGGGGCGTGCGGTTGATCTCGTCGGCGAGCAGCAGGTTGGTGAAGACGGGGCCCTCGCGGAACGAGAACTCGGCCGTGCGCGCGTCGTAGACGAGCGAGCCCGTCACGTCGCCCGGCATGAGGTCCGGCGTGAACTGCACGCGCTTGGTGTCGAGGTCGAGCGTCGCGGCGAGCGTGCGGACGAGCAGCGTCTTGGCGACGCCCGGGACGCCCTCGAGCAGCACGTGGCCCTTGCACAGGAGCGCGATCAGCAGGCTCGTCACGGCGCCGTCCTGACCGACGACGGCCTTGCCGACCTCGGTGCGCACGGCGGCGAGCGCCTGGCGCAGCTCGAGCGAGGGCGCGGGCGGTGCGTCGTGGGAGGCGGCGGGGGCCGGGGGAGCGTCGTGCGGTGCGGCGGGCGCGGTGGGCGGTGCCGCGGGCGCGTACGCGTCGTGGCGGGGGCCGGGCACCGGCTGCGCGGCCGCCGGCTGGTCCTGCGGGCGCGGCGGGGGAGCGTAGCGGTCGGGCTGGGGGGCGGTGCTTCCGGTGGCCCCGGGGTGGTGCGTCACGAGTGGTAGACCTCGCTCTCGATCTGGTCAAGGTGACGCGCGAGCTCGAGCAGCGCCGCGTCGTCGGCGGGTGGTGGTCCGTACAGGAGCTGGGCGACCTGGTCGGTCGGTCGGTCCGTGGCCCGGGCCACGGCGTCCACGAGGGACGGGGCGTCGGCCGAGCGCGGCAGCCCCA
>NZ_LWGL01000286.1 GCF_001722485.1 Cellulosimicrobium cellulans | reverse complement strand
GACGTCGCCGCGCTCGACCGGCTCGTCCCGCGCGAGGGTGCGGTCGACCTCGCCCCGCTCCAGGACGCGCGCGCCGACGTGCTCGCCGCCGACGCGTCGGTGGGCGCCGCGGCCGCGACCGTCGCGGGGATCGACACGAGCGCGCTCGTCGCGCCGCTGGCCCGGGTCGTGACCGACCTCGAGGACCGGCTCGCCGGGATCCGGTCGTCGACCGCGACGGCAGCCCGAGCGGTCGACCTGCTCCCGCCGATGCTCGGGGCGGACGGCCCGCGCGACTACCTCGTGCTCGTGCAGAACAACGCGGAGCCCCGGGCCGCCGGAGGCATCGCCGGGTCCGTGCTGCACGTGCGCCTCGAGGAGGGGCGCATCGAGCTCGTCGAGGTCCGCCCGGGCAACGCGCTCGGCGGAGACACGAGCGCCGTCCCGCTGACCCGCTCGGAAGAGGCCCTCTTCGGCGACGACCTCGGCCGGTACATGCTCAACGTCACGTCCACCCCGGACTTCCCCCGCGCCGCCGGCGTCGCCCGGCAGATCTGGGCCGTGCGCACCGGGGTCGAGGTCGACGGCGTCCTCGCCGTCGACCCGGTCGCGCTGCAGGAGGTGCTCGCCGCGACCGGTCCCGTCGCGTTCACCGACCCTGCCGGCGCCGAGGTCGTGCTCACCGGCGACGACGCGGCCGGGTTCCTCCTCAACGGCGTGTACCGCCGCTACGAGGAGCCGGCGACCCAGGACGCCGTCCTGGCCGCCGCCGCCCACGCCGTGCTCGAGGCCTTGACCACGTCGACCGACGCGGAGCCGGCGCGCCTCGTGGGTGCGCTCGCGGAGGCCGCGGGCGAGGGACGCCTGCTCGTGTGGTCCGCCGACGACGGCGAGCAGGAGCGCCTCGCGGGGACGGTGCTCTCCGGGGAGCTGGACGGCGTGCTCACGACGGAGGAGGGCGACGTCGTGTCCCCCGTCCTCGGCGTGTACCTCAACGCGTCGTCGGCGGCGAAGACCGGCTACTACCTGACCACGGACGTGCGGGTCGAGGACGTGACGTGCCGGCCCGACGGGTCGCAGCGGTTCACCGCGGCGGTCACGCTGACCTCGACGCTCACGCCCGAGGAGGCCGGTGCGCTGCCCGGGTACGTCACGGGCGCGCGGGACGGGGACGGCACCATCCGCACGAACCTCCTCGTCTACGCGCCCCGCAACGGCGGGATCCTCGGGTCGGACGGCCCGGAGGGCGATCTGGGGCTGTTCTCGCAGGTCCACGACGGCCTCGTCGTCGGCGCGCGCACGGTCGCGCTCGCCCCGGGAGAGGCGGCGACATACCGCTACGACGTCGTGACGGGCAAGAACCAGCGCGGAACTGTTTCGGTGAGGAAAACACCTGGTGCGACGGCGTCGTCGGACGTCCTCCCGGGTGTCGCCTGCACGACCGCTGTGCTGTCCTAGTCGTGCACGGCGGGGCGCTGGACCGTCCGCCCGGCCCCTCCAGGGGCGACGGACGCACGACGCGGCCCTGCTCCGTACACCAAGGCAGGGGGCCTTCGACATGAACGTTCGACGCGCAACGACCACGCTCCTCCTCGGCGCCGCGCTGGTGGCGGCACCCGCGGCCGCGTCCGCCTACGAGGCGGACGAGTACGAGGTCGGCATCTCCTCGACGACGCCCGCGCCCGGCGAGTCCTTCGTCGTCACCGTGGGCGGCCCGGAGGGCAACCCGACGATCACGCTCACCATCACCTCGCCCGACGCACCCGACGGCGCCATCACGATCGCCGGCACGAAGGCGCTGACCAAGCCCACGTCCGACGGCTTCGCCTCGTTCACGGTGACGCTCTCCGAGCCGGCGACCTACGCGATCCAGGCGACCGACGCCGACGGGACCGTCCTGTCGACGCAGCAGGTCGTGGTCCCGGCCGACGCGGCCGGCGGCGCCGGGGACGGCGACGGTGACGGGGACGGCGACGGTGACGGGGCGGCGGCTGCCGCGGGCGGTACCGCCGGGACCACGGGCTCCTCGGGCGGCGCGGGCGGCCTCGCCGAGACGGGGGCGAACGAGGTGCTCCTCGTCTCCGGCGCGACGCTCCTCGTCGCGGGCGGCGCCACCGCGCTCGTCGTGAGCCGCCGGCGGCGCGCGGCCAGCGGCCGCGCCTG
>NZ_LWGL01000285.1 GCF_001722485.1 Cellulosimicrobium cellulans | reverse complement strand
GCCACGTGTCCGTCGCGGCGTCCGCCGGGCACGCCGCGCTGCCGGTGCACCGCCCGCCGCGCGTCGCGGTGGTGTCCACGGGGAGCGAGCTCGTCGCCGCCGGGGTCGCCCCGCCGCCCGGCATGCTGCCCGACTCGAACTCGGTCCTGCTCGCGGCCGCGGCGCGGTCGCTCGGCGCCTACGTCGTCCGGCGGGGCGCGGTCGGGGACACGGCGGCCACGGTCGTCGCCGCGCTCGACGCCGCACTGGACGCCACGTGGCCCGACGGTGCCGTCGCCCCGCCCGACCTCGTCGTCACGACGGGCGGGGTGAGCGCGGGCGCCTTCGACGTCGTGCGCGAGGTCCTCGACCCCGCGACGCGCGCGGCGACGCCCTGGGCGGACGCCGTCACCGACGCCCGGCTCGTGGCCGTGGGGATGCAGCCCGGCAAGCCGCAGGGGCTCGGGCGCTGGCGCGGCGTGCCGTGGCTCGCGCTGCCCGGCAACCCGGTGAGCGCGTTCGTGTCCTTCGAGCTGTTCGTGCGGCCGGCGGTCGACCGGCTGCGCGGCGCCGTCGACCCGCGCCGCACGCTCGTGCCGCGCGTCGCGGCGGAGGGCTGGTCGTCACCGGTCGGGCGCGAGCAGCTCGTCCTCGTGCGGCACGTCGCGCCGGACGGCGCACGCGTCGTGCGGGCGAGCGGTGCCCGCCCCGCCGGGGACGACGGGCGGGACGGCGTCCCGGCCGGCGGCTCGGGCTCGCACCGGCTGTCCGCGCTCGCGCACGCCGACGCGGTCGCCGTCGTGCCTGCGGAGGTCGGCGCCGTCGCGCCGGGCGACGAGGTGCGCGTCCTGCTGCTGGACTGACGGGAGCGCCGGGCCGGGCCCGGCGCTCCCCCGGTCACTTCTGCGGAGGCAGCGGGTGGCCCTCGGACGCCTGCACGACGACGATCCCCTGCCCGGAGAGCGCGAGCTGGTACGCCTCGCCCGAGCCGCGGCCGATCGCCGCCGCGAGCTTGGCCGTCTTGCGGATCGTCGACTGCAGCGACGTCGACCACAGCACCGCGGACTGCATGTCGACGTACGTCGGCACGTCCACGCTGAGGACGACCGGCGTGCCGTAGGCCGTGATCGCGATCGACCCGGTGCCGCGGAACGTCGTGTTGAACAGGCCGCCGCTGAGCATCGACGCGCCCTCGACCCGGTTGATGTCCCACTGGAGCGTGCTCTCGAACGCGAGGACGTTGGCGCCGTTGACGGTCACGCCCTCGTCCTCCAGGTGGAGCACGAAGACCTCGTCCGCGTCCTGGGCCAGGAACACGTCGCCGCTGCCGGACACGCGCATGAGCGACATGCCCTCGCCGGTGAACGCCTTCTTGAACATCTTCCCCAGGCCGCCGCTGCCCTCGTAGGCGAAGTCGACGTCGCCCTGGTAGGCGACCATCGAGCCCTGCTTGGCGAAGAAGAAGCCGCCCGTGCCGGTCAGGTCGACCTTGAGCATGCGGGGGTTCTGGAGCTGGAAGCTGCCGGGCTCGACGGAGCGCTCGGCGTGGTCGAGGAGTGAGCTGCGCATGGCGCCGATCCTCCCGGGCCCGGCCCGGGGTGCGCAACGGTCTGCAAGAGTGTCGTCCATGAGCTTCACGCACCTCGACCCGCGCGGCCACGCACGCATGGTGGACGTCACCGAAAAGCAGCCCACCGTCCGCTCCGCGACGGCGACCGGCACCGTCCGGTGCTCGCCGGAGGTCGTGCGGGCGCTGCGCGACGACGCCGTGCCGAAGGGCGACGTGCTCGCCGTCGCGCGGATCGCGGGCATCGCCGGGGCGAAGCGGACCGCGGAGCTGCTGCCGCTCGCGCACGTCATCGGGGTGCACGGGGCGAGCGTCGACCTCGTCGTCGGGGACCACGGCGTGGACGTCACCGCGACGGTCCGTACCGCGGACCGCACGGGCGTCGAGATGGAGGCGCTGACGGCGGTCGCGGTCGCCGGCCTCGCCGTCGTCGACATGGTCAAGGGCCTGGACAGGTCGGTCGAGCTCACCGACGTGCGCCTCGTCGCGAAGACCGGCGGGAAGTCGGGCGACTGGCACCGGGACGGCCCGCCCGCCGCCCCGTCGGCGTGAGGACCGCGTGACCTCCCCGGACGGCCCGGCGCCCGCGTTCGACGCGCTCGTCCTCGCCGGTGGGCGCGCCCGCCGGCTCGGCACGCCCAAGCCCGGCGTCGTGGTGGCCGGACGCCGCCTGCTCGACCACGC
>NZ_LWGL01000284.1 GCF_001722485.1 Cellulosimicrobium cellulans | reverse complement strand
CTGCGCGGCAGCCTGCCGCGCGGCGCGCGTCGGCGCCTCGTGCCGCGGCGGCAGCTCCGGCCACGGGATCGGCCGGTCCGCCTCCTCCGCGAGCCAGCGCTCCGCCGCCGAGACGATGTCGTCGAAGCTCTCCGTGGTCGGCGGTGCAGGACGGTCCGGTGCGGGTGCCGGTGTTGGTGCCGGCGCCGACGTCGCCGGTGCCGTGCGCGCGACGGGCGCCGGCTCGGCGGGCCGCGGCGTAGGACCGTCGATCACCGTCACGGACCCCTCGGTGACGCCGAGGAGGTACCGCTTGCCGCCGGCCTCGAGGAGCACGGCGGTGCTCTTCTGCGTGAGCCCCTGGCGCGCGACGACGGTCAGCTGCTCGCCGCGGCCGGTGCCCGCCGAGCGCGTGCCGCGCCCGGCGATCCGGTACGAGAGCCACAGCAGGCCGAAGACGACCGCGAGGGAGAAGGCGACCCGCAGGACGGTGGTGACGTCCACGCCGGTCAGTCGTCCGTGTCGAGGATCTTGGTGATGCGCACGCCGTAGTCGCCGCCGTCGACGACGACCACCTCGCCCTTGGCGATGGTGCGGCCGTTGAGCTGCACGTCGGCGGGCGCGCCGGCCGAGCGGTCGAGCTCGACGACGGCGCCGGGCTCGAGGTTGAGCACGTCGCGCACGGGCATGCGCGTGTGGCCGACGATGACGGCGAGGTTCATCTCCACGCCGGAGATGCGCGCGAGCCGGTTGTCCGTCACGGCCTCGTCGGGCAGACCGCGCAGGGGCGTGCGGGTGCGCACGACGAACCACCCGGCCGTCGCGCCGCCGCCGGCGGAGAGCTCGAACACCACGGCCTCGGGGTCCTCGAAGAGGTCCGTCGCGTCGCCCACGTGGATCTCGCCGAGGACGCCGACGCCCGTCGTGGCGCCGGCCGCCTCCATGGCGGGGCGCAGCACGTCGGTCACGTCGATGGTCGCCGACTCGGACGCGCCCGCGAGCGACGCCTGGTCGATGAGCGCGAGCGCCATGTCCGTGCTCGACTCGCCGACGTACGAGGCGACGACCGCCTGCGCGGCCTGCGGCCCGACGGGCGCCCCGCCGGAGAGGGCGGCGGTGAGCGGCGTGCTCGTCGGGACGAGACCGACGAGCGCCTCGGCGGCCTCCGTCGCGACCTGGGCGGCGGGGCGGTCGACCGTGCTGGCGGTGGTCATGGGTCAGTTCTCCTCGGTGGTGACGATGCGGCAGGCGAGACGGGACCCGGACGACCCCACGGCGCCGCGGGCCAGGACGTGGCCGTCGACGACGACGTCGAGCGGGCGGGAGCGGGGGTGCGGGAGGCGGATGACGTCGCCGACGGCGAGGTCGATGACCTCGGTGGGCGTCATCGACGCGCCGGTCAGCTCGACGGTGACGTCGACGAGCGCGCGCGCGAGGTGCTGGCGCGTGCGCGCGCTCGCGTCGCTCGGGTCGTCCGCGGGGTTCGCCTCGCCCATGTTGGGCAGCAGCGCGACGGACGGCAGCGCGAGCGTCGCGCGGCACGACCGCTCCCCGACGCGCAGCTGGAACTCCGCGACGATCATGAGCTCGGCGGTCGGCGCGGCCTGCGCGAACTGGGAGTTGTGCTGGATCGACGCGATCTTCAGCGGGTTCTCGAGCAGCCGCCCGAGCGAGTGGCGCAGGTCGCGCAGCGTCTCGGTGAGCAGCGACGTCATGAGCGCGCGCTCGACGTCGGTGAACTTGCGGTCGATCTCCGGGATGTACGAGCCGGCGCCCAGCATGTGCGCGATCCACGTGAGCGCGTCCGTGTGCGGGAACTCGAGCACGGCGCGCGGCGCGATGCCCTCGATGTCGCACACGACGACGGTCGTCGTCATGGGCAGGTCCGCGACGTAGTCGTCGTACGTGCGCATCGTCACGGACGTCAGCCCGACCTGGGAGACGACGCGGACCCGCGCGGTGAGCTGCGTGCCCCACTGGCGCGCGAAGCTCTCGAACGCCATCTCGAGGATGCGGTAGTGCTCGCGCACGAGCGTCGTCGGCCGCCGGAAGTCGTAGACCTCGACCTTGCGCCGGGAGCCGGGCCTGCGGACGCGGACGGGTGTCGTCGTGCTCACGTCGCGTCCTATGCGCCGGGGCGCGGCGGAGCCTGCACGTCGCCGCAGGTGGCGTGCAGGCTCCCGGAGCGCGGGGCCGTCGGGGCCCCGCGGCGCGTCAGTCCCCCGCCGGAGGCTCCTCCGCGCGGGCGGCGGTCGCCCC
>NZ_LWGL01000283.1 GCF_001722485.1 Cellulosimicrobium cellulans | reverse complement strand
CCGGTCCCCGCGCCGCCCGGCGCCGACGACGCCACCGCGCTCGTCGGTCCCGCGCGCGCCTACGTCGCGGCCCGCGGCCTCGTCGAGCCGGACGCGCCCACGGAGAGCGTCGCGCGGACGCTCATGGCCTGGACGACGCTCTTCGGCACGGTGTCGTTCGAGCTGTTCGGTCACCTCGAGCAGACCGTCGCCGACCACGCACGCTGGTTCGACGCCGTCGCGCTGCGCGTCGGCGCGGACGTCGGGGTCGTCACCCGCGCACCGTCCGCGGCGGAGGGCGGTGCCGACCGCGGGGCCGCACCGGGGCAGGATGCGACGACCGGCCGGGACGGCCGGTAGCCTGGGGGTTCTGTTCCCTTCGAGCACGAACGAGGTTCACGTGCCCACCGGCAAGGTCAAGTGGTTCGACACCGAGCGCGGCTTCGGCTTCATCGCGGCCGACGACGGCGGCGAGGTCTTCCTGCACGCGTCCGCGCTGCCCGCCGGCGCCGTCGCGCCCAAGCCCGGCGCGCGCGTCGACTTCAGCGTGGCGGACGGCCGCCGCGGACCGCAGGCGCTCGCGGTCACGCTCCTCGACCCGGTCCCGTCCGTCGCCAAGGCGAAGCGCCGTTCGGCCGACGAGATGGCCGTCATCGTCGAGGACCTCATCAAGGAGCTCGACGGCATCGGCGGCGGCCTGCGTCGCGGCCGGTACCCCGAGAAGGGCAAGGCCACGAAGGTCGCCGCGGTGCTGCGCGCGGTCGCGGACGAGATCGAGGTCTGAGCATGACCGTCGCAGCCGCCGAGGGCCGCGTGCGCGGGGTGTCCGCCCGCGCGGCGCGGGACGCCGTCCTCACGGGCGCCGTCGACCTCGCTCGCGCAGCGGCGGAGGAGGTCGCCGACCGCCCGGAGGACGTCGGTGAGCACCTCGGCACCGTCGCGGAGGCCGACCGGCTCATCTCGCACCGGTTCGCGTGCACGCTGCGCGGGTACGCGGGCTGGCAGTGGACCGTCACGCTCGCGCGCGTGCCGCGCGGCCGCAGCGCCACGGTGTGCGAGGTCGCGCTCCTGCCCGGCGAGGGCGCGCTGCTCCCGCCGGCGTGGCTCCCGTGGGCGGAGCGCCTGCGCCCGGGCGACATCGGCCCGGGCGACGTGCTGCCGTTCCGCGCGGACGACCCGCGCCTCGAGCCCGGCTGGACGCCGACGGGCGACGAGGAGCTGGACTCCGTCGCGATCGAGGAGCTCGCGCTTGCGCGCGCCCGCGTGCTGTCGCCGCAGGGGCGCGACGAGGCGGCGGAGCGCTGGTACCGCGGCTCGCGCGGCCCGACGGCGCGCGGTGCCGTCGCTTCGAGCGCGGACTGCGGCTCGTGCGGCTTCCTCGTCCCGCTGCAGGGGTCGCTCGGCCAGGTGTTCGGCGTCTGCGCGAACGTGTGGTCGCCCGACGACGGCAAGGTCGTCAGCCTCGACCACGGCTGCGGCGCGCACTCCGAGACGGACGTCGAGCAGCCGCCGAGCGAGTGGCCCGACGCCGAGCCGCTCATCGACGAGCTGCACGTCGAGGTCGTCTCGATCCTCGAGGCCGCGTCGGACGGCACCGACCCCGCGGACGAGCCCGGGGCGTGACCCCCGACGTCCTCGGGACGGCGGCGCTGCGCCGCGCCGTCCTCGAGGCGTGGCGCTCCTCGCCCACCCGGCTGCGCGAGGACGCGAACACCGAGGAGGACCACGCCCACGGGTCCTACCACGGCCGCGTGGTCGTCGAGCTCGCGCAGAACGCCGCCGACGCCGCGGCCCGGGCGGGTGTGCCGGGGCGGCTGAGCCTGGCGCTGCGCGCGCCGACGAGCCCGGGCACCCGAGCGTCGCCGCGCAGGCCGACGTGCTCGACGACGCCGTCCGCCTCGCCGAGGCGTCCGGCGCCTCGCTCGAGGTGCGCCACCTCGCGAACTCGGCCGCGACCCTGACCGCGCCGCGCACGCACTACGACCTCGTCCGCCCCGGGCTCGCCGTCTACGGCATGTCGCCCGTGCCGGACGTCGCGCCCCCGCAGGATTACGGGCTCACGCCCGCGATGACGCTCGAGGCGGCCCTCGTCACCGTCAAGCACGTCGCCGCGGGGCAGGGCGTCTCGTACGGGCACGCGTACACGACCGCGGGGGAGTCCACGCTCGGCGTCGTGCCGCTCGGCTACGCCGACGGCATCCCGCGGCACGCCTCCGGCGGTGGCCCGGGCGGCGCGCCCGGCGGCCCGGTGCTCGTCGGCGCGTCCGGCGACGGCGAGGGTCTCGCCGGCGGGCGGGTG
>NZ_LWGL01000282.1 GCF_001722485.1 Cellulosimicrobium cellulans | reverse complement strand
CGCGTCCGCCGCGCTCGGCACCGCGCGCACCGCCGCGACCGGGTCGCGCGCCACGCGCCGCGTCGGCACGTCCTCGACACGCCTGCGCGGGCACCGCCTCGGCGCGGGCCTCACGACCGTGCCGTCCGCCCCCGTCGCGGACCCGCTCCAGGCGGTCATGGCCGTCCCCGAGGTGCCCGAGCACAAGCGCTACTGCCCCGCGTGCGGCGAGAAGGTCGGCCGCGGGCGCGAGGGCAGGCCCGGGCGCACGTCGGGCTTCTGCCCCCACTGCGGCAACCGCTTCGACTTCACGCCGCAGCTGTCCCCCGGCGACCTGGTCGGCGGCCAGTACGAGGTCGTCGGCTGCCTCGCGCACGGCGGGCTCGGCTGGATCTACCTCGCGCGCGACCAGAACGTGTCCGGCCGGTGGGTCGTCCTCAAGGGCCTGCTCAACTCGGGCGACCCCGACGCCTACGCGGCGGCCATCTCGGAGCGCCAGTTCCTCGCCGAGGTCGAGCACCCGCTCATCGTGGAGATCTACAACTTCGCGATGCACGACGGCGCCGGCTACACCGTCATGGAGTACGTGGGCGGCAAGTCGCTCAAGGAGATCCTCAAGGACCGGCGAGACGCGAACGGCGGCGTCATCAGCCCGCTGCCCGTGGACCAGGCGCTCGCCTACGTGCTGGAGATCCTGCCCGCGTTCGCCTACCTGCACGACCAGAACCTGTTGTTCTGCGACTTCAAGCCGGACAACATCATCCAGCAGGGCGACGGCGTCAAGCTCATCGACCTCGGCGGCGTGCGCCGCGTCGACGACCTGACGTCGGCGATCTTCGGCACGGTCGGGTACCAGGCTCCCGAGGTCGCCGACGTGGGCCCCTCCGTCGCGTCGGACATCTACACGATCGGCCGGACCCTCGCGACGCTCGCGCTCGACTTCCGGGGCAACACGACGACCTACGTCGCGTCGCTGCCCCCGGTCGCGGACACGCCCGTGTTCCAGGCGTACGACTCGTTCTACCGCCTGCTGGCCAAGGCTTGCGCCCTCGACCCCTCGGACCGGTTCGCGACCGTGGACGAGATGCGCGCGCAGCTGCTGGGCGTCCTGCGCGAGGTCGTCGCGACCGACCGCGGGCCCGGCAGCGGCGCGCTGCACTCGGCGGCGTCCGTGCTGTTCGAGACGCCCGTGTCGGACGTCGCGGAGCGGCCCCTCGCGTGGGACGAGCTGCCCGCCCTGCGCACCGACGAGCACGACCCGATGGCGAGCTGGCTCGCCGGCGTCAACGTCGCCGAGCCGGACGCGCGGCTCGCCGCGCTCGCCGACGCGCCGCAGGACACCGTCGAGGTGCGCCTCGCCCGGGCGCGCACGGCGATCGAGGCCGGACGCCACGACGTCGTGCGGGACGCGATCGCGCAGATCCTCGGCGAGGACCCGTGGGAGTGGCGCGCGGCCTGGCTGGGCGGCCTCGCGGAGCTCGCGAGCGGCGACGCGGTCGCGGCGCGCGCGTCGTTCAACGCCGTCTACGGGCAGGTCCCCGGCGAGCTCGCGCCGAAGCTCGCCCTCGCGACCGCGTGCGAGCTGAGCGGCGAGCCCGACATCGCCGAGTCGCTCTACGTCATCTGCGCGCGCACCGACGCGAACTACACCGCGCCGGCCGCGTTCGGCCTCACGCGGGTGCGGCGCGCGCGCGGCGACCTGGACGGCGCCCTGCAGGCGCTCGACCTCGTCACGCCGACGCGCGGCTCCTACGTCGAGTCGCGCGTCCTGCGGGCGCACCTGCTCGCCGACTCCGGCCGGGGGCTGCCGGCGCTCGCCGACGCGCTCGCGAGCGTCGGCTCGGTCGCCATCGCGCCGCGCGAGCGCGCCGAGCTGTCCGTGGGCGTGCTGCGCTCGGCGCTCGACACCGTCACCACCACGGGCCCGGCCCCGACGACGACCATCGCGGGCGTCCCGGCGGAGGAGCCGGCGCTGCGGGACGCGCTCGAGGCGGCCTACCGCGACCTCGCCGCGCACACGGACTCGCGCGACGAGCGGATCACGCTCGTCGACCGGGCCAACGAGGTCCGCCGGTGGACGCTCCGGTGAGCGGCGCCACCGAGCCTGTCGGGCCCACCGAGCCCGTCAGGCCCGGCGTCCTCGCGTGCCCCGCGTGCGGCGAGCCGTCGCACGAGGGCGCCCGGTTCTGCGAGGCGTGCGGCACGCCGCTCGCCTCCTTCCCGCCCGTCGCCCCGGCGTCGGGCGACGGCACGGCGGCACCGGTCGCCGTGCTCACGGACCCCGACCCCGAGCCGGCGGGAGCCGCCGAC
>NZ_LWGL01000281.1 GCF_001722485.1 Cellulosimicrobium cellulans | reverse complement strand
CGAGCCGGGCACCGACCTCGCCGAGGTCGAGCGGCTCGGGAGGCTCGCCGGACGAGCCGGGCGCGGGCAGTCGCCGGTCGTCGGCGACCACGACCTCGGCCGGCCGCGGTGCGTCCGGCGAGCCGTCCGCCTGCGCGGCGAGCGTCTCGAGCAGGCGCAGCAGCGACGGCCGTCCGATCGACGGCACGACGACGGCGTACGCCTCCGGGGCGCCGGCGGCGCCCGCGGACCCGGTGACCGTCACGCCGTCGCACCTCCGTCGGTGCCGGCCGCGAAGACGTCCGCACGCCGCACGAGATGCGGCCCGAGGACGAGCGCGTCGACGGGCGCCGAGCCGAACAGCTCGAGCGCGTCGCGCGGGTCGTCGACCATGGGCCGCCCGGCGGTGTTGAGGCTCGTGTTCACGACGACGGGCAGGCCCGTGCGCTCCTTGAAGGCGCGGATCATCGCCTGCAGGCGGGGCGTGGAGTCGTCGATCGTCTGGATGCGCGCGGTGTAGTCGACGTGCACGACCGTGGCGATCCTGTCGCGCCACTCGGGCGCGACCTCGTGGACGAACAGCATGTACGGGCTCGGGATCGGGCCGCCGCTGAAGATCTCCGCGGCGTCCTCGAGGAGGACCATCGGCGCGACCGGGCGGAACTGCTCGCGGCCCTTGACGTCGTTGAGCCGCTCGAGGTTTTCGACCGGGCCGGGGTTGGCGATGAGCGAGCGGTGCCCGAGCGCGCGCGGGCCGAACTCGGCGCGCCCGTCGAACCACGCGATGACGCCATTGTCGGCGAGCACCTGCGCGACCTCGCCGGGCAGGTCGTCGGGGGTCGTGAACGGCACCTTGGCGGTGCGCAGCCAGTCGGCGAGCTCGTCGTCCGACCAGGAGCGGCCGAGCGCGGCCGACCCCATGGGCTCGACCGTGTCGCCCGCCTCGGCCGCGAGCTGCATCGCGGCGCCGAGCGCCGTGCCGGAGTCGCCCGCGGCGGGCTGGACCCAGACCTCCTCGAACGGCGACTCGCGCCAGATCCGGGAGTTCGCGACGCAGTTGAGCGCCGTCCCGCCGGCCATCGTCAGCACGCGGTCGCCGGTCCGCCCGTGCAGCCACGTGGCCAGGTCGACGAGCACCTCCTCGAGCCGCGCCTGCACGGACGCGGCGAGGTCGGCGTGCTCCGCGAGGCCGCCGTGCTCGGTGCCCCACGTGCCGTCGTCGACGCGCTTCGGCGCCCACCGGGTCCAGTCCGGGGCCTCGGCGACGAAGCCGCCGTCGTCGGTCGCGTAGAGGACCTCGCGCAGGTCGTCGAGGAAGCGCGGCTCGCCGTAGGACGCGAGCGCCATGACCTTGTACTCGTCGCTCGAGCGCAGGAAGCCCAGGTGCTCGGTCAGCGACTCGTAGACGAGGCCGAGCGAGTGCGGCAGCTCCTGGCTCGCGAGCACCTCGAGCCTGCCGTGGTCGTAGCGGCCCGCGAGGTGCGACGAGCGCTCACCGCGGCCGTCGAGCGACAGGACGCTCGAGACGGGGAACGGCGAGGCCAGGGCCGCGGACGCGGCGTGCGCGACCTCGTGCGGCACGAACCGCACGACCGAGGGCGACAGGCCGGGCAGCGCCGTCGCGATGAACTGCGGGGCGCGCTCCGCGTACTGCACGCGCAGCCAGTCCCACGGGTCCGGCAGGCCCATCTCCTCGGCGGGCTTGGCGAGCGCCGGGTCGAACGAGTACGCGACCGCGTCGAGGTCCTGCGGGCGCAGGCCCGCGACCTCCAGGCACCAGGCCATCGCCTTCTCGGGCAGCTCCCACGCCGCGAAGGGCACGGGCCGCTTGCCGTGCTTGCGCCGGGAGAACCTCTCCTCCTCGGCGGCGGCGACGACCTTGCCGTCGACGACGAGCGCCGCGGAGGGGTCGTGGAACAGGGCGTTCACACCGAGGACGCGCATGGATGGCGAGCCTTCCTCTCTCGGGCCAGGCTGGAGGTGCCCCGTCCGGGGCACGACCTGACGCGTGCGGGTCGGCGCTGCTGCAACCCGGCTTCACCTTCTCGCCGAGAAGCGCTTCTCGCACGTCGACCTTGCACGCATGCGTACTTCTCTCCGTGTCATTCGCCCGTCGTCCACCCTCCGGAGGCCTTGATGACGTCCACGTCCACCGCGCAGCCCGCCCCGACCGCACCGCTCGACCCGTCGCGCGCCGACGTCTCGACGCCGGGCACCCGCCGGATCGAGCGCACCGACCCGACGACGGGCCGCGCGGGCACGCCCGTGGAGTGCGCGGACGCGCAGGAGGTCGACGCCGCCGTCCGCGCGGCGGCGGCCGCGTGGC
>NZ_LWGL01000280.1 GCF_001722485.1 Cellulosimicrobium cellulans | reverse complement strand
CTGCGAGCGTGCCGATGACGACGCCCGCGACAGCGGCGCTCCGCACGCCCGGGTCCTGTAGGCATCTCTTCACGTGGCCTTCCTTCCTTGTGTCACCAGGTGGGAGGATGGGGGTCCGGGCCGGGGGGTCGACGCCGTGGCGGCCGAGCACGAGCTGGACGAGGCCGGAGCAGTCCAGGCCGCCCTCGGCGAGGCTCTCCCCGCCCCACACGTACGGCACGCCGAGGTACTCGCGCGCCGTCTCGACGACGGCCGCGCCGACGCCGCCGGCAGTGCTCGCCGTGCCCGCGGTGCCCGTCGCGCCCGCCGCACCCGTCGTGCCGGGCGCCGCCGGGGCGGTCGCCGCACCGGTGCCGAGCGCGGACCACAGGCGTCCGGCGAGGTCGTCCGTGCCGGACGTCGTGCCCGAGAGCGTGGAGAGGAGGTCGCCGGCCAGGTCCGTGGACCCGGTGCCGGTCGTCCCCGTGACCGACGCGAGCACGGAGGCGAAGTCCGCCGCCCCGCCCGACGCGGCCGCCGTCGTGCCGGCCGGGGTCGTCGGCCGCACGGTCGTCGCCTCCTGGAGCGAGGCGAACCCCGTGCGGATCTCCTCGACGCGGGCGAGGGCTTGCACCATGCTCACGAGCCGGCCGTCCGTCCGCCCGGGCCCCACGAGGTCGACGCGACCTCGTCCAGCACGGCCTGCTCGGCACGGCCCTCGGCGAGCGCCGTGGCGTCGTCGTGCCGCTCCTGCAGCTTCTCCAGGCCGAGCGACGCCGAGCGCGCGCGCTGGAGCTCGGCGCGGGCCTCGTCCACGTCCTGCGCGCGCAGGCGCGCCTCCGCCTCGAGCACCGCGAACAGCGAGCCGGCCGCGGCACGGGACGCGGCGATCGCGGCGAGCGAGGCGCTGCTGCTCGCGTCCTCCGGGGACGCGTTGACGTACGCGGACAGGCCGCCGACCCGGTCGAGCGTCTCCGCGAGGTCGGCGTCCGCCCCCACGAGCCGCAGCCGTGCCTGGTCCTCCTCGAGCTTGCGCAGGCGCAGGACGCCCGCGAGCCTGAACTTGCCGGCCATCACGACTCCCCTCCGGTCAGGGCCTGGGCGAGCCGCGTCAGGCGCGACCACGACTCCTCGGCCGGTGTCTGGTCCGTCATGGCCTGGCGCAGGAAGGCGTCGATCGCCCTCTCGTGCTCCAGCGCCGCGTCGACGAGCGGGTTCGAGCCCTTCTTGTACGCCCCGATGTCGATCATGTCCTGGGCCGAGCGGCGCGCCGCGAGCACCGCGCGCAGCGTGAGCGCGACGGACCGCTGCTCCGCGGAGGTGACGCGCGAGGCGACGCGGGAGACCGACGCGATCGCGTCGACGGCCGGGTAGTGGCCGGCCACGGCGATCGCGCGGTCGAGCACCACGTGCCCGTCGAGGACGGAGCGCGCCTGGTCGGCGACGGGCTCGTTGTGGTCGTCGCCGTCGACGAGGACGGTGTAGATGCCGGTGATCGAGCCCGTCGCGCCCGTGCCCGCGCGCTCGAGCAGGTTCGCCATGAGGGAGAACGTCGACGGCGGGTAGCCCCGCGTCGCGGGCGGCTCGCCGACGGACAGCCCGATCTCGCGCTGCGCCATCGACACGCGCGTGAGCGAGTCCATCATGAGCACGACGTGCGAGCCGGCGTCGCGGAACGCCTCGGCGATGCGCGTCGCCGTGAAGGCGGCGCGCCGGCGCATCATCGCCGGCTCGTCGGACGTCGCGACGACGACGACGGAGCGGGCCAGGCCCTCGGGGCCGAGGTCGTCCTCGAGGAACTCGCGCACCTCGCGGCCGCGCTCGCCGACGAGCGCGATGACGGAGATCTCCGCGTCCGTGCCGCGCGTGATCATCGACAGCAGCGACGACTTGCCGACGCCTGAGCCCGCGAAGAGCCCGATGCGCTGCCCGCGTCCCACGGTGGTGAGCGTGTCGAGCACGCGCACGCCGGTCTGCAGGGGCGTGTCGATCCGGGCGCGGTCCATCGCCCGCGGCGCGTCGTTGTCGACGGGCACGCGCGGGCCGGCCGCGAGCGGCCCCAAGCCGTCGACCGGCCGGCCGAGCGCGTCGATCACACGGCCTGCGAGCCCGCGCCCGGTCGGCACGAGGGTGCCGGCGCCCTGGGCGCGCACCGGGTCGCCGGCGCTCACGCCGGGCAGCCGGCCGAGCGGCATGCAGCGCGCACGGCCCTCCGCCGTCGCGACGACCTCGGCCTCGACGGCCTGCGGGCCGTCGCCCACGCGGACCAGGTCGCCGATCGCGCAGTGCAGGCCCGCCACCTCGAGGCTGAGCCCGACGGCCGACGTGACCACGCCGACGCGCTCGG
>NZ_LWGL01000279.1 GCF_001722485.1 Cellulosimicrobium cellulans | reverse complement strand
GGCGCGCGGCGGCCACGGCCCTCGGCCTCCTCGCCCCGGGGCTGCGCCGGTGGGACCGCGCCGCCGCCCGGCGCGCCGACGTCTACCTCGCGAACTCGACGGTGACCCGGCGCGCGATCCGCGACGCCTACGGGATCGAGGCGGAGGTGCTGCCGCCGCCCCCGGCGATGCTCCCGGCCGGCGAGGAGCGCGCCGTCCCGGGCGTGGAGCCCGGGTTCCTGCTGTGCGTCGCGCGGCTGCTGCCCTACAAGAACGTCGACGTCGTCGTCCAGGCCGCCCAGGCGACCGGGCGGACGCTCGTCGTCGTCGGGGACGGCCCCGACCGCGGACGCCTCGCGGCGCTCGCCGCGCGCACCGGCACGGTGCACCTGCTCGGCCGCGTCGACGACGCGACGCTGCGCTGGGTCTACCGCAACGCGTCGGCGCTCGTCGCGGCCTCCTACGAGGACTACGGGCTGACGCCGCTCGAGGCCGGCGCGTTCGGACGGCCCAGCGTCGTGCTGCGCGACGGCGGGTACCTCGACACGGTCGTCGACGGCGTGACGGGCGTGTTCTTCGACGCCCCCGAGGTGGACCTCGTGGCGCAGGCGGTCGAGGACGCGGCGGCGGTCGCGTGGGACGAGGACGCGGTGACGGCGCACGTGGCGACGTTCGGGCGGGACCGCTTCACAGCGCGGCTGCGCGCCGTGGTCGAGCAGGAGGCGGGCCGCGGCGCGGCCGGGCACGGGGCCGGGCACGCGGCCGGGACCGCGAGGAGCGACCGATGACGATCCGAGAGTTCTTCCGCACGGTCTGGGCCGGGAGGTACTACGTCCTCGCCGCCGTGCTCGTCGTCGTGGTCGGCGCGCTGCTGTTCCTCGTCCGGCAGGAGACGCAGTACCGGGCCACCGCGACCGTGCAGCTCTACGGCGTGCAGAGCGCGCAGGGCGGCGAGCAGCTCGTCCAGGTGACGGTCGCGACCAGCGCCGACGACGTGAGCTCGCCCGAGGTCGCCGAGGCCGCGGCGGGCGCCCTGGGGACGCCCGGCGAGGCCGAGGCGCTCGCCACCGAGGTCTCCGGCTCGTTCGACCCCGAGGCGAGCACCATGGCGGTCGAGGCCACGACGTCGGACCCGGCGCGCTCCGTGGACGTCGCGAACGCGTTCGCCGACGCGTACGCCGCCCGACTCGTGCCGATCCAGGCCGCGCAGGTCGAGGCCCTCGACGCGCGCCGGCAGGCGCTCGCCGAGGAGCTGCGGGCGGTGCGGCAGCGGCTCGCGGGCGACACGGAGGACCCGCTGGCGCTCGCGGAGCAGGACATCATCGTCGACGACTACTCCGCGCTCACCGTGGAGATCAACGCGCTGCGCGGGATCCCCGTGCCCGGCGAGGTCGTCGCCCCGGCGACGGGCGCCGAGGCGCTCGGCCTGTCCGCGCCCACGGTGCTCGCGCTCGCGGTGCTCGTCGGGCTCGTCGCAGGCGTCGGGCTCGCGTTCGGCCGGCGCGGCCTCGACGTGCGCGTGCGGTCCGCCGCCGAGTCGACGCACCTCACCGAGACGCCGGTGCTCGCCGAGCTCTACGGGGCGCGCCCCGCGGAGAAGGAGTTCTCCCACACGCTCGCGCTGCCGGTGGCGAGCAAGGTCGCGAGCCCGTTCACCGAGTCGATCCGCGAGCTGCGGACCGCCGTCCAGGTGTCGACGGCGGGCCTCAAGCACGCGGTGGTCGTCGTGACCGCCGCAGACCCGTCGGCGCCGCGCGCGTTCATCACCGCCAACCTCGCGGCCTCGTTCGCGCTCAGCGGCCGGCGCACCGTGGCGATCTCCGGCGACCTGCGCCGCCCCCAGCTCGACCGGATGCTGCCGCCGCCCGAGTCGTGGCAGGGCGCCGAGCACGAGCTGCGGCCCACCACGGTGCCGAACCTGCGCGTCATGCCGGTGCCGGAGGAGGAGATGGACCCGGCCGACTTCCTCGCGACGCCGCGCGCGCGCCAGCTCGTGCGCAGCCTGCGCGAGCACGCCGAGGTCGTGGTCGTCGACGCGCCTCCCGTCCTCGCCGCCGCGGACGCGACGATCCTCGGCGGGTACTCGAACGGCGTCGTGCTCATCGCCGCGGCCGGTCGCACGGACCGCGCGGTGCTCGTCGCGGCGACCGAGCGCCTGCGGGTCAGCAACGTCCCGCTCCTCGGCGTCGCGCTCACCGGCGTCAAGGGCGACCGCCGCATGCTCTACGCGTCGACGTACGGCGAGGGCGGACACACGCACGAGCGCGCGGAGCGCGCCCCGGGGGACTCCGCCGGGGAGGGCGTGGCTGCCGAGCGCCCGGACGCGCCCGCGGCGGGGCAGGAGGCCGCGCGGTCCGCCGCGCCGCAGGACGAGACGCCCGCGG
>NZ_LWGL01000028.1 GCF_001722485.1 Cellulosimicrobium cellulans | reverse complement strand
CCGCCCAGGGTCGCGGCGAGCGCGTACAGGCCGTCGGCCGTCGCGACGCCGAGCCCGGCGGCCGCGCCGACGCGCCACGACGTCCGGGCGGTCAGCGCGACGAGGTAGGTCGCGATCGCGCCGACGGGCACGGCGATCGCGTACCCCGCCAGCGCGCCGGCCCACAGCTGCCCGAGGACGTCGCCCATGGGCGCGATCGTGGCACGCACCCGCCCCGGGTGTCAGCGGGTTTGCCGCACCCGGCCGCGGCGCCTCAGCCCCAGACGAGGCCCCGGGCCGGCTCCTCGAGCACGCGCGCGACGTCGGCCAGCATGCGCGCGCCCAGCTCGCCGTCGATCAGCCGGTGGTCGAAGCTCAGCGCGAGCTGCGTGACCCACCGCTTCCTGATCTTGCCCTTGTGCACCCAGGGCTGCTCACGGATCGCGCCGAACGCGAGGATCGCGGACTCGCCGGGGTTGAGGATCGGCGTGCCGGTGTCGATGCCGAAGACGCCGACGTTCGTGATGGTGATCGTGCCGTCGCTCATGTCCGTCGGCGTCGTCCGTCCGGCGCGCGCGGTCGCCGTGAGGGCCGCGATCTCCGTCGCGAGCCCGTGCAGGTCGAGGCGGTGCGCGTCCTTGATGTTGGGGACGACGAGCCCGCGCGGCGTGGCGGCCGCGATCCCCAGGTTCACGTAGTGCTTGTAGACGATCTCCTGCGCCTCGTCGTCCCAGCTCGCGTTGACCTCGGGGTGGCGGCGCAGGGCCAGGAGCAGCGCCTTCGCGGCGACGAGCAGCGGCGTGACGCGCACGTCCGCGAACTCCTTGTCCTCGCGCAGCGTGCGCACGAGCTTCATCGTCCGCGTGACGTCGATCGTATGGAACACGGTGACGTGCGGGGCGGTGAACGCGCTCGCGACCATCGCCTCGGCGGTCCGCTTGCGCACCGACCGCACGGGCACGCGCGTCCGGCGGCCGTCGGGCGTGACGGTGCCCTTCGCGAGCCACGGCTGGTCGTCGTCGGCGTACGTCGCGAGGGGCTCGGCCTTCGCCTGGTCGTGGTGCGCGACGACGTCCTCGCGCGTGACGATCCCGCCGGGGCCGGTGCCCGCGACGCTCGTGAGGTCGACGCCGAGGTCCTTCGCGAGCTTGCGCACGGGCGGCTTGGCGAGCACCGGCAGGTGCGCGTGCGCCACGGTCGGCGCGGGAGCCGGTGCCGGTGCGGCGGGCGCGGGGGACGCGGCGCGCGCAGGAGCGGGTGCGGGGGTGGCCGGCCGCGCCTGCGTCTGCGCCGGAGCGGGTGACTGCGTCGGGGTCGCGCCGCGGCGTCGCCGACGGGCCGTGCCGGGCTCGACCGTGCCGTAGCCGACGAGCACCGAGCCGGAGCCACCCGCTGCGGCGGGCTCCTGCTCCGCGACCGGAGCCGCGGGCGCGTCCGCGCCGTCGGGCACCGACGCACCCGGCACGGTGGGCGCGGGAGCGGTCCCGTCGGGGTCCGTGTCGACGACGACGATCGGCACCCCGACCTCCACCGTCACGCCCTCGTCCACGAGGATCTCGCTCACGACGCCGGTGTAGGGCGACGGCAGGTCGACGAGCGACTTCGCCGTCTCGATCTCGACGATCGTCTGGTTGACCGTGACGCGGTCGCCGACGGCGACGTGCCAGTGCACGATCTCGGCCTCGGTGAGCCCCTCGCCCGCGTCGGGGAGCTTGAACTGCTCGTACGTCGGCACTGCTTGTCCTCCTGGTTGTCGGGTGCGTCAGTACGCGAACGCGCGGTCGACGGCGTCGAGCACCCGGTCGAGGCTCGGCAGGTAGTCGTGCTCGATCTTCGCGACCGGGTACGGGGTGTGGAAGCCGCCGACGCGCAGCACGGGCGCCTCGAGCGCGTAGAAGCACTCCTCGGTCACGCGGGCCGCGACCTCGGCGCCCGAGCCGAGGTAGGTGGGCGCCTCGTGCACGACGACGCAGCGCCCCGTGCGGCGGACCGACTCGACGACGGTCGCGGTGTCGAGCGGCGAGATCGCGCGCAGGTCGACGACCTCGACGCTGCGGCCCTCCTGCTCGGCGGCGGCCGCGGCGCGCAGGGCCGTGGCGACCGTCGGGCCGTACGCGACGAGCGTGAGGTCCGTGCCCGGGCGCACGACGCGCGCGCGGTCGAGCACGCTCGCGCCCTCGCCGCGTCCGCCGAGGTCGACCTCGCCCTTCTCCCAGTAGCGGCCCTTCGGCTCGAAGAACAGCACGGGGTCCGGGGAGGCGATCGCCTCCTGGATCATCGTGAACGCGTCCTGCGGCGTGGACGGCGAGACGACGCGCAGTCCGGCCGTGTGCGCGAACAGCGCCTCGGGGCTCTCGCTGTGGTGCTCGACCGCGCCGATGCCGCCGCCGTAGGGGATGCGCACGACGACCGGCACCTGCAGGCGCCCGCCCGAGCGGTAGCCCATCTTGGCGAGCTGCGTGGTGATCTGGTCGTACGCCGGGAAGACGAAGCCGTCGAACTGGATCTCGCACACGGGCCGGTACCCGCGCAGCGCGAGGCCGATCGCGGTGCCGAGGATGCCGGACTCCGCGAGCGGGGTGTCGACGACGCGGTCCTCGCCGAAGTCCTTCTGCAGCCCGTCCGTCACGCGGAACACGCCGCCGAGCGGGCCGATGTCCTCGCCCATGAGCAGGACCTTCGGGTCGTTCTCGAGCGCGCGGCGCAGGCCTTCGTTGATCGCGCGCGCGAGGGTGAGGGTCTTCGTGCTCCCGGCGGCGCCGGTGGTCCCCGTGGTCATCGTGCGGCCTCCTCGGCGAACGACTCTTCGTACTCGGCGAACCACGCGCTCTCACGCTCCACGACGGAGTGCGGCGTCGCGTAGACGTGCTCGAACATGCTGGACCCCGCAGGCGCGGCGAGCGCGCGGGTCTCGGTGCGCAGCCGCTCGCCGAGCGCCTCGGCCTCGGCCTCCACCTCGGCGGCGAACGCGTCGTCCCAGGCGTCCTCGGCGCGCAGCAGCGCCTCGAGCCGGTCGATCGGGTCGCGCCGGCGCCAGTACTCCTCCTGCGCGCGCGAGCGGTACTTCGTCGGGTCGTCCGACGTCGTGTGCGCGCCCATCCGGTAGGTGAACGCCTCGACGAACGTCGGGCCGCCGCCGGAGCGGGCGCGCTCCAGCGCCTCAGCCGTCACGGCGTAGCACGCGAGCACGTCGTTGCCGTCGACGCGCACGCTGGGGATGCCGAAGCCGCCGCCGCGGCGGTACAGCGGCACGCGGGTCTGCTTGGTCGTGGGCTCGGAGATCGCCCACTGGTTGTTCTGGCAGAAGAAGACGACGGGCGCGTTGTTCACCGCGGCGAACACGAGCGCCTCGCTGACGTCGCCCTGCGACGTCGCGCCGTCCCCGAAGTACGCGACGACGGCCGTGTCCCGGGCCGGGTCGCCCGTGCCGACGAGCCCGTCGCGCTGGACACCCATCGCGTAGCCGGTCGCGTGCAGCGCGTGCGACCCGATGACGAGCGTGTACAGGTGCACGTTGTGCGCGGCCGGGTCCCACCCGCCGTGGTCGACGCCGCGGAACAGGCGCAGGCGGTCGACCGTGTCGATGCCGCGCACGTGCGACACCCCGTGCTCGCGGTAGGAGGGGAAGACGTAGTCCTGGGGGGCGAGGGCCCGGCCGGAGCCGATCTGCGCGGCCTCCTGGCCCTTCGACTGCGCGAAGAGCCCGAGCTCGCCCTGGCGCTGGAGCGACGTCGCCTCGTCGTCGAAGCGCCGCGTGAGCACCATGTCGCGGTACAGGCCCCGCAGCGCGGCGCCGTCGAGGTGGGCGACCCGCTCGCGGTAGGCGTCGGTCTCGGGCGTGGTCACCCGTGCGCCCGCCGGGGTCACGAGCTGCAGGAGCGGCGCGTCGTCGGGCCCCCCGGTCACGTCGGGGAGGTCGGGCGGCGTGCTCGCGGTCGTCTCGGTCACGCGATCTCCTTCGGTGCGGGCCGGGCGGTCCGCTCGGGTGCAGGGGCGTCGTCGGAACCTACGTCTCCGTAGCCTACGCAAGCGTAGGCTACGACGCCGTAGGTAGCGCTGCCCACGGCGGTGCCAACGTCGGCACCGCGCGTTTGGAGGGATCCTCCAACCCCCGTCGAGTCTTCTCCCGCCTGCCGGGGCAGGCAAGGGGTGGGCCGCGCGGCGGGGGCACCCCGGCGCGCGCCGAGGCTCCCGCTTGCGAGGCCGCGACGTCCGTCGTTGCGTGGTGGAGGCCCGCCGACCGCCGGTGGGCACGACCGACCGGAGGGGCGATGGCACGCAGCGACCGGATCGCGGAACCGTGGGGCACGCGCACGCCCTACGCGCCGGGAGAGCCGTGGCCGACCCGCGTCGACACGTTCCTCGACGAGGGCCTCACGGAGGCCGACGTCGACGAGTGGGTGCAGAGCGCGACGATCCTGCACTCCAACGGGGACGGCCTCGACATCGCGGTGAAGGACGGGCGCATCGTCGGCGTCCGCGGCCGCGCCGTGGACCGCGTCAACCACGGCCGGCTCGGCCCGAAGGACCTCTACGGCTGGCAGGCGAACAGCTCCCCCGACCGCCTCACGCACCCGCTCGTGCGCAAGGACGGCGAGCTCGTGCGCGCGACCTGGGAGGAGGCGATGGGCCGCGTCGTCGGGCGCACGCGCGAGCTGCTCGACGAGCAGGGCGCGAGCGCGATCGGCTTCTACACGACCGGCCAGCTGTTCCTCGAGGAGTACTACACCCTGGGGATCGTCGCGCACGGCGGCCTCGGCACGAACCACGTCGACGGGAACACGCGCCTGTGCACGGCGACCGCGGCGGCCGCGCTCAAGGAGTCGTTCGCGTGCGACGGCCAGCCCGGCTCGTACACCGACGTCGACCACGCGGACGTCATCTGCCTCTTCGGGCACAACATGGCCGAGACCCAGACGGTGCTGTGGACGCGCGTCCTCGACCGGCTCGCCGGGCCGAACCCCCCGCAGATCGTGTGCGTCGACCCGCGCGAGACGCCGGTCGCGCGCGCCGCGACGGTCCACCTCGCCCCGCGCCCCGGCACGAACGTCGCGCTGATGAACGGCCTCCTGCACCTCGTGATCGCGGACGACCACGTCGACCACGCGTACGTCGACGCGCACGCCGTGGGCTTCGAGGAGCTCCGCGAACGGGTCGCGGACTACCCGCCTGAGAAGGTAGCCGAGATCTGCGACGTGCCCGTCGAGCGCCTGCGCGAGGCGGCGCGCGTCATCGGCTCGGCCGAGCGGCTCCTGTCGACGGTGCTGCAGGGCTTCTACCAGTCGCACCAGGCGACGGCCGCCGCGGTGCAGGTCAACAACCTCCACATCGTGCGCGGCATGCTCGGCCGGCCGGGTTGCGGGATCCTCCAGATGAACGGGCAGCCGACGGCGCAGAACACGCGCGAGGCGGGTGCCGACGGCGACCTACCGGGCTTCCGGAACTGGTCGAACGACGCGCACGTCGAGGACCTCGCACGCGTGTGGAACGTCGACCCGATGCGCATCCCGCACTACTCGCCGCCGACGCACGTCATGCAGATGATCCGCTACGTCGAGGACGGGTCGATCCGCATGCTGTGGGTGCAGGGCACGAACCCCGCCGTGTCCCTGCCGGAGCTGGACCGCATCCGGTCGGTGCTGTCGCAGGAGCGACTGTTCCTCGTGGTGCAGGACATCTTCCTGTCGGAGACGGCGCAGCTCGCCGACGTCGTGCTGCCCGCCGCGACCTGGGGCGAGAAGACGGGCACGTTCACGAACGTGGACCGGACCGTGCACCTGTCGCTGAAGGCCGTCGAGCCGCCGGGCGAGGCGCGCCCGGACCTCGACATCTTCGTCGACTTCGCGCACCGCCTCGGGCTCCAGGACAAGGACGGGCAGCCGCTCGTGAAGTGGAGCACGCCCGAGGAGGCGTTCGAGGCCTGGAAGGAGTGCTCGCGCGGCCGGCCGTGCGACTACACCGGCATCACGTACGACAGGCTGCGCGGCGGCAGCGGCATCCAGTGGCCGTGCAACGACGAGAACCCCGACGGCACGGAACGGCTCTACGTCGACGGGAAGTTCTGGAGCGCCCCCGGGTACTGCGAGAGCTACGGGCGCGACCTCGTCACCGGCGCGCCGCTCGAGCCGACCGAGTACAAGGCGATGAACCCGGACGCCAAGGCCGTGATCAAGGCCGCCGGGTACCTGCCGCCGCACGAGCCGCCGTCGGAGGAGTTCCCGCTCCAGCTCATCACCGGCCGCACCGTCTACCAGTTCCACACCCGGACGAAGACGGGCCGCGCACCCCAGCTGCAGGCCGCGGCGCCCGAGGTCTGGATCGAGGTGTCCGCCGAGGACGCGGAGCGCCACGGCCTCGCGGAGGGCGACGTCGCCGAGGTCCGCACGCGACGGGGCAGCGTCGTCGCCCAGGTGCGCGTCAGCGGCGTCCGGCGCGGCGTCGTCTTCCTGCCGTTCCACTACGGCTACTGGGACACGCCCGGCGGCAGCGGGCCGGACGACGTCGGGCGCGCCGCGAACGAGCTCACCCTCACCGACTGGGACCCGGCGTCGAAGCAGCCCATCTTCAAGACGGCGGCGGCCTCGCTGCGCCGCGTCGGCCCCGGCGACGGTCCCGCGCCCGCCCCGACGACGACGGCGTCCGCCCCCGTGACGGGCCACGTGCCGCCGACGCGCGGCGGCCCCGACGCCCTGGCCGAGGAGTCCTTCGACGTGCCCGTCCCCGAGGAGGTGCGATGAAGATCGGCCTGGTCCTGCGCGAGCTCCACCGGTCCGAGAACGACCTCGCGCACGAGCTCCTGCAGGTGTCCGACCGGCACCGGGTCGACCACGAGGTCTACCACGTCGCCCGCGACCTCGCGGCGTGGTCGCAGCGGCACGTCACCGAGATCGCCGGGATCGCCGGTGACTACGGCGAGGACCTCGACCCCGAGCCGCACGGCGAGTCGAACGTCGCGCAGCGCGCGCTCGACAAGGCGAGCGAGCTCGCCGGGCGCGCGCGGACGCCGGGCCTGCTCATGCTGCGCGACCTGCGCGAGGTCTACATGAAGGCGTCCGGCGTCTCCGCCGACTGGGAGATGCTCGCCCAGGCGGCGCAGGGCATCCGGCACACCGACCTCCTGTCGCTCGCGCAACGCTGCCACCCCGACACGCTGCGCCAGGTGCGCTGGGCGAACGCGAAGCTCAAGGAGTCCTCGACGCAGGTGCTGATCAGTTGAGCACCGGGACGGACGCCCCCGCCGGGACCGCCGACGTCGCACGGGTCGTCCTGCGGCCCGTCGGCACGCCCCTGCCCCTGGGCTTCCTCGGGCTCGTCGTCGCCACCGTCGCGTTCGCGTCCGTGCAGCTCGGCTGGGTCCCCGCGACGCAGGGCAGCCTCGTCGCGCTGGGCGTGCTCGCCTTCACCGTGCCCACCCAGCTCGTCGCGTGCGTGGTCGGGTTCCTCGCGCGCGACCCCGTCGCCGGCACCGGGATGGGCGTGCTCGCGGGCACCTGGGGCGCCGTCGCCCTCGTCACGCTCACGACGCCGCCCGGGGCGTCGAGCCCGGGGCTCGGCGTGCTCCTGCTCTGCGCGGCCGCGGCGCTTCTCGTCCCCGCGACGGCGGGGCTCGCGAAGCCGGTCGCGGCCGTCGTCATGGCGCTGTCGGTGCTCCGGTTCGCGCTGACGGGGGTCGCCGAGATCAGCGGCTCGTCGACATGGCTGTCGGTCGCGGGCGTCACCGGGCTCGTCCTCGGCGCCGTGGCCCTCTACGCGGCGCTCGCGTTCGAGCTCGAGGACGTGCGCGGACACGCCGTGCTCCCCCTGTTCCGGCGGGGAGCCGG
Source organism: Cellulosimicrobium cellulans (assembly GCF_001722485.1). Classification (GTDB taxonomy): domain Bacteria; phylum Actinomycetota; class Actinomycetes; order Actinomycetales; family Cellulomonadaceae; genus Cellulosimicrobium; species Cellulosimicrobium cellulans_A. The sequence continues at coordinate 19,830 of NZ_LWGL01000028.1, read as the reverse complement.
TGCGTCCGCCGGGCTCCCCGCGGACCTGGGGCATGTCACGGGCGAGGCGGGCGTCCGGCCCCAGCTCTGAGCGCCGTCGGCCGGGTCAGAGCCAGGTCGCGCTGACGCGCAGGAACAGGTCCGTCGCCTCGGGCTCGCCGACGCTCACGCGCAGCCCCTCGCCCGCGAACGGGCGCACGACCGCGCCCGCGGCGCGCGCCTCCTCGGCACGCTGCACCGTGCGCTCCCCGAGGTCGAACCACACGAAGTTCGCCTGCGACTCGGGCAGCTCCCAGCCCTGGTCGCGCAGGCCCTCGACGAGCCGCGCGCGGTCCGCGACGAGGTGCTCCACGCGGGCGAGCAGCTCGTCGCGCGCGCCGAGGGACGCGAGCGCGGCGCGCTGGGCGACGTGCGAGACGCCGAACGGTGTCGAGACGGCGCGGATGCCTGCCGCGAGCCGCGGGCGCGCGACCGCGTAGCCCACCCGCAGCCCCGCGAGCCCGTACGCCTTGGAGAAGGTCCGCAGCAGCACGACGTTCGGGTGCTGCGCGTAGACGGCGAGACCGTCGGGCGCCTGCGGGTCCCGGACGAACTCGAGGTACGCCTCGTCGAGCACGACGAGCACGTGCGACGGGACCGCCGCCAGGAACGCGTCGAGCTCGTCGCGGTGCACGGCCGGCCCCGTCGGGTTGTTCGGGGTGCAGACCATGACGACGCGGGTGCGCTCGGTGACCGCCGCGGCCATGGCGGGCAGGTCGAGCCGGCCGAGCGCCGCCCCGGTCTGCAGCGGCACCTGGACGGACGTGCCGCCCGCGACGGCGACCGCGATCGGGTAGGCCTCGAACGAGCGCCACGGGTAGACGACCTCGTCGCCCGGCTCGACGACCGTCTGCAGGACGTGCGCCAGCACCGCGACCGACCCGTTGCCCACGACGACCTCGGCCGGCGTCACGCCGAGGTCGCCCGCGAGCGCCTCGACAAGCTCGGTCGCGTACATGTCGGGGTAGCGGTTGACGTCGGCGGCGGCGTCCGCGATCGCGGCGACCACGGAGGGCAGCGGCGGGTACGGGTTCTCGTTCGACGACAGCTTGAACGCGGCCGCGCCGGGGGCGACGCGGGCGCCGGGGACGTAGGCCGGGAGGGCGGCGACGGCGGGACGCAGGGGGACGCGGGGTTCGTGGGCCACGGTCCTCGATCATGCCACCGCGCGCCGGGCGGGCGTGACCCCGCCCGGCGCGCGGCCGTCAGCCGCAGCCGAGCGCGTCGTACGCGACGTCGGCCGTGGAGGACCGGCCGTCGCCCGAGGCGGAGACCTCGGCGCTGCCCGCGCCCACGGACGTCGCCCGGACGGCGAACGCGTGGTACGCCGAGGCCCCGGGCTCGACGCCCGCGACGGTCCGCTCGCCGAACGGCGTGGTCAGCGTGACGTCGACCGGCACCGCGTCGTCGTTGGTGGCCCGGACCGCGAGGTAGACCTTCCCGCCGAGGCAGCGGGCCTGGACCGCCGTGGAGACGGCGAGGTCGTCGTCGGCCGCCGCCGTGAGGGCGACGACGCCGCGCACGGCCAGGGTGGCGCGCACGACGCTCGCCGCCGCGTCGGCGTCGCCGACCTGGGTCTCGCCGAGCGTCTGCGCCTCCTGGACGAAGCCGTCGGCCGCCGCCCAGGCGCCCGCGTCGGCGGCGTCGAGCGCCTGCCGCATGCGGTCCTGGATCCGCTCGCCGACGGCGGCCTCGATCGTGCCCGCGGCGACCCGGTCGCCCACGAGCTCGACCACGTCGGTGTACCAGGACGGGTCGGCCGCGACGTCGGCGATCACGTGGCCGGCCTCGACCGCGGCGCGCGTCGCGGCGACGACCTCGTCGGCGTACGCCTGCGGGTCGGGGTACCAGGCCGCGAGCGTGGCGTCGTCGACGGGCGTGGAGCCGCCGTCGAGGAAGCAGAACCCGGGCCCGGCGTTGAGGCCGGAGTTGATGCGCGTCGGCACGTCCTGCTGCGCGAGGCGGATGCCACCGAGCCCGAGGCCGAGCTCGTCGCGCACGACCTCGCGCGGCTCGTCGTCGGTCAGCGCGATCGGCGCCGCCGACGGCGGGGCCGTGCCGTCGGCCACCCAGGCCGCGACGTGGTCGTACACCGCGCCCTGGACCATGTGCTGCGGCACGCGCGAGCCGGAGGGCTGCTCGCACGTCTGCGGCGTGCCCGGGTAGCCGCCGGGCGCGGAGCCGACGTCGCGGATCCGCAGGCGCCCGTAGTCGGTGATGAGCTTCCAGTCGCCGTGCGACGCTCCCGCGACCTCCCACGTGCGCAGCACGTCGGTGTCGGGCTGGCGCTGCCCGGCCCCGAGGAGGTCGATCGCGACGTCCGTCTCGCTGTTGATCTTGAACACCGGGGTGTCGAGGTCGTCGCGGACGACCCCGCCGCCGCCGTGGAGGACCACCGCGTCGACCACGCCCGCGAGCGAATCGACCGAGTTCACGTACGACCACAGGCGGCCCGCCGACTGCGAGTGCCCGGTCGCGACGACGCGCTCCGCCTCGAGCGGCCCGAGGGGCGCGGTGCCGGCCGGGTCGCGCACCGCCTCGACGGCCTGGCTGAACACGTCCCACGACAGGGTGTCGTCGGTGACGGTGCCGCCGTCGGTGAGGTCGAGCGAGCCGTAGCGCTCCGGGCTCCACGCGCGCAGGCCGGTCGCGGAGTGCACGCCCGCGCGCTGCGCGGAGACGCCGACCCACGCGTAGCCCTCGCGCACGAGGTGCTCGTGGGTCTGGAACCAGTCGACCTCCTGGTCCCACTGGTTCGAGACGTTGTACCACTCGGCGATCACGGTGCCGTTGAACGCGGCGGGGTCGACGGGACGGCGGACGACGATGCGCGTGCGGTAGTCGTGGCCCGTGCTGAGGACCGTGGCGTCCGTGACGCCGTCCGCCTGGTACCGGGTCGCCTCGCCCTCGAGGAAGAACTCCTCCTCGACGTACCCGTGCCCGGCGAGGTCGTAGTCGGTCGTGAGGAACGGGTAGCCGTGCGCGGGATCGCCCGGTGCCGTCGTCGCGGGGACCGGGCCGACCACCTCGGGGTCGGGGACCGCGGCCTGGGCGGGCGTCGCGGCCCGGGCGGGCACAGCCGTCCCGGCCAGGAGCAGCGCGCCGGTCACGGCGAGGGCGAGCGTGCGACGGACGGGGGGTTCGACCATGGGTGGACTCCTTCGTCGGGACCCGACCACGCCGTCGGGACGCTCAGCAGCCTAGGGTCGCCCTCCCTCCTTTGTCGACAGGTGCACGGGTTCTGCCGTGCGCTCGCCAGAAGTGCTCCACGACGTGCTGCGACGGCTGTCGCGCCGCCTCGTGGAGCGGTCGACCGGGTGGCAGGATGCCCGGTATGAGCTTCGTCGTCCGCGTCCTCGTCACCGGCCTCGCCATCTGGCTCACGAGCCTGTTCATCGACGACCACTTCCAGGTCGTCGGCTCCGACTCCCCCGGCGGGAGACTCGTCATCATCCTCGTCGTCGCGCTGCTCTACTCGCTCGTCAACGCGGTCGTGAAGCCGATCGTGCAGGTGCTGTCGATCCCGCTCTACATCCTCACGCTCGGCCTGTTCTCGCTCGTCGTCAACGCGCTCATGCTCATGCTCACGGCGTGGATCACCGAGCAGACCGACTGGGGCATCCGGATCGTCGGCGGCTTCTGGTGGGCGCTGCTCGCGGCGCTCATCATCGCCGTCATCAACTTCCTCGTCTCGGCCGTCGTGCCCAAGCGCGACCGCTGACGCGGCGGCTCCGCGGCTCACCGCACGGGCTCGGCCGTGCCGCCGTCGGGCCCCGGCGCCACGACCGTGCTCCCGCCGGGCCGGGCGGCCGTGCCGACGAGGTCGTCGACGTCGGGCACGCCGGGCAGGCCGGGCGGCCCGAGGTCCGAGACGCGGTCGGCGACCGCCTCGGGGTCGAGCTCGAGCGTGCCGCGGTAGTACCGCGTGTCCACGCGCCGCCCGTCGAGCGAGCGCTCGATCTCCTCGAGGTGCGTCCCGAGGCCGGGGTGCCCGATCGCCTCGGCGTCCGCGAGCGTCCCCACGTGGAACTCGACGCCGTGCGGGACGGCGCCCGGGTCGCTCTCGCCGCCGACGACGTGGTCGCGCGTCACGGTGACCTGGTTGGCCGCGCCGGGGTTGGGCCGGCCGTCGAGGCTCGACACGCCTTCCTGCCGGTTCTCGACGTGCGTCCCCAGCACGGACGGCGGCAGCGGCAGCCCGCCGACGGGTGCGCCGGCGGTCACGACGTGCGTCACCCGGTACTGCGGCACGCTGCCCGCGGCTGCTCCCCCGCTCCCGGATCCTCCGCTCCCCGGTCCCCCGCCACCGCCTGCCGTCGAGCCCGCCACCGCGGATCCCGCGGTCGCCAGCGCGACGGCGGCGGCGACCATGCCGCCCTGGCTGTGCCCGACGAGCACCACCTCGTCCTCGGCGCTCACCCCGGCGTCCTCGAGCGCGGCCAGCACGAGGACGGCGCTGTCGGCCGCCGCGGCCGCCTCCGCCGCCTGGGCCTCCTCCGCCGACATGAGGTCGTAGTTCGACGTCATGGAGAACGGCGTCCCCCACCGGCCGAGCTGCGTACCCGGGATCGTCACGACCCAGGTGGCCTGCCCGTCGTCGCGCACGATCTTCTCGAGCGCGATCGTCGAGTGCGGCACCGGGTTGTCCTCGCCCTCGGTGCCGTAGACGACGTCGATCCGGCGCAGCAGGTCCTGCGCGTCGCGCGGCGGAGGCATGAGCGCCGGGTCGGGCGAGCGCTCCGGCCCGAGCCGCTCGACCCGGATCCCGTCGCGGAAGAGGCCGCGCCAGCTCTCGGACAGCCGGCGCAGGACGGCCGCCGCGTTCGCCACGGTCGGCGCCTCGAACAGGTCCCGCTCGGGGTCGAGGAACCCGAGCAGCGCGCCGGTGGACGCGATCGCCCGCTCGTGCATCTCGCCGCCCCCGGTGATGATGCGCTCCCACCGGAACCCGTCACCCGCGAGCAGCCCGCCGAGGAAGGCGGCCTCGCCCACGAGGACGGCGGCCAGGAGACCGACGACGGGGACGTCGGCGACCGTGCCGAGGACCTGGGCGGCCGCCGACTCGGCCGCCGCGTACGTCCCCGACGCCTTCGCCGTCCGCAGGACGACGTCGTCGAGCAGCGCCTCGAGATCCGCGAGCGCCGCGTCGAGCGCGTCGACGGCCTCGAGTGCGGCCGCGTGCTCGCGCGCGGTGGACGCCGGGTCCGGGAAGCTCCCCGTGAGCGAGCTCGTTCCGTACGTCCCGCCGCCCAGCGGCCCCGTGCCCGCCCACCGTGCGCCCCCGACGCGCTGGCGGGCGGTGCGGCAGGCGGCTCGCCCCTCGGCGACGAGGTCGGCCGCCGACCGCAGCGCACCGGCCTGGGCGAGGATCGTCTCCGTGTCGACGGCGGTCACGGTGCCGCCCGTGATCGTCACCGTCCCCGTCGGGTCCGGTGCGTGGCTCACCAGGCCCGCTCCCCCGTGACGACGGTCCGCTGCCACTCCGCGTCGAGGGCGCGCAGGTAGCGGTCGGCGGCGGCGATCGCCTCGTCCACGAGACGTCCGGCGGAGATCGCCCGGGCGACCGCGTCGTCGAGGAGGCGGTGGTAGCCGTCCGCGGCCGGCCCGGCCCAGTCGAGCGTCCGGGCGCCGTCGACCCGCCACCGGGCGGAGCCGACGGCCTCCGCGACCGTGCGCAGCGACGGGGACGGGTCGGCCAGCGACCCGACCGGGGAGACGTAGCACGCGGGCGGCGCGCCGTGCGAGGAGCTCATGCGGGCACGCTAGGGACGTCGCACGGACCGGAGGCGGGACCGCGCGGACTGCTGTGGACGGGACCGTCCGGACGCGCGACTGTGCACGCCCGGTCGTCCGCTCACCGCCGTCCCGCCGCGTCCTGCGCCGTCGCCCCGTCCGTCCGGCGACCGGCTCCGGGGCACCGCAGGTGCGCGTGGGAGAATCGGGGCCGTGCCCGAGAACTCCGCCGCCCACAGCCCTGCCCGCGCGAGCCTCGCCGAGGTCACGCCGCCCATCGCGCTCGGCCCGCTCGACGGCCGCTACCGGGGCGCCGTCGCCCCGCTCGTGGACCACCTCAGCGAGGCCGCGCTCAACCGCGAGCGGATCCACGTCGAGGTCGAGTGGCTCATCACGCTGTGCAACGGCGTGCCGGGCGTCGTCGACGCCCCGGTGGTGCCGGGCGCACCCGCGCTCTCCGAGGCGGAGGTCGCCTACCTGCGCCGCATCCCCGCGTCGTTCGGCGCCGACGAGATCGCGGAGCTCGCCGCGATCGAGCGCGAGACGGTGCACGACGTCAAGGCCGTCGAGTACTTCGTCAAGCGCCGCCTCGCGACGGCGCCCGAGGCGCTCGGCGCGGACACGGTGCTCCCCGGCGTGGGCGAGCTCGTGCACTTCGCGTGCACGAGCGAGGACGTCAACAACCTGTCGTACGCGCTCATGGTGCGCGGCGCCGTCGAGCAGGTGTGGCTGCCCGCCGCGACGGCGCTCGCCGACCAGCTCGCGGACATGGCCCGGGAGCACGCGGCCGTGCCGCTGCTCAGCCGCACGCACGGCCAGCCCGCGACGCCGACGACGCTCGGGAAGGAGCTCGCGGTCCTCGCCCACCGGCTCCGCCGCCAGCTCCGCCGGATCGGCGCAGCCGAGTACCTCGGGAAGCTCAACGGCGCGACGGGCACGTACGGCGCGCACACCGTGGCCGTCCCGGGCGTCGACTGGCCGGCGGTCTCGCAGCACGTCGTCGAGGGCCTCGGGCTCACCTGGAACCCGCTGACCACGCAGATCGAGTCGCACGACTGGCAGGCCGAGCTCTACGCCGACGTCGCGCGGTTCAACCGCGTGCTGCACAACCTCGCCACCGACGTGTGGACGTACATCTCGCTCGGCTTCTTCACGCAGATCCCCGTGCCGGGCGCGACGGGCTCCTCGACCATGCCGCACAAGGTCAACCCGATCCGCTTCGAGAACGCCGAGGCGAACCTCGAGATCTCGAGCGCGCTGCTCGACACGCTCGGCGCCACGCTGGTCACGTCGCGCCTGCAGCGCGACCTCACCGACTCGACGACGCAGCGCAACATCGGCCCCGCGTTCGGCCACTCGCTCCTCGCGATCGACAACGTGCGCCGCGGTCTCGCCGCGCTCGCCGCGAACGCCGATCTCATGGCACGCGACCTCGACGAGAACTGGGAGGTGCTCGGCGAGCCGATCCAGTCCGCGATGCGCGCCGCCTCCGTCGCGGGCGTGCCCGGCATGGAGAACCCCTACGAGCGGCTCAAGGACCTCACGCGCGGCCAGCGTGTCGACGCCGCCCGTCTGCGCGAGTTCGTCGCCGGCCTCGGCCTGCCCGACGACGTCGCCCAGCGCCTGTCGGACCTCACGCCCGCGACCTACACCGGCCTCGCCGAGCGTCTCGTGGCGGACCACTTGGCCTGACCGCCGGGCTGCCGACCGACCGGCCCTGCCGAACACGGGATCAGCCACCGGAGTCACTCGAATCCGGTGGCTGATCCCGTTCTCGGCGGTGGCCGACCGCGTGGTCGACGGCAAGCGGCCGGGCGGGCCCACGGGGTGCCCGAGGGCGCGGTGTCAGACGGCGGTCGGCTCGCCGGGGCGCGGTTCGCGCGCGTCCGCGACCCCGCCCGTGGCGGCGAGCAGGGCGCGGTGCGAGGCCCGGGCGTCCTGCAGCTCGTCGAGCCGGTTGACCACCCACCGCATGGCCGCCGTCGCGGCGAGCGAGAACCCGAGCAGCGCGAGGAAGTCTCCGAGGTGGACGGGCTCTATCCGGAGGCCTTCCGACCAGAAGAACGGATCGCGGCCGATGAACAGTGCGGTGGCGACTCCGGTGAGCGCGGGGATCGACTGCCGCGTGCGATCCCACAGGAGCAAGGCAGCGAGCACGACGAACGTGGGGCGGAGCAGGCCTTGGAGCGTCAAGGAGACGTTTCCCACGAGGATCGATCTCGCCCAGAGGCTGTCACCGGTCGGCGCGGCGAGAGCGTGGAGGCTGACCGCGACGGCGGCCGAGCACAGCGTCACGGTGACGGCCCGCAGCGTCATCACACGCACGTCCAGGCGCGCGCGGTCAGCGACGACGAGCGCGAAGGCGGCGAGAGCGACGACCCAGCCTGCGCTCACGTACGCCAGGTACACCCGCTCGGCGGAGACGAGGCCCCCGACCGCGACGGCTCCGGCGATCGTCGCGAGGACGGCGAGCACCGCCCCCGTCCTCGAGAGCCCGACGGCGAGCGCACCGACGCAGAGACCCCACACGAGCCACGCGGGGGCGAGCGGGACTGAGATCAAGACGTCGATCCCGATCCGGAACGGTTCGCCGGCGATCCCTAGGGACTCGTGACGACTCTCGCTGCCGAGTAACGCCATGGTGGCGGACAGCTCACGCGCGGCCTGGACCGCGAGCACCAGCATGAGCACGACGAGCAGCAGCGCGCTCCCGTCGCGGCGCTGCCGCGCCGTCGAGCCGAGCGGGGCGAACAGCCACTCGCGGGCCGCGGCACGGAGCAGGTCCCACCGCTCGGCCCGCGACGGGCGTGTCTGGCCGGGCACGGCGCCGTCGAGCAGGTGGCCGAGCATCTCCGCCTCGTGGTCACGCCGGTACGTGTACGGGAAGAGCCGCAGGAGCCGCTGGTAGTCGCGGACCAGGACCGGCGCCACGGGGAGCTCCACATCCTTGGGGGCCGTCGCGACGTCGTCCACGGCACCGGCGCCGCCGTCGACGCCGCTCATGCCGGGACCGCCCCGCCGTCGAGCCGACCCGGCGCGACGTCCGTCCCGCCCCGCCGCGGGCGCGACGCGAGGCGTTCGAGTGCCCGCCGCGCCTGGGCCTCGGCGCGCTCGGCCTCGGCGGCCAGCCGGCTGCCCCCCTCGGCGGTGAGCCGGTAGTAGCGGCGCAGGCGTGAGTCGACGACCTCCTCGCGGTCGACCTCGACGAGGCCCGCCGCGACGAGGCGGTCGATCGCGCCGTAGAGCGTGCCGGCCCGGAGCGTGATGCGCCCGTCCGAGCTCGCCTCGACGTCCTGTGCGATCCCGTACCCGTGCAGCGGCTCGCGCGCGAGCGCCGAGAGGATGAGGAACGCCGGTTCCTGGAGCGGTCTGGATGCCATGCCGACGACCATACCCTCGCCACGAACCTATGAACACCGACACGCCGGCGTGGCCGACAGGTCGTCCGCGCGTGCGACCGCGGTGCTCCTCCGGCACGCTCGTCCCATGAACGGCAGTCGGGTCCGCGCGCGGCGAGCCACAGCAGCGGTCGCGGCGGCGCTCGTGCTCGTGGCCTGCACCGGATCCGGCGAGGAGGCGCAGCCCGACCCGTCGGAGTCGACGCCGCCCGCGGTGCACACGTTCCGCTCGACCGGCCTCGTCGCGCCGGTGCTGCCCGTCACGCAGGGGCCTGCCGCGGCGTCGGACACCGGCGACGCGCTGTACTTCCTCGGGCCCAAGCGCAGCGAGGCGCCGAAGAAGGGCCCGCTGATCGTCGACGCCCAGGGCGAGCCCGTGTGGATCGCGCCCGAGGACACGGCCGCGTACGACGTGCGCGTCCAGGAGCTCGGCGGCGAGCAGGTCATCACCTACTACGTCGGGCAGTCGGACTTCGTCGGGCACGGCTTCGGCGACATCGTCGTGCTCGACTCGTCGTACCACGAGGTTGCGCGCGTCACCACGGGCGGCGACATCGAGCCCGGCAACGCCGACATGCACGACGCGGTGATCACGCCCGAGGGGACGATGCTGATCCTCGCCTACGTCGCGGAGCCGACGGACCTCACGCCCGTCGGCGGCGACGAGGACGGCTGGGCGTGGGAGAACGTCGTGCAGGAGGTCGACGTCGAGTCCGGCGAGGTGCTGTTCGAGTGGCGCGCGTCGGACCACGTCGAGATGACCGACACGAAGACGAGCCCCAACGCCGTCGAGGACGACCCGAAGGGCTCGGAGGAGGACCCGTTCGACTGGTTCCACGTCAACAGCGCGACCCTCACCCCCGACGGCGACATCGTCCTCTCCGCGCGCAACACGCACGCCGTCTACCGGGTCGACCGCGAGACCGGCGAGGTGGAGTGGGTGCTCGGCGGGACGTCGAGCGACTTCGACATGGAGGGCCCCGACGACGGCACGGGCGCGCAGTTCGCGTGGCAGCACGACGCGCAGCTGCACGAGGACGACACGCTCACCCTGTTCGACAACCAGGGCGACCCACCGGTCGGCGAGCGGTCGCGCGGCCTGCGCCTCGCGCTCGACACGGACGCGATGACCGCGTCCGTGCTCCAGGAGTGGCTCCCGACCGACCCGACGATGGTCGCGGGCAGCCAGGGGAACCTGCAGGTGCTCGACAACGGCAACGTGGTCATCGGCTGGGGCGACGCGCAGCTCACGAGCGAGTACACCGCCGACGGCACGCTCGTGCGCGAGTTCCCGCTCGAGGCCGGCGAGTCGTACCGCGCCTACCGCTTCGACGACTGGGTGGGCGTGCCGAGCGACCCGCCGCTCGTCGTCATCGACGGCGGCACCGCGTACGCGAGCTGGAACGGCGCGACGGAGGTCGCCACGTGGCGCCTCGTCGCCGGCTCCACCGAGGCCGACGCCGCGCCGGTCGTCGAGGTGCCGCGCGACGGGTTCGAGACGGCGCTCGCGCCCGTCCCCGAGGACGCCGCGTACGTCGCGGTGGAGGCGCTCGCCGCGGACGGCACGGTGCTGGGGACCGGCGTCGCCGAGTGAGCCCTGGTGCGACGGCGGCGGCGGACGTACCGTCGGCGACGTGAGCACGACGCCGCGTCCACGCTCCGACGGGTACCTGGCCGCGACCCTGCCGGTCCTGGACCTCGCCGTGTTGTCGGTGCGCGCCGTGCAGGACGCCGCCGCGCGCGCCGGCGGGTTCGCGCCCGGCCCCGCGCCCGATCCCGAGCGCGTCGCTGCGGCGTTCACGAGCGACCGCCTGCTGCGCCTCGACGGCGCACCGGTCGACGGATTCGCCCCGATGTCGGGCTTCTTCCGTGCCGCGGACGGCTGGCTGCGCACGCACGCGAACTACCCCCACCACCGCGCACGGCTCCTGCGCCTGCTCGGCCTGCCCGACGACGCCACGCGCGACGACCTCGCCGAACGGCTCGCGGAGCGGCCCGTCCAGGAGGTCGAGGACGAGGCCGCCGAAGCCGGGGCGATCGCCGTGCGGGTGCGCACCGAGGACGAGTGGCACGCGTCTCCGGGCCGCGGCGCCGGCTCGGCCGAGCCCGTGCGGACCCGCGCCCGCGACGACAAGGCGCGCGCCCGCCCGCTCGCCCGCGGGCGCCGGCCGCTCGACGGCGTGCGCGTCCTCGACCTCACCCGTGTCATCGCGGGACCGGTCGCGACGCGCGCCCTCGCCCTGCTCGGTGCCGACGTGCTGCGCGTCGACCCGCCGCACCTGCCGGAGATCGGCTGGCAGCACCTCGACTCGGGGCAGGGCAAGCGGTCCACGCTCCTCGACCTGCGCGACAGCGCCGACCTCGCGCGGGCGCAGGAGCTGCTCGACACGGCCGACGTGCTCGTCACCGGGTACCGCCCGGGCGCGGTCGAGCACCTCGGGCTCCGCCCGCCCCGGGGAGCCGTCCGCGCCCGGGTGGCCGCCTGGGACGACGGCCCGTGGGAGGGGCGCCGCGGTTTCGACTCGATCGTCCAGGCCGCGAGCGGCATCGCGCTCGTCGAGGGCTCGCGCGACGGCACCGACGGACCGCCGCGTTCCGCGACGCCGGGCGCGCTGCCCGCCCAGGCGCTCGACCACGCGACCGGGTACCTCGTCGCGGCGGCCGTCGTCGATGCCCTCGCAGAGCGGGCCACGGACGGGCGCGGGCGCGACGTCGAGGGCGTGCTCGCCCGCACCGCGACCGCCCTCCTCGCCGCGCCCGGCCGCGACCCCGCGCACGCGGCGCCGACGCCGCCCGGGCCGGGCTGCGTCGTCGGGCACGAGATCGCCGTGGAGGGGCGCACGACCGTGGTGACGACCGCGCGCCCCGCGCTCGACCGCCTCGGCGACGAGCGCGTCGACGACCACCCCGCGCCCGCGCACGCCTGGGGATCGGACGCCGCGGCATGGTCACGCTGACCGGTCCCGCCACGCCCGTGCCCGCCGAGGTGGCCGTCCACCTGCGCCGGGCGCGCGACCACGCCGACGCGCACTTCACCGAGCCGCTCACGCTCGCCGACCTCGCCGCCGTCGCCGGCTACTCGCCGCACCACTTCGCCCGCGCGTTCTCCCGGGCGTTCGGCACGAGCCCGATCGCCTACCTCGCGACCCGGCGCGTCGAGCGCGCGAAGGACCTGCTGCGGTCCGCGAACCTCACCGTCACCGAGGTCTGCCACGCCGTCGGGTTCACGAGCCTCGGCACGTTCTCGGCACGCTTCACCGCGATCGTCGGGGTCACGCCGACGGCGTACCGGGCCGAGCACGTGCGACGCGGCGGCCCGCCGCCCGTGCCCGGCTGCTTCGCGCTCGCGTGGGGTCGGCCGCAACCCGCCGCCCCTCCTGCCGCCGCTCCCGGTGACCGGACGACGCCCGCCCCCACGCCCTCCGACGCGACCGCACGATCGGAGAAGCCGCAGCACGGCACGGCGCCGTAGCGTCGGGAGCGAGGCGGCCGACCGGACCGCCGACGCCGTGCGGCCCACGCCGCGGAAGGAGCGAGACGATGCTCACCCTGTCCCACACGACCGTGTACGTGCTCGACCAGGACTCCGCGAAGGACTTCTACACGAACGTCCTCGGCTTCGAGCTGCGCGACGACGTCTCGATGGGCGCCGAGCTCGAGGGTGCCGGCGCGGGCTTCCGGTGGCTCACCGTCGGGCCGAAGGACGACCCGACGCGCACCATCGTCCTGTCCGACTGCGCGATGGGCCGCGACCCGGAGTCCGCCGAGCAGCTGCGCTCGCTCGTCGCCCGCGGGACGCTCGGCGCCGGGGTCCTGGAGACCGACGACTGCGAGGCGACCTACCGCGAGCTCAGCGCCAAGGGCGTGACGTTCCGCCAGCCCCCGGCGCGGCGCCCGTACGGCATCGAGGCCGTGCTCGTCGACGACTCGGGGAACTGGTTCAGCCTCACCGAGCGGGTCGCGCCGCCCCAGGACTGACGGGGCGCCGCCACGGCCGACCCTCGGCGTGACCGTCAGATGTGGTCGAGGCGCCGCAGGATCGCGCCCTCGCGCAGCGCCCACGGGCAGATCTCGAGCTCGTCGACGCCGAGGGCGCGCATCGTCTCCACCGCGACGACGCCGCCCGCGACGATCTGGAACGTGCGCTCGGGCGTGACGCCCGGGAGCGCCGTCCGCCCCTCCGCGGTGAGACGCGCGAGGCGCGGCACCCAGTCGGCGAGCTGCGAGCGCCGCATGCGCCACCGCTCGTCCGGCCCGACGACCTCGTGCTGCATGCCCGCGAGGCGCGCGAGCGAACGGAACGTCTTCGACGTGGCGACGACGTGGTCGGGCCGCGGCAGGCGCCCGAAGGCCTCGGCCGTGGGCGCGAGGGTCGTGCGCACGTGCTCGCGCAGCGCCTCGACGTCCGCGGGGTCGGGCGGGTCGCCCGGGAGGAACGCCATCGTCATCCGTCCGGCGCCGAGCGGCACGGACGCGGCGAGGTCCGGCTCCTCGTCGACGCCGGACGCGATCTCGAGCGAGCCGCCGCCGATGTCGAGGACGAGCAGCCGGCCCGCCGCCCAGCCGTGCCAGCGACGGGCGGCGAGGAACGTCAGGCGCGCCTCGTCCTCGCCCGAGAGCACCTGGACCGGGCAGCCGACGCGCTCGGCGATCGCGGCGAGCACGTCGGGGCCGTTCGTGGCCTCACGCAGCGCGGACGTCGCCATGGGCAGCATCTCGTCGACGGCCGACTCGCGCGCGAGGACCATCGCCGCGTCGACCGCGTCGAGCATCGCCGCGACCCCCTCGGCCGACAGGGAGCCGTCGGGCTGCAGGTACCGCATGATCCGCACCACCGTGCGCGCGCCCGCCGCCTGCACGGGCCGCGCGCCGTAGGCGGCGTCGACGACCGCGAGGTGGACGGTGTTCGAGCCGATGTCCAGCACGCCGAGACGTCGCGTGCCGTTGCCGTTCGCCGAGGTCACGACGAGCGAGGCTACCGGCTCGCCCGGCCCGGCGCCGGTGCGCCGCCCGGGGCGCACGCGGACGCGGCGAGGGCCGCCGTCCGGCACCCGGAGGTGCCCGACGACGGCCCTCGGCCGGTCAGGAGGCGCGGCTCAGCCGCAGGTCGCCCCCGCGTGCTCGGCCTCGACGACCCCGGACGTGCCGTCCTCGCCCGTGACGGTGACGGTGACCGTGCCCGCCGCCACGGACGCCGTCCGCGTGCTGAACGCGTGGTACGCGTTCTTCCCCGGTGCGACGTCGGCGTGCTCGCGCGTGCCGAAGGGCGTCTCGATCCGCACGTCGACCGGCACGTCGGCCGTGCTCGCGGCGCGGACCGCGACGTACGCCGTGCCGCCCAGGCACCGCGCCTGGGCCGTGACCTCGACGGGCGCCGGGGCCGCGTCCGCGGAGACGCTCGGGATGCGGTCCTCGGGCGCGGTGCCCCAGGTCAGGCCCTCGCTGGTGTCCGACAGGTCGAACACGAGCTCCCCGCCGTCCTGGACCGCGGAGACGTCCATCCACGCCGCGGTGTGCTCCGCGCCGTCGAGCGTGGCGCCCGCGACGTAGCTCGGGAGCTTCTCGCGCGCGCCGTCGGCCTCGATGCGGAACGTCGTGCCGGCGTCGGTCGTGATCGTCGCGGACTGCACCTTGGGCGCGTTGAGCGCGAGGATCCCGGACCCGGGCATGACCGGCTCGAACCCGAGCGAGGCCATGACGTACCAGGCCGCGAGCGTGCCCAGGTCGTCGTTGCCGACGCCGCCGCCCGGGGTGTCCGGGAAGCGGTTGAGGTTCGCGGCGAGGACGTCGTTCGTCTTCCACGGCTGGCCCACGAAGCCGTAGAGCCACGGGTTCATGATCGTCGGCTCGTTGCCGGGGTTGTAGCGGATCGTCGTGTAGTACGCGCTGCCGCCGCGGGCCCACGACTCCGGCGAGACCCCAAGCTGCGCCTGGAGCGCCGGCTGGTCGAAGTAGTAGTCCAGGCGCTCGACGAAGCCGTCCTCGCCGCCCATGACCTCCTGCAGGCCGGTGACGTCCTGCGGCACCATCCACTGGTACTGCCACGGCACGCCCTCGTGGAAGCCGGAGCGCGTGACGTCCGTCAGCTCGGGCAGCGTCACGAACGACCCGTCGGGACGGCGCGCGTTGACCATGCCCTGGAAGCCGCCCGACAGCTCGACGTCGGGGTTCCACAGGGTCCGCCAGTTGCGGCCCTGGGCGAGGAAGCGCTCGGCGTCGTCCTCCTTGCCGAGGCGGTCCGCCGCGGCGCCGAGGCTCGCGTCGGCGAGCGCGAGCTCGAGCGTCGCGGACCCGCCGTGGCGGTACTCCTCGAACTGGGAGCCGAGGCCGCCCTCGACCTCCGGGTAGAACGGCACGTGGCCGTGCTCGGCGTAGAACTCCGTGCTGCGGCGGCCGACCGGCGCGACGCCCTGCGGAGGGGTCGTCGTAGCGTTCTCGACGAGGTAGCCCCACAGCTCGTCGGCGATGTCGTCCGGGACGGTGCCGAGCGCGAAGTTCTCCGCGAGCCACGGCGTGACCGGGTCGCCCGCCATGATGTTCGTCTCGAGCGCCCCGAGCGACCAGCGCGGGAGCCAGCCGCCCTCGACGCGGTGCTGGTACATCGAGCGCACGATGTCCTCGGCGCGCTCGGGCAGGAGCAGGGCGTGGAACGTCGCCTGCGTGCGGTACGTGTCCCACAGGGAGAACGTCTGGTAGTAGTCCCAGCCGTCAGCCTGGTGCACCTCGAGGTCCGTGCCGCGGTAGCGGCCGTCGACGTCGCTGCCGATCGTCGGCGACAGCAGGGTCTTGTAGAGCTGGGTGTAGAACACGCGGCGCTGCTCGGGCGACGCCTCGACGTCGACCCGGCCGAGCTCGGTGTTCCACGCCTCGCGCGCCTGCTCGCGCACGTCGTCGAAGGCGACCTGCTCGCCGTCGACGACGGCCTCGGCCTCGCGGTTCGCGCGGGCGCCGGCGACGTCGACGAAGCTCACGCCGACGCTGACCTCGACGTCCTGGTCCGCGATCGTGTCGAAGACGGCGACCGCACCGTTGTTCCCCGACGCCACCTCGCTCGCCGTCGACCCGGGCACGAACGCGCCGTCGGTGCCCCACGTGCCGACCGACGCCGCAGGCCGGTCGAACGTCGCGGAGAAGAAGTAGCGCTGCTTGTCCGGCGTGCCGCCGCAGAAGCCGCCGTTGTCGACCCAGCCCTCGAGGGTGCGGTCGTCGACCCACGTCACGGAGCTCGCGCCCGCGTCGCGCAGCGTCTGCCCCACGTTGAACGACAGGTGCGACGTGGCCGAGGCCGGGAACGTGTAGCGGTGCATGCCCACGCGCGTCGTCGCGGTGAGCTCGGCGTGCACGTCGTTGGCGAGCGTCACCTCGTAGAAGCCGGCCGAGGCGTGCTCGGTGCTCGCCTGGTCCTTGATCTCGAGGAACGAGCGCGTCGTGCGCGGCGTCGCGGTCGTGTCCGGCGTGACGAGGAGCTCGCCGGCGGCGGGGCAGCCCGCGCTGTTGATGTGGCGGTGGCTGAAGCCCCACACGCGTCCCGCCTCCACGCTGTACGACGTCGAGGCGTAGCTGTTCGTGTTGTCCGGGCTGAGCTGCACCATGCCGAAGGGCGTCGTGGCCCCCGGGTACGCGTTGCCCTCGTCCTCGGTGCCGACGAACGGGTTGACCTCGAGGGAGAGGTCGGCCGGCGCGTCGGCGGACGGGGCCGCGGGGGCCGTCGCCCCCGGTGGTGACGCGCTCGCCGGCAGGCCTCCGGCGGCGAGCGCGACTCCGAGCAGCGTGGCGGTCAGAGCGGTGGGAAGGGTTCGCATTCCTCGTCCTCGTCGACAGCGATGGGCATGGGTCGGCCCGTGGTCGCGGTCAGGATTGCACGACGTGACTGCGCTGTCACGTCCCCGGCGCGCCTGCACCCGGGCGTACCCCGGGCGTACCCCAAGCGTTCCCCGGGGCGTGCCGCACGAGGACCGCGAGGCCCCGACGAGCAGCCTCAGCGGATGCCGGCGTCGGCCTCCGCGATCATCGCCTCGGCGTCCGCCACGACCGCGCGCTCGGCGGTCCGCGACTCCTCGACCGCCGCGGCCCGTGCCGCCACGATGGCCTTGTGCAGGTCGGCGTGCACGCGGCGGCGCACGCCGCGGGCGAGCTCCTCGACCTCGTCGTCGGTCGGGTCGTCGCCCTCCGCGCGGCGCAGCGCGACGACGTCGTCCACCTCGGCGCGGATGCGTCGCTCCGCGTCGGCGAGCAGCGCGACGACGGCCGCGTCGGCCGCCCGGCCGAGGCGCGTCTCCTCGAACTCGCGCGCCGCCTCGTCGACGATCGCGCGCGCGTGCGCCACCAGGTCCGACGCGATGGACGGCGAGTGCGCCGCGAGCGTCGCGAGGTCGTAGAGGAGCACGCCCTCGACGTCGGCGACGTGCGGGTCGACGTCGCGGTGCAGCGCGAGGTCGAGGACGACCATCGGGCGGGCCTCCTCCGGCTCGTCCCCGGCCACGACCGCGGCGCGCTCGCGCGCCCGGACCACCGACGCGGCGTCGAGCACGTGCTCGATCGCCTGCTCGCGGCGCACACCGGTGCCCGCGGCGACGGCGCGCCCTCGGGCGCCGCTGCACGACACGACGAGGTCGGCGTCCTCGAGCGCCCCGACGAGGTCGGTCACGGCCTCGGCGCCGCGCGCCGCCGCGAACTCCTCGGCGCGGCCCGACTGGGAGTAGACGCGCACGTCGTCGCAGCCGAGGGCACGCAGCGCGGCGAGGCTCGCGCCGGCGTACGAGCCGGTGCCGATGAGCACGGCGCGGACCTGGTGCCACGGCGGGAGCTCGGCGGAGGCGAGGTCGAGGCCGAGCGCGACCACGGACCGCCCGGCGCCGCCGAGCGTCGTGCCGGTGCTGACGCGCTTGGACGTACGCGACGCCGTCTGGAACAGCAGCTCGAGCGTCGAGGACGTCAGGCCGTCGGCGTGCGCGGTCTCGAGCGCCCGCTTGACCTGCCCGGCGATCTCGCGCTCCCCCACGACCATCGAGTCCAGCCCGGACGCGACGGAGAACAGGTGCTCGGCGACCTCGCCGCCGGCGCGCGCCCGGAACGACCGCGCAGCGTCCTCGGGCGCGACGCCCGACGCCTCGGCGACGAGCCGGGCGACGTGCTCGGTGGCGTGCCGCACGCCGGGGCCGTCGAGCGGGGCTTCGACGTCGAGGTACAGCTCGAAGCGGTTGCACGTCGCGAGGACGACCGCACCCGTGATGACGTCGCAGGCCGCGACCGCCGAGCCGCCGATCGAGTGGGCCCCCGTCGAGAGACGTTCGAGGGCGTCGAGGTCGAGCTCGTGGTGGCTGGCCGTCAGGGAGAGAAGAGCCACAGTGCTTCGATTTAACCATCGGCGCGCGCGAGGGGCAGAATTGTGAATCGTGAATTTCCCCTCACTTGCGCCCTCGCACCCGCTCGCGGACGGTCGCACGACGAAATCTCCGCTCGTGCGCGCGCTGCGCGCCGGGACGACCGGGGAAAGGCCGGAAATCACACCCGTGTGGTTCATGCGCCAGGCCGGGCGGTCGCTGCCCGAGTACCGGGCCGCGCGCGAGGGCGTCAGCATGCTCGACTCGTGCCTGCGCCCCGACCTGGCGTCGGAGATCACGCTCCAGCCCGTGCGGCGCCACGGCGTCGACGCGGGCATCTTCTTCTCGGACATCGTCGTCCCGCTGCGCCTCGCCGGCGTCGAGGTCGACATCGCCCCGGGCGTCGGGCCGGTCATGGGCCAGGCGTACCGCACGCACGACGACGTCGCGCGCCTCGTCGAGGCGGAGATCACGCCCGAGGCGCTCGCGCCGATCACCGAGGCGGTCGGCCTGACGGTCGACGCCCTGGGCATCACGCCGCTCATCGGCTTCGCCGGCGCCCCGTTCACGCTCGCGGCCTACCTGGTCGAGGGCCGGCCGTCGCGCGACCACCTCGCGGCGCGCGCCCTCCTGCGCGGCGACCCGGAGACGTGGCAGCGCCTCGTCGACTGGGCGGCCGACCTCACCGGCACCTTCCTGCGGGCGCAGGTCCTCGCGGGCGCGAGCGCGGCCCAGCTCTTCGACTCGTGGGCGGGCTCGCTCTCGCTCGCGGACTACGCCGCCGGCGCCGCGGGAGCGTCGACCCGCGCGCTCTCGCACGTCGCCGATCTCGGCGTGCCCGTCGTCCACTTCGGCACCGGCACGGGCCACCTGCTCCCGGCCATGCGCGACGCCGTCCTCGCCGCCGGCGTGCGCGACGTCGCCGTGGGCGTGGACTACCGCACGCCGCTCGACGAGGCCGAGGCCACGCTCGCGGCCACCCCGACCGTCCTCGGCTCGGGCCCCGCCCCGAGCGTCGCGGCGCACGGGACCGCGGCGGCGCGGACGTCCGTCCCGCTCCAGGGCAACGTCGACCCGGCGCTGCTCGCCGCCCCGTGGCCCGTGCTCGAGGCCCACGTGCGCGACGTGCTGCGGCGCGGCGCCACCGCCCCGGGTCACGTGCTCAACCTCGGCCACGGCGTGCCGCCCGACACGGACCCGACGGTGCTCACGCGCGTGGTCGAGCTCGTGCATGCGGTGGGTGCCGTGAGCCCGGACGGTCCCGTCTCCCTCGACCGCACGGCGGACGGCGCGCGATGAGCACCGCGCCGGCGGCGCCCGGCTCCCCCGACCCGGCCGCGCCGCGCGGCGGGGTCGAG
>NZ_LWGL01000278.1 GCF_001722485.1 Cellulosimicrobium cellulans | reverse complement strand
GGGGCGGCCGTGGCGCGCCCGCCGTCGTCGACGGCGCGCCGGGGTGGACGGCGGCGGAGCGCCGCGCGGTCGACGCGCGGGCGAAGCAGATCGCGGCCGACAGCTGGCCCAGCCTCGCGGTCAAGGCGTACGTGGAGGAGATCACCGCGGCGATCGTCGTCGGCGCCACCGTCGCGGCGACGTCCGCCGCGACGTCCGGCTGACGGGTCGTCCCGCCGCGCAGCCAGGTTTCGCCGGGACCGCGGCCCCGGGTACAGTAGTCAGGTTGCCTCGGCGAGGGACGTCTGACGGCCGGCGAGCGCGCACCGCACGAGCGGAGCGCGGTCCGGAGAGTCAGCCAGACCTGTTGGATCTCCGTTATCGACTGGGCGGTCGTCCTTTGCGCGCGTCCGTCACGTGTCCCGCGCCGACGCAGCCGCCCGTCCGGGAGGCCCTCTCACCGTCCGGACAGCCGACCGCTCCCCACTGGTGGCCGGCCCGCAACTGTCTTCAGGAGTGATCCAGTGTCCGAGATCAAGCTCGCCGCAGAGGCCCGCACCGAGTTCGGCAAGGGTGCCGCGCGTCGCATCCGCCGTGCCGACAAGATCCCCGCCGTCCTCTACGGCCACGGCAGCGACCCGGTCCACGTGACCCTGCCCGGCCACGACACGATGATGGCGCTCAAGCACTCGAACGCGCTCTTCTCGATCGAGCTCGAGGGCCGCTCCGAGCTCGCGATCGCCAAGGACGTCCAGCGCGACCCGGTCAAGGGCCTCATCGAGCACGTCGACCTGCTCGTCGTGAAGAAGGGCGAGAAGGTCGCCGTGGACGTCCCCGTCCACGTCGTCGGCGAGTCGGCCCCCGGCACGATCCACCTCGTCGACCTGCAGACGCTGGCGATCGAGGCCGAGGCCACGCACCTGCCCGAGACGATCGAGGTCTCCATCGAGGGCCTCGAGGCCGGCACGAGCATCACGGCGGGCGACGTCCCGCTGCCCTCGGGCGCGACGCTCACCGCGGACCCCGAGCTCATCGTCGTGACGGTCGCGCTCCCGCAGGCCGAGGAGCTACCGGAGGACGCCGCCGCCGAGAGCGGTGACGCGGCGACCGCCGGGACCGCGGCGGAGTGACCCACCCGGCCGGCTGAGGCCGGTCCCCTGCTGGACGCCCGGTACCGTGACGGTGCCGGGCGTCCGTGCGCCCCCGGACGTGAAGGACGAGGTGACATGACCGACCAGCCCTGGCTCGTCGTCGGGCTCGGCAACCCGGGCGACCGCTACGCCGCCACCCGGCACAACCTCGGCCACATGGTCCTCGACGTCCTGGCTGGGCGTGCGGGCGTGCGGTTCGCGCGGCACCCCCGCGCGCAGGCGGTCGTCGGCGAGGGGCGGCTGGGCGTGCTGCCCGGCGGGCGCCCCGGGCCCCGCGTCGTCCTCGCCAAGCCGACGACGTACATGAACGTCTCGGGCGGGCCCGTCTCGGGCCTCGCGCGGTACTACGGCGTCGACCCCGACCACGTGGTCGTCGTCCACGACGAGGTGGACATCCCCTTCGGTGCGGTCAAGCTCAAGATCGGCGGGGGAGAGGGCGGCCACAACGGCCTGCGCGACATCACCAAGGCGCTCGGCACGAAGGAGTACGTGCGCGTGCGCGGCGGCGTCGGCCGCCCGCCGGGCCGCACGGACACCGCCGACTTCGTCCTGAAGAACTTCTCCGGGGCCGAGGCCAAGGAGCTGCCGTTCCTGCTCGACGACGCGGCCGACGCGGTCGAGATGGTCCTCACCGAGGGGCTGCTCGCCGCCCAGGGCCGCTTCCACGCGCGCGTCTGATGCCCCGGGCAAGCACCCTCGCCGCGGAACGGGCGTTTTCACCCGGGTGAGGTCGCCGCGACCCCGCCGTCGCGCGCAGGTCCCGCACCTAGGCTGGGACGTCGGCTCGGCGAGGGAGGTCGCATGACGGAGGGTGTGGCGCTCGCGCACGACTACGCGACGCAGCGCGGGGGCGCGGAGCGCGTCGCCCTGCTGCTCGCGGAGGCGTTCCCCGGCTCGCCGATGTACACGACGCTGCACCACCCGGGCGGCACGTTCCCGGAGTTCGGGTCGCTCGACCTGCGCACCTCCGCGCTCGACCGCGTGCGCCTCCTGCGCCGCCACCACCGTCTCGCGCTCCCGGTCCTCGCCCCGGCGGTCGACCGCCAGCGGGTCGACGCCGACGTCCTCGTCGCGTCGTCGACCGGCTGGGCGCACGGCTACCGCGGCGCGCGCCGCACGGTCGTCTACTGCCACGCGCCCGCGCGCTGGCTCTACCAGCGCGACCGGTACCTCGGGCCCGGCGAGGGCGGTGCGGCGCACCGCACGCGGCGGCGCGCGGCGGCCACGGCCCTCGGCCTC
>NZ_LWGL01000277.1 GCF_001722485.1 Cellulosimicrobium cellulans | reverse complement strand
CGTCGCGCTCGCGCGCTCGCTCGCGCCCCGGCCGCGCCTGCTGCTCCTCGACGAGCCGCTGTCCGCGCCCGACCGCGGCCTGCGCGAGCGCCTCGCGCTCGACCTGCGCGACGCCCTGCGCGCCACCGGCACGACCGCCGTCTTCGTCACCCACGACCACGACGAGGCGTTCACCGTCGCGGACCGCGTCGCCGTCATGGACGCCGGCCGGCTGCTGCAGGTCGCGCCGCCCGAGGCGCTGTGGCGTGCCCCCGCGTCGCGGCGCGTCGCGCAGTTCCTCGGCTACCAGGCGTTCGTTCCGGTGGCCGACCTGTCGGCACCCCAGGTCGCCGAGGTCGCCCGTGGCGCCGGCACGCCGGCGGATGCCGTGCTCGCCGTCGGACCGAGGGGTCTGCGCGTCGCCGACCCGACGGACTCGTCAGCACCAGGGCGGACGGGGGCGGCGCGTGGTGCTGGCTCGTGGCGGGGGACCGTCGTCGGCAGCGTGTTCCGGCGCGGCGCGACGGAGGTCACGGTCGACGTCGTGCTGCCGGGCGCGCCCGACGGCGCGTCGACGCGCGTGGTGGCGCTCGCCGACGCGACGGGTGCGGCGGGCGCGGGGGAGTCGCCAGCGCCGGGCGCCGTCGTGCACGTGGCGCTCGTGCCGGCGGGCTGCGCCGTCGTGGCGGCCTGAGCCGTCTCGGACGACGCGCCCCGGACGCCCGGGGCCGCGCCGTTCGCCGCGCGTCCGGGCCGGGCTCGTCCTAGCGTCGAGTCATGAGCGACGCATCGATCGGCGAGAACCTGCCGGAGAAGAGCGGCAGCAAGTCCGCGAAGATCCTCTACCGCCCGGTCGGCATCGTGACCTCGATGGTCGGCGGTCTCGTGGCGGGACAGGTCTTCAAGCAGGTCTACAAGCGCGTGGCGCCCGGCGACCGCAAGGACGCGCCAAGCCCGCTTCAGTCCGAGTACCCGCTCAAGGAGATCGTCGTCGCGGCACTGATCCAGGGCGCGATCTACGCCGTGGTCAAGGCGCTCATCGACCGCGGCGGCGCGCGGGTGTTCGAGAAGTGGACGGGGGAGTGGCCCGGCGACTGACCGCCGTGGTGCTCGGGTCCATGGCGCTCGGACCTATGGCGCTCGGACCGCTGGCGCTCAGTCCTCGTCGGCCCCGGCCTCGTGCACGACGAGCGCCACCTGGGTCCGGTTCTCCACGCCGAGCTTGAGGAGCACGCTCGACACGTGCGCCTTGACGGTCGGCACGCTGAGGTAGAGGCGCGCGCCGATCTCCGCGTTGGTCGCCCCACGCCCGATCTCGACCGCGACGTCGCGCTCGCGCGCGGTGAGCCGGTCGAGCGCCGCGCGCGCCCGGCCCCGTGCCCCGCCCGCGTCGGCCGCGGACGCCATGAGGCGGCGCGCGATCTCCGGCGACAGCACCGGCTCGCCCGTCGCCGCCGCCCGGACCGCCGCGACGATCCGCTCGGGCGGCATGTCCTTGAGCAGGTACCCGGACGCCCCGGCGTGCAGGGCCCCGACGACCTCCTCGTCCGTTTCGAACGTCGTGAGCACGACGACGGCCGGCGGCCCGGGCCGGGCCCGCACCCGGCGCGTGGCCTCGATCCCGTCGACCCCCGGCATGCGCAGGTCCATGAGGACGACGTCCGTGGGGTGGGCGTCGAGCACCGCGGCGACCTCGCCGCCGTCGCCGGCCTCGCCGACGACCTCGATGCCGCGTGCGCCGTCGAGCATGAGGCGCAGGCCCGAGCGCACGAGCGCGTCGTCGTCGACGATCACGAGGCGCGTGGGTCGCTGCGCGGCAGGCCCGTCCGGGGCGCTCATGCGCCCCACGGTAGCCGGACGTCGAGGACGAACCCGTCCGTCCCGCCGCCGGGGCCGGCCTCGAGCCGTCCGCCGAGCAGGGCGACGCGCTCGCGCAGGCCGACCAGTCCCGTGCCCGAGCCCGCGGCGAGCGCGGGGGCGCCGGACGGCACGAGCCGCGGTCCGGCGTCGGTCACGACGACGCGCACCTCGCCCGGCGTGGACGACAGGCGCACGACGACCGGGCTGCCGGGGGCGTGCCGGCGCGCGTTCGTCAGCCCTTCCTGGACGGCGCGGTAGGCGGCGACCGCGACGGCGCGCGGCGGGTCGGCGTCGCCGGTGCGGTCGAGCGTGACGTCCCCGCCGGCGGCCCGTGCTTCCGCCACGAGCCGGGGCACGTCGCCGAGGCCGGGCTGCGGGACGGGGACGCTGGAGGCGACGGGTACGTCGTCGGGAGGATCGCGCAGCACGCGCACGACGTCGCGCAGCTCGTCGAGCGCGGTGCTCACGCCGTCGCGCACGAGGGCGGCCGCGGCCGCGAGGCGCTCGGGCGGGGCGTCCGGGCGGTACTCG
>NZ_LWGL01000276.1 GCF_001722485.1 Cellulosimicrobium cellulans | reverse complement strand
CCCGACCGCCGCGACGCGTGCGCCGTCGCCGGGCGCGAGGCCCAGCGCTCCCGGTACACGCCCGCCGCGCAGGTCGCCGGGACCGAGGCCGTCTACGCGCGGGTCCTCGGGTGAGCGACGACGCGCTCGTCGTCCTGTCGCTCGAGGCGTGGGACGACGTGTGGCGGCGCAACCAGTACCTCGTGGCCGAGCTGTGCCGGGCCGACCCCGGCCTGCGCGTGCTGTTCGTCGAGCCGGCCGCCGACCCGCTGCACCGCCTCAGCCGGCGGGCCCTCCCCCGGCCGGGTCGCGGCCTGCGCCCCGCCCCCGCCGTGCCCGGCGTCGCGCCGGGCCGGATCCTGCTGCACCAGCCGACGAAGTGGCTCCCCCGCCGCGTCGACCCGCGCGTCGACGACCACCTCGCCCGCAGCGTCGAGCGCGCGGTCCGGCGCGCCCGCCTGCGGCGTCCCGTGCTGTGGGTCAACGACCCCTCCGGAGCAGCGCTCGTCGCGCGCACCGGCTGGCCCTCCCTGTACGACGTGACGGACGACTGGCTCGCCGCGGACCGCAGCCCCGCCGAGCACGCCCGTCTCGTCGCCGACGAGCGGACGCTCCTCGAGCGGTGCGCCGAGGTGACGGTGTGCTCGGCCGACCTCGTGCGCCGCAAGGGCGCCGAGCGACCGGTGACGCTCGTGACCAACGGCGTCGACCTCGACCGGTACCGCGCGGCGCACGCGCGACCCGCCGACCTGCCGGACGGGCGCGTCGCCCTCTACGTCGGCACGGCGCACCCCGACCGGTTCGACGTGCCGCTGCTCCTCGCCACCGCGCGCGCCCTGCGCGGGCGGGCGCGCGTCGTCGTCGTCGGCCCCGTCGTCGACGTCGGCCGCGAGGACCGCGAGGCGCTCGCGGCCGCGGACGTCGCGCTGCTCGGCCCGCGGCCGTGGACCGCCGTGCCGGCCTACCTGCGCCACGCGGACGTGCTGCTCGTGCCGCATCTCGTCAACGACTTCACCGAGAGCCTCGACCCGATCAAGCTCTACGAGTACCGGGCGGTGGGGCGGCCCGTCGTCGCGACTCCCGTCGCGGGCTTCCGGGACGAGCCCGCGGTCCGGGTCGCCGAGGCCGCGCGGTTCCCGGACGCGGTCCTGGCCGCGCTCGACGCGGCCTCCGCGCCCGAGGCCGCAGCTCTGACGGGCACGCCGCCCGACGTGCCGACGTGGCGCGGCCAGGCGGCGCTCATGCGTGCGGCGGTCGACCGGACGCGGCGGTCCAGACGTCCGTGAGGACCTGCGCCGTGCGCGCGACGGGGAACCGTCGCAGCGCGGAGGCGCGGGCTCGGTCCGCGCGGGACCGCGCGGCGTCGGGCGTGGTGAGGACGTCCCGGACGGCGGCGGCGATCGCGTCGACGTCGCCCGGCGGGACGAGGAGGCCGAGCGGCTCGCCCGTGGCCGCGGCGTCGGCGGTGGCGGCAGCGGTGGCGGCGGCCTCGTGCTCGCCGGCGCCCTCCAGGAGGATCTCCTCGACGCCGCCGGCGCGCGTGGCGACCACCGGCACTCCGCGCACCATGGCCTCGACGACCACCTGCCCGAACGGCTCCGGCACCGGCGACGCGTGCACGCACACGGCCGCGCGGTCGAGCTCCGCGCGTGTGTCGGCGACGTGGCCGACGAGCTCGACCGCGTCGTCGAGCCCCAGGCGGTGCACCTCCGCGCGGACCTCGGCCGCGTAGTCCGCGGCGCCGAACGCCGCCGCGCCGACGACCCGCAGCCGCGCCCCCGGGACCGCCTCGCGGACGGCGGGCATCGCGCGCACGACCTCGACCTGCCCCTTGGTGGGGCTCAGGCGGCCGACCATGAGGACGACCGGGTCGCCGTCGGGTGCCGGCCAGTCGGGGACGCCCTCGGCCTGGGCGGGGGCGAACCCCGGGTAGGCGACGCTCGCGCGCACGGGCAGCGTCGCCGCCGTCGCGCGGGAGTTGGCCACGACCGCGGCCGGGGCCACGCGGGCGAGCGCGCGCACGAGGCGCACGAGCACGCCCGGCAGGTAGTCGTCCGCGACCCGGTCGTGGACGTGCCACACGAGCGGCCGACGCGCCACGAACGCCGGCACGACCCCCAGCAGGTCGGCCTTGAGCGACGTCGTGTGCACGACGTCGGGCCGCAGCCGGCGCACGTGCCGGGTCACGCGCCACAGGAACGGCACGGTGCGCGCGGCGGCGAGGAGCGTCCACGGCGACACGCGCCCGGCGCGGTGCCGGCTCGCGCCGGCGATCGACAGGAGACGGTCGAGGAACTCCCACATGCGGTCGCCGCGCAGCGTGACGTGCGCACCGATCGGCATGCCCTCGCGCAGCTTGAACTGCGCGATGGACTTGCGGGCCTTCGTCACCTGC
>NZ_LWGL01000275.1 GCF_001722485.1 Cellulosimicrobium cellulans | reverse complement strand
GTCGCGCCGCGCCGCGACGAGCGCCGACTCGGCCGCGGCCGCCTGGGAGCGCGCGAGGTCGTCGGCGAGGTGCACGAACGCCCCCACGCGCTCGCCCACGCCGCGCGCGGCGTCGAGCGTCGCGTCGAGGACCTCGGTGGGGGACGTCTCGCCCGCGCGCAGGGACGCGGCCAGCGCGGTGGCGTCGAGCTCGAGCAGCTCCGCGGTCGTCATGCGCCGACCGTACGCGGCGCCGCCGGTCCGTGCCCAGCTTCGACGGGCGCACGTGAACGTCGGATGAAACCTCGGGGACACGGGTGTCAGGGGCTGGTGGTCGGAATCACAGGCGCGTAGTTTCGGCAGGGACGGGCGGCACCATCGTCGCCCTCCGGGAGGCCAGCCGATGGGGTTCACGCTCCGCTCAGGAGGGCCGGCACCGGCGCTGCTGAGCCGTGGCACCTGCGGCCCAGCGGCCGGTCGCCTGCCACACCCTGGAAGAGCACGGCGCCCGCGCGCCGGAGGGGAGCCTCCGTGGTCCGCACCTCACCCACCCCCCGCACCGGGTCGTCGCCGTCCGGCGAGACCGGGAGCACGACCCGCACGTTCGTCGTCGACACCTCGGTCCTCCTGAGCGACCCCAAGGCGATCGCCCGGTTCGCGGAGCACGACGTCGTCCTGCCGGTCGTCGTCATCACCGAGCTGGAGGCGAAGCGTCACCACGCGGAGCTCGGCTACTTCGCGCGCAGCGCTCTGCGCATGCTCGACGACCTGCGGGTCCAGCACGGGCGGCTCGACCAGCCGATCCCCGTCGGCGACGCCGGCGGCACGCTGCGCGTCGAGCTCAACCACACCGACCCAGCCGTCCTGCCCGCCGGCTTCCGTCTCGGCGACAACGACACGCGGATCCTGTCCGTCGCGGCGAACCTCGCGTCCGAGGGGCACGACGTCACGGTCGTGTCGAAGGACCTGCCGATGCGCGTCAAGGCGTCCGCCGTCGGGCTGCGTGCCGAGGAGTACCGCGCCGAGCTCGCCGTCGACTCCGGGTGGACGGGCATGAGTGAGATCGACCTGACGGACGAGCAGATGGCCGCCCTGTGGGAGCACGAGTCGCTCGAGCTCGCGACCCTCGACGCGCAGGTCGTCGAGGCGGCCGGCCCGCTGCACTGCCACACGGGGCTCGTCGTGCACTCCCCGCGCGGGTCCGCGCTCGGCCGGGTCACGGCCGACAAGCACGTGCAGCTCGTGCGCGGCGACCGCGAGGTGTTCGGCCTGCACGGCCGCTCCGCGGAGCAGCGCGTCGCGATCGACCTCCTGCTCGACGACAGCGTCGGCATCGTCTCGCTCGGCGGGCGCGCCGGGACGGGGAAGTCGGCGCTCGCGCTCTGCGCGGGGCTCGAGGCCGTCATGGAGCGGCGTCAGCACCGCAAGGTCGTCGTGTTCCGGCCCCTGTACGCCGTGGGCGGCCAGGAGCTCGGGTACCTGCCCGGCTCCGAGGCCGAGAAGATGAACCCGTGGGCGCAGGCGGTCTACGACACCCTCGGCGCGCTCGTCTCGCCGCAGGTGCTCGACGAGGTGATCGACCGCGAGATGCTCGAGGTGCTGCCGCTCACGCACATCCGCGGGCGGTCCCTGCACGACGCGTTCGTCATCGTCGACGAGGCGCAGTCCCTCGAGCGCAACGTGCTGCTCACCGTGCTGTCGCGGATCGGGCAGTCGTCGCGCGTCGTGCTCACCCACGACGTCGCGCAGCGCGACAACCTGCGGGTCGGCCGGCACGACGGCGTCGCGGCCGTCATCGAGGCGCTCAAGGGGCACCCGCTGTTCGCGCACGTCACGCTGACCCGCTCCGAGCGCTCGCCCGTCGCGGCGCTCGTCACGGAGATGCTGGAGTCGATCGAGGTCTGACCCCCGTCGGCGGGGTCTGGCCCCGTCCTACCGCGGACCCACCGCGGGCCTACCGCGGACCATCCTCGATGGCGGACGGTGCCGGCCGACGGTGGGCGTGCACGAGCACGACGGCGAGCACGCCCACCACGGCGCCGATCACCGTGCCGGCGGCGCGGTCCAGCGCGAGCGCGGCCGGCACGGCGGGGTGCGCGATCGACGTCATGAGCAGCGCCATGGGCGTGATTGTGAGCATCGCCAGGCCGTAGTGCCGCGCGACGACGACCTCGGTCACGATCTGCAGCGCGACGACGACGGCGGCCGTGCCCCAGAACCCCAGGGGAGCCGCGAGCAGCGGCCACGCGAGCACGGCGCCGGCGACCGTCCCCGCCCCGCGCTGCAACCCCCGGACCACGGCCGCCCGCGTCGAGTCGCCCTGCAGCACCGCGGTCGCGCCCATCGTCGCCCACGCCGCGTGACCGAGCCCGACGGCGCTCGCGGCGGCCCTGGCG
>NZ_LWGL01000274.1 GCF_001722485.1 Cellulosimicrobium cellulans | reverse complement strand
GGCCGCCGTCGCGCGGCACGACTGGACGGTCGTCGTCGGCCGCGCGCTCGGCCTCGCCGGGCGCGCGCTCCCCGCCACCCCGCCCACCGGGCGCCCGGCCGTGGAGGTGTCCCGTGGCTGAGAGGTCCCCGCGCGCGGGGCGCACGTCGCTGCGCGGCACCGGCCGCTCGTTCCGGCGCTCGTGGCCGCACCTGCGCGAGCACGTCGGGCCGCAGCGTCGCCTGCTCGTGCTCGGCACGCTCGCGCTGTTCGGCGAGGTCGCGATGCGGCTCCTCGAGCCGTGGCCGCTGAAGTTCGTCGTCGACGGCATCGTCGCGGCGACCGGCTCGACCGTCGCCGGGCCGGCGCCCGCCGACCTGGGCGCCGTCATCCTCCTCGCCGCGCTGTCGCTCCTCGCGATCGCCGCGCTGCGCGCGCTCGCCGCGTACGCGAGCACGGTGTGCTTCGCGCTCGCGGGCAACCGCGTCCTCACGGGCGTGCGCGCCGACCTGTACGACCACCTACAGCGCCTGTCGCTCGCGTTCCACGACCGCACCCCGACGGGCGACCTCGTGACCCGCGTGACGAGCGACGTCGGGCGGCTCAAGGAGGTGTCCGTCACGGCGATGCTGCCCATGATCGGCAACGTCGTGACGCTCGCCGGGATGGTCGTCGTCGTCGCGGTGCTCGACCTGCAGCTCGCGCTCGTCATGCTCGTCGTCCTGCCGGTCTTCCTCCTCACGAGCACGCGCCTCACGCGCCGCATCCGCCGCGTCTCGCGCGACCAGCGCAAGGCCGAGGGGCACCTCGCGGCGCTCGCGACCGAGACGCTCTCGGCGGTCAAGGTTGTCCAGGCGTACTCGCTCGAGGAGCGCATGCGCGCGGGCTTCGCACGCTCCAACGACTCGTCCCTGCGCGAGGGCGTGCGCGCCAAGCGGCTCTCGGCCGGGCTCGAGCGCTCGACCGACGTCCTCGTCGGGGCCGCGACCGCGCTCGTGCTCTACGTGGGCGCGCGCCGCGTGCTCGACGGCGCCCTCACGCCCGGCGAGCTCACCGTGTTCCTCACCTACCTCAAGGCGGCGTTCAAGCCGATGCGCGACATCGCGAAGTACACCGGCCGCATCGCGCAGGCCGCGGCGTCGAGCGAGCGCGTCGTCGACGTGCTCGAGGAGCGGCCCGACGTCGTCGACGCGTCCTGGGCGCGCCCCCTCACCCAGGTGCGCGGCTCCGTGCGGTTCGAGGGCGTGTGGCTCTCGTACGCGCCCGGTCACCCGGTCCTGCGCGGCCTCGACCTCACGGTCCGGCCCGGCGAGCGGATCGCCGTCGTCGGGGCGTCCGGGGCGGGCAAGTCGAGCCTCGTGTCCCTCCTGTCGCGCCTGCGCGACCCCGACGCGGGGGTGGTGCGCATCGACGGCTACGACGTGCGCGAGCTCACCGTGCGCAGCGTCCGGACGTCCGTCGCCGTCGTGCTGCAGGAGAGCGTGCTGTTCCGCGGCACGGTCCGCGAGAACATCGCGACCGGCCTCGACGACGCCACGGACGCCGACGTCGAGCGCGCCGCGCGGCTCGCCGGCGCGCACGACTTCATCACGGCGCTGCCCGACGGGTACGACACCGTCGTGGGGGAGCGCGGCGCCACGCTCTCCGGCGGCCAGCGCCAGCGCATCGCGATCGCCCGCGCGGCCATCCTCCAGGCGCCGATCGTCGTGCTCGACGAGGCGATGACCGGCCTCGACGAGGACACCGAGCGCGAGGTCGTCGAGGCGATGGCCCGCCTCACGGCCGGCCGCACGACCATCGTCATCACGCACGACCTCGCCGCCGCGCGCGGCTGCGACCGCGTCGCGCGCGTCGAGGGCGGGCGCGTCGTCGCCCAGGGCCGGCCCTCCGAGGTGCTGGGGCCGGACGCCGTCGGCGGACCCGCCGCCGACCGGGAGGCGGTGGCCCGTGGCTGAGACCCTCACCGCCGCCCCGGCTGTGCCCGCGGTCCCCGACCTCACGGCCCTCGCCGCCCGCCTCGCCGACGCGACCGGGACACCCGGGACGCTGATCCGGCCGTACCTGCGGCTCAAGCCCGGGACGAGCTGCGTGGTCGCCGCCGTGTGGGCGGCGCGCAGCCGCGAGCCCGAGGGCGTCGTCGTGCGCGTCTACGCGCCGCACGCGCTGCCCAAGCTCGACAAGACGGTCCGCAAGGCCGAGCCCGCCGACGTCCTGCTCGTCGACCGCGAGGCGGGCCTCGTCGTCACGACGTGGCGCGCCGACCGCGACGTCCCGGGGATCCGCGTCCTCACCGACGACGCACGCCGCGCCGACCTCGCCGCGACGCTGCCCGCGCAGCTGCGCGGCGCGCTCGACCGGACCCCGCGGCTCGTGCGGCACAACCCCGAGCGCCGCACCGTCCTGCGC
>NZ_LWGL01000273.1 GCF_001722485.1 Cellulosimicrobium cellulans | reverse complement strand
GCCCCGGGACGGCGACCGGAGCCGCGGCGCCGTCCCGGCCACATCGCCCGGTCGTCCGGGACACCGACCTCTGGGACCCGGGACACGTCCCGCACGAGCCTTCCCTGGTCACGAGCACCCGGCGCGGGACGACCGCGCCCGACCAGGAAGGCACTCCCATGCAGGACAGCCCGCTCACCACCACGGCGCCCGTCGCGGGCGCACCCTCCCGCCGCGGCCGCGGCGCCCCGTCGCGCGCGTGGGCTTGGACCGGCGCCGTCGCCGGCGTCCTCGGCCTCGTCTCGATCCAGGCCTCGATGTCCTTCGGCACGAACTGGGAGGAGACCGCCGGGGACGCCGACGCGATCGTCGCGGACATGGCCGGCCGCATCGGCACCCAGCTCGTCTTCCACACCGCGACGATCGTCTGCGCGCTCCTGGTGCTGGTCTTCGCCGCCGGGCTCAAGCGCCGCCTCGACGCACAGGCGCCCGCCGGCTCGCTGCTGCCGACCGTCGCCGGCTGGGGCCTCGTGCTCGTGTCGGTCGCCGGGCTGCTGGGGTCCGGCCTCGACACGCAGTTCCTCTTCGCCTTCTCCGAGCCCGAGCTCGTCGTCCCCGAGTCGGGCGCGTTCTACGTCGACTGGGTCGCGACGATCCCGTGGCTGTGGGTCGGCGCCGGCGTCAGCGGCGTCGCGCTCGGCGTCGCGGCGCTGCGGCACTCGGCCGCGCCGCGCTGGATCGGCGTCGTCGGCGTCGTGCTCGGCGGTCTCGCGCTGCTCGCCGGCGTCTCCCCGCTGCAGTACATGGCCGGGTTCGTCGGGCCGCTGTGGCTGGTCGTCACCGCGCTCGGCTTCGCGCTCGGGGACCGGCGCTGAGCGCCCCGACACCTCTCGACGCACCGGGTGATGTGCGCGCCGGGCCCTTCTCGAAGGGCCCGGCGCGGCCCTACCTTGGGCCCGTGGCCGAGCCCGGGCCCGGCCGCGCCGGGATGCCCCGCACGGCGTGGACGGTGGCCGTCCTCGCCTGGTCCCTCGGCCTGTCCTCGCTGCTGCTCCAGCTCACGTCCGGCGTCCCGCTGCTGCTCGGCGACCTGCTGTTCGTCGTCGTCGACGCGACCGTCGCGCTCGTCTACGGCACCGTCGCGGCGGTCGT
This sequence comes from Cellulosimicrobium cellulans, assembly GCF_001722485.1. Lineage (GTDB taxonomy): Bacteria > Actinomycetota > Actinomycetes > Actinomycetales > Cellulomonadaceae > Cellulosimicrobium > Cellulosimicrobium cellulans_A. Next base: position 1,007 of record NZ_LWGL01000273.1, on the reverse strand, counting down.
CCTCGCGCGCCGCCCGCACGTCGTCGGGTGGCTGACCGCCCTCGCCGGGATCGGCGGGGGCGTGGCGGCGTTCGGCGGCGCCTGGCGCAGCTACGCGTCGACCCACCCGGCCCTCCCGCCGCTGACCCCGCTCGCCGACGCGTACGGCTTCGCGTGGATCCCCGGAACGGTCGGTCTCTTCGTGCTCGTGCCGTGGTTCGTGCGCTCCGGGCGGCCGGGCGCGGGCGGCTGGTGCGGCGTGGCCGCCGGCGCGGCCTCCATCGCGTTCTTCCTCCTCGGCCCCGCTGATGACCCGCGCCCGGCGATCGCCGGGGTCGTCGTCGTCGGGCTCGTCACCGCCGCGGCGACGGCGTGGCGCTGGCGCCGCGGCCCGGTCGAGGACCGGCGCGGGCTCGGGCTGCTCGCGTTCGGCACCGCACTCATGGCGCTGTCGTTCGTGCCGCTGCTCGGGACGTGGGCCGACCCCGACGTCGTGCTCGCCGTGCCGCTCACGCACCTCGCGTGCCAGGCGCTGTTCCCCGCCGCCATCCTCGTGTGCGTGCTGCGCAACCGGCTGTGGGGCGTCGATCTCGTGCTGTCGCGCGCGACCGTCGCCGCGATGCTCGCGCTCGGCCTCGCGCTCGTGTACGGCGTCGTCGTCGTGGTCGCGGCGACCGTCGTCGACGGTCCCGCGGCGCAGGTGGTCGCGGCCGTCGGGGTCGCGGTGGCCGTGCAGCCGCTGCACACCTGGCTGCGACGGCGCGTCCACGCGCTCGTGTACGGCGACGGCGGCGACCCGGGCCGCGCCGCGCTCCGCGTGGGGCGGCACCTGTCGACGGCATCGACCGCCGACGAGCTCGTCGCCGGGCTCGCGGTCGGCGTGCGCGAGGCGCTGCGCCTGGAGTCGGTGACGATCGAGTGGCCGGTCGCGCAGCCGCTCGCCGGACCGGACGGCGGCGACGGCCCCGGGCACGGGTGGAACGCCCCGCTCACGGGCGCGGTCGCGGGCGTCCGCGACGTCGAGCACG
>NZ_LWGL01000272.1 GCF_001722485.1 Cellulosimicrobium cellulans | reverse complement strand
ACGGCCGCGCGACGGACCTGTCCGGGCGCACCGACCTCGCCGGGCTCGCGGCCGTGCTCGCGGGCGCGGCGTGCGTCGTCGTCGGCAACACCGGCCCCGCGCACCTCGCCGCGGCGGTCGGGACGCCCGTCGTCTCGCTCTTCGCGCCCGTGGTGCCCGCCGACCGGTGGGCTCCGTGGGGCGTGCCGACCGTCGTCCTGGGCGACCAGGACGCCCCGTGCCGGGGCACCCGGGCGCGCGAGTGCCCCGTCCCCGGCCACCCGTGCCTGACCGGCATCGGGCCGCACGAGGTCGCCGACGCGGTCGAGCGCCTCGCGCCGGCGTCCCCGCCGCCGGCGACCGCGCCCGGGAGGGCGCCCGAGAACGTGGAGGTGATCGCGTGAGGATCCTGGTCTGGCACGTGCACGGGTCGTGGGCGACGGCGTTCGTCGCGGGCGACCACGAGTACGTCGTGCCCGTCGTCCCGGGGCGAGGCCCCGAGGGCCGTGGTCGCGCGCAGACGTGGGACTGGCCGGCGTCGGTCACCGAGGCGACGCCCGAGCAGATCGCCGGTCTCGCCGCGGGCGGCGGGATCGACGTCGTCGTGCTCCAGCGGCCCGAGGAGGTCGAGCTGCTGCGGCGCTGGACCGGCCTCATGCCCGGGCGCGACGTGCCCGCCGTCTACGTCGAGCACAACGCGCCCACCGAGCACGCTGCGCGGTCGCGGCACCCGCTCGCCGATCTCGACGTCGTCGAGGAGGGCCTCGTCCCGATCGTCCACGTGACGGGTTTCAACCAGCTCATGTGGGACACCGGCGACGCGCGCACGCTCGTCGTCGACCACGGCATCCCCGACCCCGGCCACCTGTACACGGGCGAGCGCCCGAGCGTCGGCGTCGTCGTCAACGAGCCCGTGCGGCGCTGGCGCGTCGCCGGCACCGACGTCCTCGTCGAGGTCGGCCGGCACGTACCGCTCGACGTGTACGGCATGGGCGTCGGCAAGCTCGCGGAGCACCTGGCCGGCGACCACGCCGACGAGCACGGCCTGCACGACGACGTCCCGCAGGCCGCGATGCACGCGCGCCTCGCGACGTCGCGCGCCTACCTGCACCCCTACCGCTGGACCAGCCTCGGCCTGTCGCTGCTCGAGGCGATGGCGATCGGGATGCCTGTGCTCGCCCTGCCGACCACCGAGGCACCCGTCGCCGTCCCGGCCGCCGCCGGGACGCTGAGCTCCCGTCCCGACGAGCTGGTCGCGACCGCGCGGCGCTGGCTCGCCGACCCGGACGAGGCGCGCGAGCGCGGCACCGCCGCCCGCGCGCACGTCCTCGAGCACTACTCCCACGCCACGTTCCTGCGCCGCTGGGACACGGTCCTCCAGGAGGTGACCTCATGAAGATCGCCATGATCTCCGAGCACGCCAGCCCGCTCGCCGCCCTCGGCGGCGTGGACGCCGGCGGGCAGAACGTCCACGTCGCGTCGCTCGCGACGCGGCTGGGCGCGCAGGGGCACGACGTCGAGGTCTACACGCGTCGCGACGACGCGGCGCTCCCGGAGCGCGTGCCGCTGGCGCGCGGCGTCGAGGTGGTGCACGTCGACGCCGGTCCGCCGGTGCCCGTGCCCAAGGACGAGCTCCTGCCGCACATGGACGCGTTCGGCGCGGACCTGCGCCGCCGGTGGTCCGAGCCGGGCGCAGCGCCCGACGTCGTGCACGCGCACTTCTGGATGTCCGGCATCGCGGGCCTCGTGTCCGCGCCCGCGCTCGGCATCCCGCTCGTGCAGACGTTCCACGCGCTCGGCTCCGTCAAGCGCCGCCACCAGGGCGCGCGCGACACGAGCCCGGCCGAGCGCGTCGCCCGCGAGCGCCTCCTGTGCCGCGCGGTCGACCGCATCGTCGCGACGTGCACGGACGAGGTCGCCGAGCTCGTCGCCCTGGGCGCCGACCCGGACCGCGTGGACGTCGTGCCGTGCGGCGTCGACGTCGGCCGCTTCCGCCCCGACCCGGCGCGCGCGGAGCACCTGCGCGAGCGTCGCGACCGCGAGCCGGGCACGCTGCGTCTCCTGACCGTGGGGCGGCTCGTCGAGCGCAAGGGCGTCGACACGGTGATCGAGGCCCTCCCGGCGCTGCCGCAGGCGCGGCTCGTCGTCGCCGGCGGGCCGACCGCGGACCGGCTCGAGGACGACCCCGAGGCGCGGCGCCTGCGGTCGCTCGCGGAGGCCCTCGGCGTGGCCGACCGCGTGGAGCTCGTCGGCAGCGTCACGCAGGACGAGGTGCGCGAGCACATGCACGCGGCCGACGTGGTCGTGTGCGACCCCTGGTACGAGCCGTTCGGGATCGTGCCGCTCGAGGCGGCGGCGTGCGGGCGGCCGGTCGTGGGCGCGGCCGTCGGCGGCCTGCTCGACTCCGTCGTGGACGGGCGCACGGGCCTCCTCGTGCCGCCGCGCG
>NZ_LWGL01000271.1 GCF_001722485.1 Cellulosimicrobium cellulans | reverse complement strand
GTGCCGCGCGAGCTCGACGAGGCGCTCCTCGGGCCCGCCGACGCCGCGGCGGCGCTCGACGCGGCCGAGCGCGAGGGCATCGGCGCCTGGAGCACGGTCGACGACGTCTTCGAGCTCGCGCCCCTCGCGCGCCACGTGCTGCGGGACGAGCTGCACCGCACCGACCCGCCGCGCGAGCACGAGCTGCTCGGCCGGACCGCCGCGTGGGCGCTCGAGCACGGCGACCACGCCGAGGGCCTGCGTGCCTCGATCCTCCAGCGCGACTACCCGACGGCGAACCGCATCGTGCTGGGGCGGTGGTCGGAGCTGGCGCGGACCGACTCGGCGCGCGTGACGGAGATCATCGCCGACGTCCCGCGCGGGGACCTCCTGCGGCACCCGTACCTCGCGCTGACCGCGGCCCTGTGCCACTACGCCATGCCGGGCCACCGTGGCCGGGCCCTCGAGCACCTGGCGATCCTCCTCGCGGCCGTGGCGCGCCGGTTCCCGAGGGCCGAGCCCGGGGAGAAGGCGCTCCTGCTCACGGTCGAGTCGGTGGGGCTGCGGCTGCTCGGCCGGGGGAGCCGGGCCGCCGCGGTCGCGCGCCGCGCGCTCGCCTCGCTCGACGCCGCCGACCCGGGCGCCGAGCCCGACGTCGAGCTCGTGCGTCCCGCGATGACCATGCAGCTCGCGTCGTCCCTCTTCGTGGACGGCGGCGTCGAGGCCGCGCTCGCCCTGGCGCGCACGGTCGACGGCGACGACCGCGACCCCACGCACGACGCGGCCGCGCAGCGCACGCGCGTCGCGTTCTTCGCGGCCGTCGCCGGGCGTGTCGACGAGGCTCGCGACGAGATCGCGCTCCTGCTGCCGGACGAGGACGTCGCGGTCGCCCTCGGGCCCTACCGCGCGGCCGCGGGAAGCCTCGCCCGCGCCGTCGTGGCACTGGAGGACCTGCGGGCGGACGAGGCCGTGCGCGCCCTGCGGGGGCTCGACGGCGAGATGGAGACCAACGAGTTCTGGCCGGTGCACGCGGTGGTGGACACGACGGCCGCGCTCGTGGCGGGCGACGTCGACGGCGCGCTGGCGATCGTCACGCGCGCGCGGGACCGGGGGAGCCGCCGGCCCGTGCCCGTCTACTGGCAGCAGGTCCACGGTGCGCTGCACGCGACGGTGCTCCTGTCCGCCGGACGGGCCGACGCCGCCACCCTCCAGCTGCGCGGGCTCGACCGCTCCCACGAGGCGGTCCGGACGGCCACGGCGCGCGTGCGGCTCGCCGTCGGCGACGCCGAGGGTGCGCTCGAAGCGCTGGGCTCGGCGCCGCCGTCGGCCGCGGGGCCCGCCGTCGACGTCGACCGCCGCCTGCTGCTCGCCGTCGCCACGGCACGCCTCGGGCACCCCGACGTGGCCGCCCGGGAGCTGGCGAGCGCGGTGGGGGACCCCGCGACGACGCGGCTGCCGTGGCTCCTCGTCCCCCGCAAGGACCGGTCGCTCCTGGCGGACCTCGCCGCGGACGCAGGACCGGAGCTCCGCGACGCCGTGCGGGCGCTGCCCGACCTGCCCGCCGTCGTGCCCGACCACGTCGACGCCGTCCGGCTCACCGAGCGCGAGCACGTCGTGCTCCAGGGACTCGCCCAAGGGCTGGACGGGCCAGAGCTCGCCGAGCTCCTCGAGGTCAGCCTGCACACCGTGAAGTCGCAGTCCCGCACCCTGTACCGCAAGCTCGGCGTCCGGTCGCGCGCCGAGGCCCTGGTCGCCGCCCGGCGGCACGGGCTGCTCCCGTGACGGCCACCGCCCCGGCCCCCGCGCGCACCGCCGACCGCCGCGTGATCGCCTGGGTCCTCCTCGGGCAGAGCACCACCTACGTGGCGCTCTCGGCCGTCGTCGCGGTGCTGCTCCCGGCGCTGCTCGCCGAGGTCGACCCGGACGGCAAGGAGCGGTCGCTCGCGGTCGTCTCCTTCGTCTCCTCCGCGGTGACCGCGGTCACGCTGCCCGTCGTCGGCGCGCTGTCGGACCGCACGCGCAGCCGCTGGGGGCGGCGCGCGCCGTGGGCGGTCGCCGGCGGCGTGGCCGGGGGTGTCGCGGTGGCGCTGCTGCCGAGCGCCACGACGGTCGTCGCCCTCGGGGCGCTCTGGGTCGCGGGACAGGTCGCGCTCAACCTCGTCGACGGCGCGGTCGGGGGTGCCGTGGCCGACGACGTCACGGCGCCCCGACGGGGGACCGGTGCGGGAATGCTCGCGCTCGGTACCGGCGTGGGGAGCGCGACCGGAGCCGTCGTCACCGGACAGCTCGTCGGCAGCCCGGCGCTCGCGGCGGCCCTGGCGGGCGCCGTCGCCGCGGGCGGGGCCGTCCTGTTCCTCGCGCTCGCACGCCGTGTCCGGCCGGCGACGTGGACGGACCGCTCGACGTCCGGTCCCGACGCCGGCCCCACGCGTGCCGAGCCCGAGCCGGAGCCCG
>NZ_LWGL01000270.1 GCF_001722485.1 Cellulosimicrobium cellulans | reverse complement strand
CCGGCAGCGAGCCGTTCGACGTCGCGCGCGGCGCCCGGGCGGCTCGACCCCGCCGCGGCGATCACCACGGCGTCGTCGGCGCGCACGCCGGCCTCCGCGAGGCGGTCGGCGAGCAGGTCCACGAGCCGCTCGTCGGGCCCGAGCGGCGTCGCCGCCGCGGCGGAGCCCGTCCCGGGTCCGCGGTCCTCGACCGACGCGGCGATGTCCACCCCCACGTGGAACCCGCCGGAGAGGAGCAGCGGCACGACGACCGCGTCCCCGGGCTCGCCGTCCGCCGGCGCGACGACCGACGTGACGACGTCCGCCACCTCGGGCCGCTGGACGTCGACGAACGCCTCGCGCACGTCGAGGTCGGGTCGGGCGGCGCGGACGTCGTCGAGCAGCGCGCGGATCACCGCGCGCCCGGCGATGTCGTTCGTGCCGTGCGAGCAGCCGACGAGCACAGGCGCGCCGCCCGCCGACGGATGCCCTCCCCCCGCGCCTTCGGACGCGGGACGCCCCGACGCGTCGGACGGGAAGGCCAGGATCTCCGTGCTCATGCGAGCTCCAATCGGTATCCGCGCTTGACGACGGTCCGCACGAGGTCGCGCCGACCGGCCGCCTCGCGCAGCCGCGCGACCGCGACCTCGGCGGCGTGCGGGTCGCGCGAGTCGCCGGGCAGGATGTCGAGGACGTCGTCGCGCGTGACGACCTCCCCCCGCCGCGACGCCAGGAGGCGCAGCACCTCGAGCGAGCTCGGCGACAGGGGCAGCACCGCGCCGTCGAGCACCGCGACGCGCGAGCGGATCTGCAGCGGCCCTGCGACGGTCGCGAGCGCCACCGTCTCGGCGTGCTCGTAGTGGGCGACGAGCGCGCGGACCAGCGCGCCGAGGCGTCCGCGCTCGGGCTGGAGCGCCGTGACACCCCGGTGCTCGAGGGGCTTGGCGGTGACCGGCCCGACGGCGGCCGCGACCATCGAGCCGTCCTGGAAGCGGCTCACGACGAGCCGGCCGACCCCGTGCTCCTCGGCGGCGCTCATCCACGCCTCCGCGCCGGGCGCCGAGGTGAACACGACGGCGTCGATCTCGCCCGACGCCGCCGCCTCGACGGACGCGCGAACGACGTCCGGGTCGGGCGGCGGTCCCCACCGGTACACGACGAGCGACGCCACCTCTGCGCCCGCCTCGGCGAACACGACGTCGAGCCCGTCCGCGCCGGCTCCGTGGTGCTGGACGGCGATGCGCAGGCCTGCGACGCCCTCGCCGAGCAGGACGTCGGCGATCTCGGCCGACGTCTCGGACTCGGCGACCCAGTCCGCGGTGAGCCCGGCCGCCTGGATCGCACCCCGCGCCTTGGGGCCGCGCGCGACGAGCCGTGCGTCGCTGAGCACCTCGAGCAGGCGGTCCGCCAGCCCGTGGGCGTCCGCGGCCTCGACCCACGAGCGGAACCCGATGCCCGTCGTCACGACGACGACGTCCGGCGGGTGCTCGACGAGGTCACGCGTCCCGGCGAGGAGCTGCTCGTCGTCGGCGTGCGGGATCATGCTCAGCGCCGGCGCGTGGCGCACCTCCGCCCCGCGGCGCTCGAGCGCGGCGGCGAGCTCGCTCTTGCGGCGGTCGGCCGTGAGGAGCACGGTGCAGCCCGCCATCACCTGCCCGAGCGCGGGACGGGCACCGGGCGCCTCGAGCCCGGCGGCGTGGTCCCCGGTCACGCGGGCGGCGCCGGGTCGAGCCGTCCCTCGGCGGCCACGTCCCCGATCACGATGATCGCCGGGGCCCGGACCCCGGCCTGGGCGGCGCGCTCGGCGACGTCGGAAAGCGGCGCGCTCGTCACGCGCTGGCGCGGCGTGGACCCGTTCTCGACGACGGCGACGGGCAGCGCCGGGTCGGCCCCGGCGTCCAGCGCCTGGGCCGCGATGCGTGACAGCTGCGAGACACCCATGAGGACGACCAGCGTAGCCGCGCGCTCGCGCACCGACACGAGCGACGCGGCGTCGAGGCCGTCGTGGCCGCTGACGACGTGGAACGCCGCGACGGTCCCGCGGTGCGTCACGGGGATGCCGGCGAGCGCGGGCACGCTCAGCGCGCTCGACACGCCCGGCACGACCTCGACCGGGACGCCGGCCTCGCGGCACGCGAGGACCTCCTCGCCGCCGCGCCCGTACACGAACGGGTCCCCGCCCTTGAGGCGCACGACGGCCCGCCCGCGCCGCGCCTGCTCGACGAGGATCGCGTTGATCTCGTGCTGCGGCACGGGGTGGTTCCCGGGCGTCTTGCCGACGTCGATCACCTCGACGCCGGGCGCGAGCTCCTCGAGCACCTCGACCGGTCCGAGCCGGTCCGCGACGACGACGTCCGCCTCGGCGAGCGCGCGCCGGCCGCGCACGGTGAGCAGGTCGACCGCGCCGGGGCCGCCGCCGACGAGCGTGACGGTGCCGACGCCGCCCGGTGCGGGGCGGCGACGACGCC
>NZ_LWGL01000269.1 GCF_001722485.1 Cellulosimicrobium cellulans | reverse complement strand
GCGCGTGCTCGCGCGCCGTGCCCGGCCCGCGGCGGACGGTCCGGACGATCGCGACCTCGAGCCCGTCGCCGACCTCGTCGCGCGGTTCGCCGCGGGCACGCGCGTGCTCGCCGAGGCGATCGGCGCGGGCCGGGACCCCGCCGTCGCGCGCGAGGTGCTCGTGGAGGTGGCACGGACGGCCGACCCGCACGTCGTCGGGGCGGGGGACTGGCAGGTGCAGTCGCTCGTCATGCTGCTGCGCTCTCCGATCGTCGACGTGCTCGAGGCCGCGGGCGCGACCCCCGCCGAGGCGCGCGCCGCCCTGCCCGAGCTCTGAGCCGGGGGCAGGACGTCGGGTGGTCCGCGGCCGTCGCCGGATTCGTCCCGTCTTCACCCTGCACCTGCGGGCTCCCGCCCGGTACGGTGCGCACATGGAGGTCCCCGTCAGCGCGCTGCGCGCCGAGCTCAGGTCGTGGATCGAGCGGGCCAGGGCGGGTGAGGAGGTCGTCGTCACCGAGCGCGGCGTCCCCGTGGCGCGCCTCACCGGCATCGCGACGGCCGACCTCGTGACCGAGCTGACACGCGACGGACTGCTCACCCCGCCGTCGACGGAGCGGCCGCAGCACGCCGGCGCCCCGACGTCCGACGCCGCGCCGGAGCGGGCGGTCGGCGCCCCCGCCGTCCCGGCGGCACGCTCGACCCGCTCCGGTGTCGCCGCGCTCGTGCGGCGCATCCGCCGCTGAGGAGGCCCGGTGGCCCTCGTCTACTTCGACGCGAGCGCGCTCGTGAAGCTCTGCGTGCCCGAGCTGGGGACGCTGCTCGCGAGCCGGCTGTGGAACCGGGCGGACGTCGTCGTGACGAGCCGCCTCTCGGACACCGAGCTGCGCGCGGCCCTCGCCGCCGGCGTGCGGGCGGACGTGCTCGACGCGGCCGAGCACGCCGAGGCGCTCGCCACGTGGGAGTCGCTGTGGCCCGCCCTGCACGTCGTCGAGGTGACGAGCCAGGTGGCCGCGCAGGCGTCGGCGCTCCTGGGCTCCTCCGACGGGGTCGCCGGAGGGGCCGCGGCCGGCGCGACGGCGGCGCTGCGCAGCAACGACGCGGTGCACGTCGCGAGCGCGCTCGCGGTCGCGCACGACGACACGCTCGTCGCCGCGTGGGACCCGGTGGTGGCCGCCGGCGCCCGCGGGCGAGGGCTGCGGGTCGTCCCGTGACCGCCGGGGCGGCGGCGTCCGACGTCCTGGGGCCCTGCGGCGTCGCGCGGCGGGTGCCGAAGCGGCCCGCCAGACCGTAGGCTCGTCGTCGTGTTCGGAATCGGGACCCTCCAGTGGGTCATCTACCTGCTGCTCACCCTCGTGGTGTTCGGCGTCCAGCTGTTCGCCCTGGTCGACGCCGCGCGGCGCCCGGCGAGCGCCTTCACCGCGGAGGGCAAGCTGACGAAGCCCATCTGGCTCGGGATCCTCGTCGCCGCCGCGGTCCTCGGGTTCCTGTCGCTCCCGCTCGGCGGGCCGAATCTCGGCTTCCTCGGCCTCGTCGCCGTCGTGGCGGCCATCGTCTACCTCGTCGACGTGCGCCCGCGGCTGCAGCCGTACGGCAACGGCCGCCGGGGCGGCGGCACGGGCGGCGGACGGCCGGGCGGCTGGTGAGCACCGGGTCCCACGGCGTGCCCGGCGCGCGGTCGGCGTCGTGACAGCGGCCGGGGCCTCGGTCGCGCACGCGGCCGTCCCGCTCGCCGAGGTGGTGCGCGGCGACCTCGTGGAGTCCGTGCACCTCGGCCACCTCGTGCTGCAGGGCGGGCCGGAGGGCACCGACCTCGAGCTCGGCGACCCAGACACGGTCATCTGGCCGCGGTCGAGCGTCAAGCCGTTCCAGGCCGTCGCGATGCTGCGGCACGGGCTGGACCTGCCGCCGCGCCTGCTCGCGCTGGCCGCGGCGAGCCACAACGGCGAGCCCGAGCACCTCGCCGGCGTCGAGGAGATCCTCGCCGGCGTCGGCCTCGACACGTCGGCGCTGCGCAGCACACCCGACATGCCGTTGCACCCGCCCGCTGCGTTCGCCTGGCAGACCGAGCACGGCGGCCCGGCGCCCCTCGCCCAGAACTGCTCCGGCAAGCACGCGGCGATGCTCGCGACGTGCGTCGCCGCCGGCTGGGACACGGCCACCTACCTCGAGGCGGACCACCCGCTCCAGGTCGCCGTCCGCGAGACGGTCGCCGAGCTGACCGGGGTCCCGGTCGAGCACGTCACGGTCGACGGCTGCGGCGCGCCGCTGTACTCGACGACGGTGCGCGGGCTCGCGCGCGGGTTCGGTCACCTGGCCGCCGCGCCCCGGCGTGCGCCCGGCTCGCCGGAGGCGGCCGTCGCCGGGGCGATGTCCGCGTTCCCGCACATGGTCGGCGGCACGGGGCGCGACGCGACGCGTGCCATGCAGGCGGTCCCCGGCCTGGTCGCGAAGGACGGCGCCGACGGCGTGTACGGCGCCGGGCTGCCGGACGGGAGCGCGCTGGCCTTCAAGGTGCTCGACGGCGCGTCCCGGCCCCGCC